>LJHX01000134.1 GCA_001295935.1 alpha proteobacterium AAP81b
CCACGAACCAAAATCGCCACCGTGCCGATGATCCAACCACCGTGAAAACCGCTCTAGACCACAGACTTATCCACAGCTGGAACGACTTGGAACAGGAGAAGAACAAAACGCGTATTCGGCGCTTTTATCCACGGTAATCCCACGGACACCCATGCTTCGGACCACGAAATCCCGTTGAATGGGATGAAGTACCATGGTAAACCTGTCCACAACATGGGCGGGTAGCGAGCCGTGTCGTGTGGAGGGGAGTCGCCGGGGGTCGTTCCGGAGCCGACCGCCACGGGACCGCCGCCCATGGTGCTGGGGCGCCGGTGGACCAAGTCATCTTCTCAGGCCATGCGTTGAATGGCATCGACGGCAAGAACCGCCTGTCGATCCCGGCTGAGTTCCGCGAAACCATCGTCAGGCGCTCGAACGACCGCCAGGTGTTCATCGGCCCGGCGACCGGCCTCGACTGCCTCGTCGCCTATGATTCGACCCATCGCGCCGAGATCCGGGCGCGGCTGGCCGCCAAGGGTCATGACGACGACACCGCCGACGGTGCCTTGCAGTCGATCTTCCGCTTCGGCGGCGTGTTGCCCTTCAGCTTCGACGATGCCGGGCGCATCGTGCTCAGCGCCGGCATGAAGGACCTCGCCGACATCACCACCCACGTCTGGTTCATCGCCGGCGGCGACTGGTTCCAGATGTGGAACCCCTATCGCTTCCTCGAAATTCCCGGCGTCGAGCCGCGGCTGCTGCGCATCCTGCGCCGCGAGATGGCTGCCAAGGGCCTGCCCGAGATCGAGCCGCCGCGCGACGCCGGCGAGGGCGTCGCGTCGTGACCGCGCCGCACACCCCCGTCCTCCTCGCCGAGGTCATCGCCGCGCTCGCCCTGGCGTCGGGCGACACCTGTGTCGACGCGACGCTCGGCGCCGGCGGCTATACCCGTGCGGCGCTCGCCGCCGGCGCCGGGCGGGTGCTGGCCTTCGACCGCGACCCGGCCGCCCATGCCGCCAGCGCCGACCTCGCCGCCGATCCCCGCGTCACGCTGATCCTGCGCCCCTTCGCCGAAATGGCGGCGGGGCTGGCCGAGCATGGCGTCACCGGCGTCGATGCGATCGCCTTCGACATCGGCGTGTCGTCGATCCAGCTCGATACCGCGGCGCGCGGCTTCTCCTTCCAGGCCGATGGCCCGCTCGACATGCGGATGGGCGCCGACGGCATGACCGCCGCCGATTTCCTCAATACCGCCAGCGAAGCCGAGATCGCCGACGTCATCTTCCAATTGGGCGACGAGCCCGGCGCAAGGCGTATCGCCCGTGCCATCGTCGCCGACCGGCCGCTGCTGCGCACTTCGGAGCTCGCGCGGCTGGTGCGATCGGTGCTCGGCCCCCAGTCGGGGGGGAAGGACCCCTCGACGCGCACCTTCCAAGCGATCCGTATCCATGTGAACGACGAACTCGGCCAGCTCGACGCCGGCCTCATCGCCGCCGAGCGGCTGCTGCGCCCCGGCGGGCGCCTTGCCGTCGTCAGCTTTCATTCGGCCGAGGATCGCCGGGTCAAGAATTTCCTGCGCGATCGCTCAGGGGCCGCGCCCGGCGGCTCGCGCCACGCCCCGGCGCTCGCCGCGCCGCGCCCGCCGAGCTTCGCCAAGCTGCCGCGCGCCGTGCGCCCATCCGCCGCCGAAATCGCCGCCAATCCGCGCGCCCGCTCCGCCACCTTGCGCGCCGCGGTGCGCACGTCCGCCCCTGCCTGGAGTGTTGCCGCATGAGGAATTATCTCGGGGTCACGCTGATGGTCTCGGCGACGATCGCCACCGCGGTCGCCAGCTATTCGATCAACCTGCGCGTCGCCGGCGAGCGCGCCCAGCTGCGCAAGCTCGAAATGACCCTCGCCGACGAGGCCGAGCGCATCCATGCCCTTGAGAACGAGCGCCTGACCCGCGCCCGCATGCCGGCGGTCGAGGGCTGGAACAACCAGGTCTTCAAGATGGCGGCGCCGGCGGCGACGCAATATCTGCGCTCGCCCGTCCAGCTTGCCGCCTTCATCGCGCCGCCACCGCCGCCACCGCCAGTGCAATATGCCGTCGCCGCGGCGCCGGCGCCGGCCGCCGCGCCCGTCGTCGAAGTCGCCTACGCCGCGCCGGCAACCGCCGCGCGGGTGGTCAAGGCGAGCTATCGCGCCGGCGATGCCGCCAGCAGCACCGCCGCCACCGCCACCACCGATCCGGGCAATTGAGCCATGGTGGCGGTGGTGCCTCCCCTCGGCGCCGGCCCGATCGCCGGCCAGCAGCAATTGGCGCGCGCCCAGGCACGCCAGCGCCTCGGCGTGCTGCTGCTGATGTTCGTTGCGCTGCCGCCGGTGCTGGCGCTGCGGCTGACCGATCTGGCGGTCTTCGAGGCGACCGCCGCCGCCGCGGTACGCCCGGCGGCGAGCGCGCCGCCGCGCGCCGATATCGTCGACAGGAACGGCGTCGAGCTGGCGCGGACCTTCGAGGCCTATGCCATCGCCGTCGAACCCCGCAAGCTGGCGTCGGAGCCGCGCGAGCTCGCCCGCCGCATCGCCGCGATCCTCGGCGATCGCAGCGAGGCGGCAATCTATGACGAGCTGACCCACCGCGGCAGCTTCCGCTACATCGCCCGCCGCGTGCTGCCCGCCGAAGCCAAGCGCATCAACGATCTCGGCGAGCCCGCCATCGAACTGCGCCGCGAGGGCGAGCGCCTCTATCCCAATTTCGCCCTGGCGGCGCATCTGATCGGCTACACCGACGATCGCGGCACCGGTGTCTATGGCGTTGAAAAGACCTTCGAAAGCCGCCTGTCGGCGCCGGCGACGCGGGCCACCCCGCTGCGGCTGGCGCTCGACATTCGCGTCCAGCAGGCGCTCGATTCGGAATTGCGCGCCCTCGTCGCCGACCAGCAGGCCGAGGGCGCCGCCGGCGTCGTCGTCGACGCGACCTCGGGCGAGGTCGTCGCCATGGTGTCGCTGCCCGATTTCAACCCCAATGCGCCGGGCAAGGACGGCCAGCCGGCGTTCAACAAGGCGAGCTACGGCCGCTACGAACTCGGCTCGACCTTCAAGGCGCTGACCCTGGCGTCGGGGCTCGACACCGGGGTCATCACCTCGATGTCGAAGACCTATGACGCGAGCGCGCCGCTGTCGATCGCCGGCTTCCGCATCCGCGACGACCATGCGCTCAACCGCTGGCTGACCGTTCCCGAGATATTCACCCATTCGTCCAACATCGGCACGGCGCGGATTGCCGCCGAGATCGGCCGCGACCGCCAGAAGGCGATGCTCGAAGCCTTGGGCTTCACCCGCCGCGTCGAGATCGAGCTGCCCGAACTGCGCGATCCGCAGCTGCCGGCCTGGTCGAACTGGGGCGAGCTTGCCACCATGACCATTGCCTATGGCCATGGCATCACCGTGACGCCGCTGCACCTCGCCAGCGCCTATGCGACGCTGGTCAATGGCGGCATCTACCGCCCGCTGACGGTGCTCAAGCGCGACGGTGCGCCGCCTGCCGGCCGGCGGGTGTTCTCGGCGGGCACGTCCGACGAAATGCGCAAGCTGCTGCGGCTGACGGCGCTCAACGGCACGGCGCGCTTTGCCGATGCCGCCGGCTATCGCGTCGGCGCCAAGACCGGCACCGCCGAAAAGAACGAAAACGGCCGCTATATCCGCGGCGCCAATGTCTCGACGCTGGCGGCGGCCTTTCCGATGGACGCGCCGCGCTATGTCGTCGTCGTGATGATCGACAATCCGCGCGGCTCCAAGGCCAGCGCCGGCTTCAAGACCGCCGGCATGGTGGTGGCGCCCGTTGTCGGCCGGCTGATCCCGCGCATCGGCCCGCTGCTCGGCGTCACCCCCGATGCGTCGCGCGACCTCGATGTGTCGAGCCTGCTGCCGACCGGCACCAAGGTTGCCGAATGAAGCTGGGGGCCCTGGTCGCCGGCGGCGGCGACACGACGATCACCGGCTTTGCCCTCGATCACCGCAAGGTGGCGCCGGGGACGGTGTTCGGCGCCTTTCGCGGCGCGCGCGTCAATGGCGAGGATTTCATTGCCGCGGCGATCGCCGCCGGGGCGGTGGCGGTGGTGACGCGGCCGGGCGTCGCCGTCGATGGCGCGCTGCATGTTGCCGCCGAGGAGCCACGCGCGGCGTTCGCGGCGCTGGCGGCGCGTTTTTTCGCGCCCTTTCCGGCGGTGACGGTGGCGGTGACCGGCACCAACGGCAAGACCTCGACCGTCGAGCTGACGCGGCAGCTGTGGCGGCTGGCCGGCCATGCCGCGGCGAGCATCGGCACCCTGGGGGTGACGACTGCCAACGAGCAGGTGTCGACGGGCCTGACCACCCCCGATGTCGTGACCTTTCTCGCCAATATGGCCGGGCTGCAGCGCGAGGGAGTCAGCCATGCGGCGTTCGAGGCATCGAGCCACGGCCTCGACCAGTTCCGCACCGAGGGCCTGCCGGTGGCGGCGGCGGCGTTCACCAACCTGTCGCGCGATCACCTCGATTATCACGGCACGATGGCGGCCTATTTCGCCGCCAAGCGGCGGCTGTTCAGCGACGTGGTGAGCGCCGACGGCGCCGTGGTGGTCTGGGCCGACGACGAGCCCTGGAGCGGAGAGGTCATCGCCGCGGCACGGGCGCGCGGGCTGCGGCTGCTGACGGTGGGGCAGGCGGGCGAAATGCTGCGCCTCGTCGGGCGGACGCCGACGCAGCTCGGCCAGACGCTTGAAATCGACGCCGAGGGCACGCGCCACAAGGTGCAGCTGCCGCTGATCGGTGCCTATCAGGCGGCCAATGCGCTCGTCGCGGCGGGGCTGGTGGTGGCGACCGGCGGCGATCTTGCCGGCACGCTGGCGGGCCTTGCCCGGGTGCAGCCGGTGCGCGGCCGGCTCGAACGCGCCGTCATCGCGCGCTCCGGCGCGCCGGTCTATGTCGATTATGCCCATACCCCCGACGCGCTGGCGGCGGCGACCGCGGCGCTGCGCCCCCATATACGCGGCCGGCTGATCCTGGTCTTCGGCGCCGGCGGCGACCGCGATCAGGGCAAGCGACCGCTGATGGGCGAGGTCGCGGTGCGCACCGCCGATGTGGCGATCGTCACCGACGACAATCCGCGCGGCGAGGAACCCGCCGCGATCCGCGCCGCGGTGCTGGCGGGGGCGCGCGGCGCGCGCGAGATCGGCGACCGCCGCGACGCGATCGCCGCTGCCGTCGCGATGGCGGAGGCGGACGACGTCGTGCTGATCGCCGGCAAGGGCCATGAACAGGGCCAGATCGTCGGCGACCGCGTGCTGCCCTTCGACGACGTCCAGGTGGCGCGCGAGGTGGCGGTATGACGGCGCGCGATTTCCTCCCCCTTGAGGGGGGAGGCGACTCGGCGTCTTCGCCGAGCGGGAGGGGGTGGTC
>LJHX01000135.1 GCA_001295935.1 alpha proteobacterium AAP81b
GGTTACGATGCCCAAGGCATCGCGCCCTCCTCGCTCCTTGCCACGAACCAAAATCGCCGCCGTGCCGATGATCCAACCACCGTGAAAACCGCTCTAGCGCACCCGGCAATGAAAAAGGGGTAGCCCCGAAAGGCTGCCCCCTGATCGATTGAAGGCAAGAGGGCCGCGGCAAAGCCGCGACTGACGTCAGACGGATCGGCGACGAAGGGTCGCCGATCCGCTGGCCGGCCAAGCGCCGAGTCCGCGCGCTTCACGTCTTTGCTGCGCAAAGCCGGTCCAGCGCGCGGCCGCGCTGCGGCTTACTTCAGTTCGACGGTCGCGCCGGCGTCCTCGAGCTGCTTCTTCCACTTCTCGGCGTCGGCCTTCGAGACGCCTTCCTTGACGGCCTTGGGAGCCGATTCAACGAGCGTCTTGGCTTCGGTCAGGCCGAGGCCGGTGATGGCGCGGACTTCCTTGATGACGTTGATCTTCTTGCCGCCGTCGCCGGTCAGGACGACGTCGAACTCGGTCTTCTCTTCAACCGCGGCGGCGGGCGCGGCGGCAGCGGCCGGGCCGGCGACGGCGACGGCAGCGGCGGCCGAGACGCCCCATTTTTCTTCAAGCATCTTGGCAAGGTCGGCGGCTTCGAGGACGGTCAGCGACGAAAGCTGTTCGACGATGGAATTGAGGTCAGCCATTTAAGGTCTCCAGATAAGCGTGGTTGCGATGGGGTCAGGCGGCTTCTGCGGTTTCGTTCTCGCTGTCGCCATAGGCGGCGAAGACCCGCGCCAGCTTGGCGGCGGGCGCATTGGCCAGCTGGGCAAGCTTGGTGGCGGGGGCAACGATGACGCCGATGATCTTGGCGCGCAGTTCGTCGATCGACGGCAGTTCGGCCAAAGCCTTGATACCGTTCACATCGAGCATCTGCCCGGGCAGCGAGCCACCGACGATTTCGAACTTGTCGGTCGTCTTGGCGAAATCGACTGCCACCTTGGCCGCGGCGACCGGATCGGTCGACGTGGCAAAGGCCACCGGACCGGTGAGCAGGTCACCGATCGGCTGATAGGGCGTGCCGTCGAGCGCGATGCGCGCCAGACGGTTCTTGGTCACCTTGAAGCTCGCGCCGGCGGCGCGCATCCGGTTGCGCAGGTCGGTGACCTGGGCGACCGTCAGCCCGTGGTTGCGGGTGATGACGATGACCGACGTTTCGGCGAGCGTCTTGGCGAGCCCCGAGATCATTTCGGCTTTTTCGGCGCGATCCATGGTCTCTCCTTCAGTTCGGCCATGGCGGATGCCAGGGCCGGTTGCGGCCGGTTAGGGCCTCGGAGCCAAGGGGCCTGAAGGGGTGCTTCGGGCCCATTGGCCCGTCCGCAAAGGATCGCTCGATCGGCGCAGCGTCTGCCGGCCTCACAAGACCCCGATCGCCATCGCACGGCAAAGGGAGCAATCGTTCCTCGTCTCATGCCGGCCCGGGTTTCCCCGGTTCAGGCCCCGAAGGGCACCTGCAATCTCGGACGGTGCCGCGCCTCGGAAGAGGAGCGGCAAGGCGGCGGCCCATACACAGGGCCGCCGCCGATGACAAGCCCCGCTTGCCGCGGGGCATTCGATCAGATGATGTTGCCGACCGTCGTCGTGTCGACACGGACGCCGGCGCCCATCGTCGAGCTGAGCGCCACCTTTTGGAGGTACTTGCCCTTGGCGCCCGACGGCTTGGCCTTGATGATGGCGTCGAGCAGCGCGTCGAAATTGGCGCGCAAATCCTCGGCCGAGAAGCTCGCCTTGCCGAGGCGGCCGTGGATGATCCCGGCCTTTTCGACGCGATATTCGACCTGGCCGCCCTTGGCCGCCTTGACCGCCTCACCGACGTTCATGGTGACGGTGCCGAGCTTGGGGTTGGGCATCAGCCCCTTGGGGCCGAGCACCTTGCCGAGGCGGCCGACGAGACCCATCATGTCGGGCGTCGCGATGCAGCGATCGAAGTCGATGGTGCCGCCCTGGACGATTTCAAGCAGATCCTCGGCGCCGACGATATCGGCGCCGGCGGCGCGGGCTTCATCGGCCTTGGGGCCGCGCGCGAAGACGCCGACGCGGACGGTCTTGCCGGTGCCCTTGGGCAGGGTGACGACGCCGCGGACCATCTGGTCGGCGTGGCGCGGATCGACGTTGAGGTTGAGCGCGACTTCGATGGTCTCGTCGAACTTGGCGGTCGCCAGGTCCTTGACCATCTGGATCGCGGTTTCGAGCGGATAGAGCGCTTCGGGATTGACGGTGGCAGCGAGTGCCTTGGCCTTCTTCGACTGTGCCATGATATCAGCCCTCCACCACTTCGAGGCCCATCGCGATGGCACTGCCTTCGATGGTCCGGGTTGCCGCGTCGATGTCGTGCGCGTTCAGGTCAGGCATCTTCACCTGGGCGATCTCGCGCAGCTTGCTGCGGGTGATCTTGCCGGCGGGCGCGCCCTTGCCCGGCGTCGTGCCGCCCGACTTGAGGCCGGCGGCTTCCTTGATCAGGAAAGAGGCCGGCGGCGTCTTGGTGATGAAGCTGAACGAGCGATCGGCATAGACGGTGATCACCGTCGGGATCGGCGTGCCCTTGGTGAGGCTTTCGGTCTTGGCGTTGAAGGCCTTGCAGAATTCCATGATGTTGACGCCGCGCTGGCCGAGCGCGGGGCCGATCGGCGGGCTGGGGTTGGCGCTGCCGGCTTTCACCTGCAGCTTGATATAGCCGGTAATCTTCTTTGCCACGGGGGCTCTCCTGTTGTGGTGCGTGCGGCAGCCGGAGGCTGCCTCCCACGGGTGGAAGTCGAAAGGGCGTTATTTCGCCTTTTCGACCTGTTCGAAGCCGAGTTCGACGGGGGTTGCCCGGCCGAAGATCGACACCGAAACCTTGACGCGGCCATGGTCGAAGTCGATTTCCTCGACCAGGCCGTTGAAGCTGGCAAACGGCCCATCGAGGACGCGAACCTGGTCGCCGATCTCGAAATTGGCCTTGCGCTTGATCTTGGCCGCAGGGGTTTCCTCGACCTTGGTGTTGAGCATCCGCGAGGCTTCGGCCTCGCTGATCGGCTGCGGCTTGTTTTGCTGCCCGAGGAAGCCCGTCACCTTCGGGGTGTTCTTGACGAGGTGATAGACGTCGTCGGTCATCTCGAGCTTGGCGAGGACATAGCCGGGCATCGACTTGCGCTCGACCTGGCGCTTCTTGCCCTTGAACACCTCGGTAACGGTTTCGGCGGGCACCGCGACTTCGTCGATGAAGGCATCGAGCCCCATGCGCGTCGCTTCGGTGAGGATCGCCTCGCGAACCTTGTTCTCGAAACCCGAATAGGCGTGGATGATGTACCAGCGAGCCATCAGGCAGTGGTCCCCGCGAAGCTGAGCAGGAAGCGGACGAAGCCGCCGATCACCTGGTCGACGCCGAGGAAGAACACCGCGAGGATCGTCGTCATGATCAGCACCATCACCGTCATGCGCATCGTCTCGGCCGGCGTCGGCCAGACGACCTTGCGCGTTTCGGTCCGCACCTGCTGGACGAACTCGCCGGGGGAGACCCGGGGTTTCTTCGGCTCGGCACGGACAGGCGCCGCGCCTTTCAGAGTGGCCATCGATTCGGTCGCTTCTCGCTTACTTGAAAACACCAAAAACCGGCGCCGGGTGACCGGTCGCCGGTGGAACCTGCCAGCATCTGTGCCACCCGCCACGCTTTTGCAAGCGCGACTGGCAGGAGTGGAGGGGCTCGAACCCCCGGCCCTCGGTTTTGGAGACCGATGCTCTACCAGCTGAGCTACACTCCTAGCGCCGGACGGCGGGCTATAGCGGGGCACCGCCCGGCGTGCAAGCCGATGCGGCAGCGGGTTGAATGCCGCCGCCGGCGCGGCTATCCGACAAAGGCACTGCGGGTATAGCTCAATGGTAGAGCACTAGCCTTCCAAGCTTGTGATGCGGGTTCGATCCCCGCTACCCGCTCCAGCCATTTTTTCGATCGACGCCGGCTTAATCGCCCCTGCCCCTTGCCGTTCCCCTTTGCGGCGCGGATGAAGGAGGGCAGGAATGGCGGCTGAGAACAGGCGGATCGAGCGGGCGGCAGGTGCCGCAGGCGCCGATGCCGCTGCGGCGCCCAGCCTCGTCTGGTTCGATCAGGTGCGCAGCCTCGCCGTAGCCCATCGCCTGGTCCTCGATCCGCCGACCTATGCGCTGCTCTGGCGCTACGTCCGCGACGAGGATCACGCGCTCAGCCTCGCCATCGATACCGCCATTGCGCTCGGCAGCTTCAGCCAGGCGGCGATCGCCGACCTCGCCCGCGCCCATGGCGGCGACAGCAAGGCCGAAGTCACGGCGCTCGTCGCCGCGGCGCACGGCCAGGCCGAGGCGCTGACCCGGCGGATCGAGGCCGGGCGCACCGATATCGCCGACTATGGCCGCGCCATCGCCGATGGCGGCGCCCGCCTCGAAGGCCCGCTCGACGCCGGCGCGCTGGCGGCGCTGCTGGCGCAGCTCGGCGCCGCGACGACGACGATGCAGGCCGCCAATACCCGTCTCGAAGGCGAACTCGCCGCCGCCGCCTCGGAAACCCGCGGCCTCGTCGAGGCGCTGGGCAAGGCCGAGCGTGCCGCCGTCACCGACGCGCTGACCGGCGTGCTCAACCGCCGCGGCACCTTCGAAGCGCTCGGAAAGGCGCAAGCGAGCGCCCGCGAGGCGGGCAGTGAGCTTGCCGTCGCCATCGTCGATATCGATCATTTCAAGCGCTTCAACGACCGTTTCGGCCATGGGCTCGGTGACGAAGTCCTGCGCTTCGTCGCCGGCCACCTCGCCGACCGGGTAGCGCCGACCGGCGGCTTCGTCGGCCGCCTTGGCGGCGAGGAGTTCGTCGTCGTCATCCCCGACCATGATATCGCCGGCGGGGTCGGTGTCATCGATCGCGCCCGCGCGGCGCTCGCCGGGCAAATCCTGCGCAACGCCGCCGATGGATCGAGCATGGGGCGGATCAGCTTTTCGGCGGGCGTCGCCGGCGACCGCGCCGACGATGATTGCGACAGCCTGGTCGAACGCGCCGATCGCGCCCTCTACACCGCCAAGCGCATGGGACGCGATCGCGTCGTTCCCGATCGCAGCTAAGCCCGGCGTTCTCCGCCGCCGCTGTGCCGTTGACTCGGGCGCGGGGTTTCGCCACTAGGCGCGCTCTTCGCGCCGCGAAGTCCGGCCGCGCTCTGGCGCAGCAGGCGCGCGGCGGTTGCGCGCAAGCGCGTGGAGGGGTGGCCGAGCGGTCAATGGCAGCAGACTGTAAATCTGCCGGGTTTCACCCTACGTTGGTTCAAATCCAACCCCCTCCACCAGCCGCCGCCCGGTCATGACGCGGGCGGGTCGTCCCGCCGCCACCACGATCCATCGCCGAATTCGCCCTTCGCCGCGAACCCTCGCGCCGAATGTGCGTTGGCAGGGGTCGGAGGTTCCCATGCGCAACATCATCATTCTTACCGCTCTGTCGCTCGGCGCCACGACGGCGCTTGCGCAACCTGCCGGCGCCCCCGCCGAGCCGGCGGCAACCGCCGCGCCCGCGGCTCCGGCGCTCAGCGTCGGCGCCACGGTGTACCATACCAGCGGCGAGGCCGTTGGCACGATCAAGGCGATCGGCGCCAATGGCGTCGTCGTTTCCACAGGCAGCAACGAGGTGACCATCCCGGCAGCGTCGTTCGGCGCCGGCGCCAATGGCCCGGTACTCGCCGCGACCAAGGCCGATATCGACGCTGCCGCCGGTGCTGCCAACGCCCAGCGCACCGCCGCGGTCGGCCAGCTTGTCGTGGCAGGGGCGCCCGTCAAGGGCGCCGCCGGCAATGTCGTCGGCACCATCAAGGCGCGCGACGGCGATTTTGCCGTGCTGACAACGCCGCGCGGCGAGGTCCGCCTGCCGCTGACGTCGTTCGCGGTCATCAACAACGCGCTGTCGATCGGCATGACCGCGGCTGAATTCGATGCCGCGGTTGCCACCGCCACCCAGGCCACCCGTCCGGGCGGTTGATCGCTTTGCCGGATCGCGTGTCGGCGGCTATGGCAGGCCATGGGCCGTCGACCACATCCGAAAAACCAGGGCCAGAAGAGCCCCTTTCCTCGCCTTTACGGCCGGCATGCCGTGTTCGCGGCGCTGGCCAACCCCGAGCGCAGCTTTCGCAAGCTGCACGTCAGCCATGAAACGGCGCGACAGTTCGAGATGCCTGCCGGCGTCACCATCCAATATGGCGACGACCATGATCTCGGCCGGCTGATCCCCGCCGACGCGCCGCACCAGGGTTTCGTCCTCGAAGTCGAGCCCCTCGAATCGGTCTGGCTCGGCGACATCCTGGCAGCGGCGCAGGGCGATGCGAAAAAGCGCCCGATCGTCGTTCTGGACCAGGTGACCGACCCCCATAATGTCGGTGCCATCATGCGCTCGGCGCTGGCCTTTGGCGCGCGCGCCATCGTCACCCAGGATCGCCATTCGCCGGGCGAGACCGGCACCTTGGCGCGCGCGGCCTCGGGAGCGCTCGAGAAACTGCCCTGGTCGCGCGTCGTCAATCTTGCACGCGCGCTCGACGAGATCGCCGAGGCGGGCTTCTGGCGCATCGGCCTCGACGGCAGCGCCGACACCGACATCGAAACCGCGCTTGCCGCGACGACGCCGTGCCTGGTGCTCGGCGCCGAGGGCGAGGGGCTGCGGCCGCTGACCCGCGAGAAATGCGACCAGATCGCCCGGCTGCCGATCGCCGCCGAGGTCGAGAGCCTCAACGTCTCCAATGCCGCGGCGATCGCGCTTTATGCGGCGGCGCGCCGGGGCTGATGCACGTCCTGCTGACCGGGTCGTCGGGCTGGCTCGGGCGGCATCTGGCGCCGCGGCTGCGCGCCGCCGGGCATAAGGTCACCGGGCTCGATGTGGCGCCGGGGCCGGACACCAACGTCATCGGCTCGGTCGCCGACCGCGCCGTCGTCGACCATGCCTTCGCATGCGGGGTCGAAGCGGTGATCCATGGCGCGGCGCTCCACAAGCCCGACATCGCGCGCTACCCGGTGCAGGCCTTCATCGACGTCAATGTGACGGGCACGCTCAACCTGCTCGAAGCGGCGCGCGCGGCCGGGCATGACCGCTTCGTCTTCACCTCGACAACGTCGCTGATGATCGACGCCAACGTCCGCGCCGAAGCCGGCGACGCCGCGGTCTGGCTCGACGAAAGCCATGGCCCGCTCGCCCCGCGCAACATCTATGGCGTCACCAAGCTCGCCGCCGAGGGCCTGTGCCGGCTCTACGCCACCGACCATGGCCTCGCCGCCGTTGTGCTGCGGACGGGGCGCTTCTTTCCCGAGGACGACGACACCCACCGCGTCCCCGCCGGCGACAACCTCAAGGCCAATGAGTTGCTGCATCGCCGCCTGACCGTCGAGGATGCCGCCGATGCCCATGTGGCGGCCCTGGCGCGCGCCCCGGCGCTCGGCTTCGACCTGTTCCTGCTGTCGGCGCCGACGCCCTTCGCGCGCGCCGACGCCGCCGAACTCAAGCGCGACGCTGCCGTGGTCATCGCGCGCTGCTTCCCGGATGCGCCAGCGCTTTATGCAGCGCGCGGCTGGACGCTGCCGGCGAGCATCGGCCGCGTCTATGACGCCGGCCACGCCGAACGGCGCCTGGGTTTTCGCGCCGCGACAAGCTTTGCCAAGGTGCTGGCGGCGCTACGAACCGGGGCGCCGCTGCCCTTCGCTCATGATCCGGCGTACCAGTCGCCGGTGCTTGCCGGCGGCCTGGCTTCGGCGGTCAGCTGACCGTCTGGCCAGCGACTTCGCTGAGGTCGCGCAGGAAGCGATTGTCAGAATCGACCAGGATCACCCGAGGCTCGACGGGCGCGGCGGCGAGCTCGAAGCCCATGATGATGATCTGCTCGCCGGCCTCGATGAGATGCGCGGCGGCGCCGTTCATGGCGATATAGCCGCTGCCGCGCGGCGCCGTCAGCACATAGGTTTCCAGCCGCGCCCCCGAGGTGTTGGAGACGACGAGCACCTTCTCGCCCGGCCACAGCCCGACGCGATCAAGCAAATCGGCATCGATGCTGATCGACCCGACATAGGCAAGGTTCGCTTCGGTGACGGTGGCGTTGTGAATCTTGGAGCGCATGAGCCAGCGCATGAGCGGCAACACTTTCCGGCAATGGCAGGGAGGCCCGCGCGACGCTCTTCAGTAGCTTTCGGTCGCATAGACGCGGGTGATATCGCCATCCCAGGCGCCTTCGTAAAGGGCCAGCAGCCGATCGGCGTTGGTTTCGCCGGATTCCGCGATGATCCGCAGCGGGCTGAGGAAGCCCTGCTCGCTGTCGCCCATACGGTTGAGACGGGCGCGACGGGCGAGGCCGGCGTCGGCGATGGCGAGGACCTCGCGCGCCAGCCCCTGCAGCGTCCCCGTTCCGGGGCAGGCGGCGGCGAGCGCCCGCGTCGGCACTTCGTCGCGCAACCGCTGGTGATCCTCGGCGCTCCAGTCCTTGACGAGGTCCCAGGCGGCATCGAGGCTGGTGGCGTCGTACAGCAGCCCGACCCACAGCGCCGGCAGCGCACAGATTCGGTCCCAGCGCCCGCCATCGGCGCCGCGCATTTCGAGATAGGACTTCATCCGGACTTCGGGGAAGGCGGTCGACAGATGGTCCTTCCAGTCGCCGACGGTCGGCTTCTCGCCGGGCAGCACGCTCAATCGGCCATCGAGAAAGTCGCGGAAGCTGAGCCCGGCGGCGTCGATATAACGGCCGTCGCGGTAGACGAAGTACATCGGCACATTAAGGGCATAGTCGGCATAGCGTTCGAAGCCGAAGCCGTCCTCGAAAACAAACGGCAGCACGCCGGTGCGCGCCGGGTCGGTATCGGTCCAGATATGGCTGCGGAAGCTCTTGAAGCCGTTGGGCCGACCTTCGGTGAAGGGCGAATTGGCGAACAGCGCGGTGGCGAGCGGCTGCACCGCCAGCGACACGCGAAACTTCTTCACCATGTCGGCTTCCGACGCATAGTCGAGGTTGGTCTGGATGGTGCAAGTGCGCAGCATCATGTCGAGCCCGAGGCTGCCGACGCGCGGCATGTGCGCCCGCATGATGGTATAGCGGCCCTTGGGCATCACCGGCAGCTCGGCGCGCGCCTTGTCGGGCCAGAAGCCGAGCCCGAGGAAGCCAAGGCCGAGGCGATCGCCGACCTCGCGGCATTGCTGGAGATGACGGTTCGATTCGGCGCAGGTTTCGTGGATCGTCTCGACGGGCGCCCCCGACAGTTCGAACTGGCCGGCGGGTTCGAGGCTGATGGCGCCATCGGCGCCTTTCAGGGCAATAACATTGTCGCCCTCGGTCACCGGCTCCCAGCCATAGGCAGTCATGCCGGCAAGCAGGTCGCGGATGCCGCCGGGTTCGGCATAGCCCGGCGCGGTGAAATCGGCTTTGCGATAGACGAATTTCTCGTGCTCGGTGCCGATTCGCCACTGGTCGGCGGCTTTGCAGCCATTTTCGAACACCGCGACCAGCGGCGCGCGGCCTTCGATGATCGTGTCGTCGCCCGTGGCCGCCTGCTGGTTGCTCATGAACGGCGCCTTAGCCGGCGGGGCGGCGCGAAGCAATTGAGTGGCGCTTGAACACGGCACGCATCGACCTCGGCGCCGCTCGCGTATAAGGTCGCGACAACCAGCAAGCCGGGGGATGTCCGTGAAAGCTTGGCAGCATGCGATCGCACCGGGGGTGCTGACGCTGGCATTGGCCGCGCCCGCCGCGGCCGCCGACCGCCCGGGATCGAGCGACCACCCGCTGTTCCCGCGCTACGACGGGGCGACGATCACCGAATATGACGTCAAGGCCTATGACGAGGCCAAGCTCGCCCAGGCGCGGATCGTCGGCCGGCCCGAGGACGACAAGCCCGGCACCTTCCTGCGCGCCGAAGGCAAGGTATCGAGGATCGGCTATGACATTCCCAAAGGCCGCTCCGTCCTCGAGGTCTGGCGCAACTATCAGGAACTGCTGCGGACGCAGGGCTTCCGGATCGTCGCCACCTGCGAGCAGCGCGAGGGCTGCGGCAATGGCTATTGGCGGCTGCGCCGCCGTGGCGGCGGCGACCTGACCGACACGCGCTATGCCCTTGGCCGCCGCGCCGATGGCACGCTCGCGGCTGTCCTCGTCATGAAAAGCAGCATCTACGATGTCGCCAATGTCGAGCTGACCATTGTCGAGCCGAAAGCGATGGAGAACCGCATCACCGTCGTCGATGCCGGCGCCATCGGTCGCGACATCGCCGCGTGGGGGCGCGCCATCGTCTATGCCATCCAGTTCGATACCGACAAGACGGTGCCGACCGCCGCCTCGGCGCCGCAGCTTGCCGAAATCGCCCGCTATATGAAGACCAGCCGCAAGCCGGTGCTCGTCGTCGGCCACACCGATGCTGCCGGCGATTATGCCTATAACGTCAAGCTCAGCCAGGGCCGCGCCGCCGCCATCACCGCGGCGCTGGCCAGCGCGCATGGCGTCGATCGCGCCCTGCTCACCCCCGTCGGCGTCGGCATGGCGGCACCCGTCGCCAGCAACGCCACCCCCGCCGGCCAAGCGAAGAACCGCCGCGTCGAAATCGTCGCGCGCTGACCCGCACCTTCAACCAGGAGACCGTCGATGCGCCTGATTCGCCTTGCCCCCGCGGCGCTGCTGCTCACCCTCGCCGCGTGCGGCGGCGGTGACGAGAAGACGACGACAATCGACACCGGTAACGGCAAGATGACCGTCAGCCAGGGCAGCGATGGCGAGGGGCAGACGCGCATCGAAACCACCGGCGACAATGGCGAGAAGGTGACGATGACAGCGGGTCCAGCGACCGCCTGGCCCGCCGATGCCCCCGCCTTCGCCCCGGCGCTGCCCGGCGCCACGGTCGTCCACACCATGGGCGGCAACGACGGCAAGACCACCAGCCAGATGGTGATGTACGAAACGACGACGCAAAGCCCGGAGGAAGTCGTCGCCTTCTACAAGGAAAAGGCCCGCGCCGCCGGGCTCGGCAAGGTTACCCAGATCGCGTCGGCGGGCAATTTCATGTTCGGCGCCGAGGACGAGGCGACCGGGCGCACCCTGTCGGTGCAGGCCGGGAAGAGCGACGGCAAGACCAGCGGCGCCGTTACCTACGCCATCAAGCCCAAGGGCTGATCGACGCCTCGCTCAGGCGGCGAGCGTGAACAATCGCGCCATCGTCGTGCGGGCGAAGCTCGGGCGGTCCTGCATGCGCTCGAGATGGGCGACGAGGTTGCCGCGCCCCGCCACGAGGCGCGGCCATTCGGGAGTCATCACCAGCAGATCGAGCAGCGCGGCGACGTGAATATCTGCCAAGGTGATGGCCTCGCCGACAAACCACTGCCGTGGCCCCAGCCAGCGCGACAGCTCGCCGAACACGAGGTCGGCACGCGGCAGGACCGCGGCAACGGCAGCCTCGTCGGCGGGGGTATCGGTCAGTTGCGGCCCGATGATGCGCTGCTGAACCAGCACGCTGGCACAATCGCCGAACAGATAGGCGTCGGTAATGCCCAGCAGCTGGTCCATCCGTGCCGCCAGCTGCGGCGTTGCCGGAGTCAGTAGTGGCTGCGGCAGCACGCGGTCGAGGTAGCGCAGGATCGCCTGGGTCTCGTAGAGGTGGAAACCGCGGTGATCGAGGATCGGCACCCGGCCGAAGGGGTGCAGACGGCGATGCCCGGGGGTGTCGAAGCTGCCGGGCTGCACCGCGTCGAAGCGCCAGTCGGCACCCTTTTCGGCCAGCGTCGCCAGCACCGACCGGCAAAAGGCACTGCCCGTGACACCGTGGACAACGAATTCGGCCAAGGCCGGCCTCCTGCCATCGTTCCGCTTCTGTTCGCCCCTTCTACTTCCGCCAGTGCCGGCGTCAAGGCCGGGCGTGGTATCGCTGGTGCAAATCGCGGCAGCAGGAGCGGCGCCATGCATGATCTCGTCATCCGCAACGGCACTATCGTCGATGGCAGCGGTCGGCCGCGCTTCACCGGCGACCTCGCCATGGATGGTGACCGCATCAGCGCCGTCGGCACCGTGACCGCCCGAGGCCGCGAGGAAATCGACGCCGCAGGGCTGATCGTCGCGCCGGGGTTCGTCGACGTCCATACCCATTATGACGGCCAGGCGACGTGGGACTCGGAAATGGCGCCATCGTCGTGGCATGGCGTCACCACCGTCGTCATGGGCAATTGCGGCGTCGGCTTCGCGCCGGCCGCGCCCGACCGCCACCAATGGCTGATCGGGCTGATGGAAGGCGTCGAGGACATTCCCGGCACCGCGCTCGCCGAAGGCATGCGCTGGAACTGGGAGAGCTTTCCCGAATATCTCGACGCGCTGGAAGAACGCCCGCGCACCATCGACGTCGCGACCCACGTCCCCCATGGCGCGGTGCGTGCCTATGTGATGGGCGAGCGCGGCGCGCGCAACGAAGCGCCGACCGAGCATGAGATCGCCCGGATGTCGGCGATCGTCGAGGAAGGCCTGCGCGCCGGCGCGCTCGGCTTCTCGTCGAGCCGCACCATCCTCCACAAGTCGATCGACGGCGAAGTCGTCCCCGGCACCACCGCCACCAAGGAAGAGCTGATCGGCATCGGCCGCGCCGTCGCCCGCGCCGGGCATGGCGTTTTCGAAATCGCCTCCGACCTGCGCCGCGAATGGGACGAATTCGGCTGGATGGGGCAACTCAGCCAGGAAACCGGGCTACCGGTGACCTTCGCCATGCTCCAGTCGATCGCCAAGGAACTGAGCTTCGACGAGCAGATTGCGGCGATGACCGAGTGGAACGCCAAGGGCGCCAATATCGTCGCCCAGATCGCCATCCGCGGCAATGGCGTGCTGATGGCGTGGCGCGGCACCGTGCACCCCTTCCTGTTCAAGCCGGCCTGGGCAGAGATTTCGGCGCTGCCTTGGGACGCGCAGTGGGCGAAGCTGCAGGACCCGGCGTTCAAGGCGCGGATGCTCGCCGAGGCCGATGTCTATCCCGACAGCGACGTCGTCGGGCTTTTGATGGCGGTCGCGCAAGGCTTTGCGCTGCAATACGAGATGACCGACGGCTTCGACTATGAGCCGACCCAGGCCGAAACCGTCGCGGCGCGCGCCGCCGCCGCCGGGGTCTCGCCGGCCGAATATGCCTATGATTTGATGAGTCGCGACGGTGGCACCGGCTTCATCTATTTCCCGATCCTCAACTACGCCGATGGCAATCTCGATTTCGTCGCGCCGCTGTTCGAGCGTGACGATGTCGTGCTGTCGCTATCCGATGGCGGCGCGCACTGCGGGACGATCTGCGACGCGGCGTCGCCGACCTATCTCCTCCAGCATTGGGTCCGCGACCGCGCGCGCGGCACTATCAGCCTCGAAAACGCCATCAAGCGCCAGTGCAGCGACACGGCACGCCTCTATGGCATGCATGACCGCGGCGTGCTGGCGCCGGGGATGCTCGCCGATGTCAACATCATCGACATGGGCGCGCTCAAGCTCGGCAAGCCGTGGATGGCGTTCGACCTGCCGGCCGGCGGCAAGCGCCTGTTGCAGAAGGCCGAGGGCTATCGCGTCACCATCAAGAGCGGTGTCGTGACCTTCCGCGATGGCGTCATGACCGGCGCGCTGCCCGGCGGGCTGGTGCGTGGACCGCAGCAGTCGCCGGCGGTGGCGCTCGCCGCCGAATAGACCTGTGGGCGTTCAGGCGTGAAAGCCCGGCCGGCGCGGCGGCGCCGGCGGGGTGCGCCAGGCCCAGATCGTCCCGGTCAGCACGATGGCCAACGCGGCCAGTTCGATAAGTTGATGGATTTTGAGCCCGGCGACGCGGAAGCCCAGCGTCACATCGAGATGGTGGAACGACGCCGCGCGCACGACGACAAAGGCACCCCGCGCAAGAAGGCCGGCGAGGGCGAGCAACACCGGCGAACGCAGGCCGTCGACCAGCCGGGCAAGTCGCGTGCCACCGACCACCGTTCCGATGGCAAGGCCGATGAGGAACAGGATCTGAAGCTGGCGGCGTCCGGCATACCAGCCGCCGTCGCGCGCCAACGAACGCAGCACTGCGGTGAACTCGGTCTGCAAATCAAGCTGCTTGTTGACCCCGAGCGAAAGCAGCACGAGCGCCGCTGCGGTCCAGAATTGCCGTTCGCGGTCGCTGGTGACACCGCGGATCTGCCACGCGATGGCCATGGCGACAAAATAGCCCGTCACCGCGAGCCACGGGACCACGCCCGCATCGTGCACCGCGAAATGCGGGATATCCGACGACATAGCGATACCGTAACGTCCCGATGCTGACAGGAAAATTACAGATGCTTCCGAAATAGTGCTTTCGATAGGGTAAAAGCGCCAAAACCGCGCGCAGCGATCGTCAGTCGACGAGCTTTTCGCCACTTGCCCAAGCCAGCCAGCTGATCGCACCCAGCAGCGCGACGCCCGCGGCAAGCAGGAAAGTCGCGGTATAGGTCCCGGTCAGGTCGAGCAGCCAACCAGTGATGGCGACGCCGACGATGCCCGGGATGGTCGCGAAGGTGTTGGTGAAGCCATAGAGCGCCGCGGCATGGCGCGGCGCGATGTCGAGGTGATTGCAGGCAAAGCCGCTGCTGCTGAACGAATAGAACGCCATCGTCAGGCACAGCACGGCGAGCGCGGCGTTGGCGCCGCTGACTTGCGACGCCAGCAGCATGCCGCCGGCAACGCCGAGCATCGCCGTCGTCTGCATCGTCTTGCGCACCAAGGTGATGCTGGCGCCGCGCGCCACCCAGCGGTCCGCAAACCCGCCGACCAGCGGCCCGGTGATCATCGCCGTCAGCCAGGGCAGCGCCGAGAACAGCCCCGATTTGGCGGTGGCAAGATGCTGGACGTCGTGAAAGTACGACGGCAGCCAGGTCAGCATCAGATAGAGCAGCCAGGTCGTCGTCGTATGGTTGATGACGATCGCCCAGACCGGCTTCAGCCGCAGCAACTGCCCCCAGGGCATCGGCACCGGCTTGCTGTCGAAATCGTCGATTTCGGCCAGGCCGGCGCGCTCGGCGACGGTGATCGTCGGATGCACCGCCGGAGTGGCATGAACGACAGCGAACCACAGCACCGCAAACACCAGCCCGATGCCGCCAAAGACATAGAAGGCCGCCTGCCAGCCATAATCCTCGACGAGCAGCCCCGACGCCGACAGGCCGAGAACGGTGCCCGCCGGAATGCCGGCGAACATCGCGCTGACGGCGCGGGTACGCTCGGCCGGCACCAGCCAGCGCGCGTACAGCGCGATGATTGCCGGGAAATTCGCCGCCTCGCCCATGCCCATCAGGATGCGCACGGCGATCAGCGCGGCGAAGGAGGTGCCGGCGGCCAGCGGCGTCAGCACGGTGAACAGCGACCAGGCGGTCAGCGCCACCCCGAGCACCAGCCGCCCGCCATAGCGCCCGGCGAGCCAGCCGCCGGGCGTCATCAGCAGCAGATAACCGATGAAGAAGGACGACAGCACACTGCCCTTGGTCGCCTGCGACCAGCCGAACTCGGCCGCCATCGGAATGACCGCGACCGAGATGTTCACCCGGTCGATGTAGCAAAGCATCGTCGCCAGGAAGCACATGCCGACAAGCAGCACCCGCTTCGGCACGCCGGCGCGCAAGGCAAGGCTGGTCATCGCTGCAATCTCCCCGCCGCCATCAAGCCCGAGCGGCGGGTGGCTGGCAAGCTATCGGCCGATCCCGACATAGGCGATGCCGCGCCGCGCCATCTCCTCGGGGTTGTAGACATTGCGCAGGTCGGCGATCGCCGGGGTCTTCATCAGGCTGCGCACGCGATCGAGGTCGAGCGCCCGGAAGGCGTCCCATTCGGTGACGAGCACCGCGACATCGGCGCCGGTCAGCGCGTCATAGGGGTTGGCGGCATAATCGACGCCGGTCAGCACCAGCTTGGCCTGCTCGGTGCCCTCGGGATCAAAAGCGCGGATCGTCGCGCCGGCGTCCTGCAGCGCCTGGACGACGGCGATCGCCGGGCTGTCGCGCATGTCGTCGGTGTTGGGCTTGAAGGTCAGGCCCAATACCGCGACCTGCTTGCCGCGAACGTCGCCGCCGGCGAGCGCGATGACCTTCCTTGCCATCGCCCGCTTGCGCATGTCGTTGACGGCGATCACCGTCTCGACGATCCGCACCGGCGAGGCTGCGTCCTGGGCGGTCTTGACCAGCGCCAGCGTGTCCTTCGGAAAACACGACCCGCCATAGCCGGGGCCGGCATTCAGGAACTTCGAGCCGATGCGATTGTCGGCGCCGATGCCGCGCGCGACGTCCTGGACGTCGGCGCCGACGGCCTCGCACAAGTCCGCGATTTCGTTGATGAAAGTGATCTTGACCGCGAGAAAGGCATTGGCGGCATATTTGATCAGCTCGGCGGTGCGGCGCGCGGTGAACAGCAGCGGCGACTGGTTGAGATAGAGCGGCCGATACAGCTCGCTCATGACATTGCGGGCGCGGGCGTCCTCGGTGCCGACGACGATACGATCGGGGCGTTTGAAATCGCCGATGGCGGCGCCTTCGCGCAGGAATTCGGGGTTCGAGACGACGGCGAAATCGGCTTGCGGGTTGGCCTCGCGGATGATGCGTTCGACCTCGTCACCGGTGCCGACCGGCACCGTCGATTTGGTCACGATGACCGTATAGCCCGTCAGATTGTCGGCGATTTCCTTGGCCGCGGCATGGACATAGCTCAAATCGGCGTGACCATCGCCGCGCCGGCTGGGCGTGCCGACGGCGATGAAGATCGCCTCGGCGCCCTTGATGCCTTCGGGCAGCGAGGTGGTGAAACTCAGCCGCCCGGCCTTGACGTTGCCGGCGACAAGGCCTTCCAGCCCCGGCTCGTAGATCGGCATGATGCCCTGATGGAGGCGGTCGATCTTGCCCTGGTCCTTGTCGACGCAAACGACATCGTGGCCGAAATCGGCGAAGCACGCCCCTGAAACCAGGCCGACATAGCCCGAACCGATCATTGCGACGCGCATGGCGAGTTCCCGTTCTTTGCTGCGGTGGGCGCGCCTAGCATGGCAAAGTCAACAAAGTCACGGGTCAGCGCGCGTTCAGCCAAAGCCATGTTAAGGGGAGCGGGTGGGATCGCGGAGGGACGCCATGCGGGTGCTGTGGGGATTGCTGGTGCTGCTGCCGGCGGCGGTAGGGGCGCAGGAAGTGCCCGATCGGGAACCCGCGCCGCCACCGCGCGCCGCGGCGCCCGCCGAGCCTGCCCAAGGCACGCCGCCGCCACCCGCCGACGCCCCGCCGCCTGCCGGCAGCGAGCCGGCCTATGCCGAAAAGGACGTCGTCGCCGCCGCCGAGGATGTCTTCGGGCGCGGCGCCAAGGGCCTTGCCGAAATCATCGAACGAACCTTCAAAAGCTATGGCCGCCCCAATGCTTATATCGTCGGCCGCGAAGGCGGCGGTGCCTTCATCGTCGGGCTGCGCTACGGCGCCGGAACGCTCTATCACAAGGTCGAGGGCAATCGCGACGTGCATTGGAGCGGGCCGTCGCTCGGCTTCGATGTCGGCGGCGACGGCAACCGCGTCTTCGCGCTGGTCTATAATCTCTGGGACAGCGACAGGATCTTCCAGCGTTTCCCGGCCGCCGAGGGCAAGGCCTATCTCGTCGGCGGCTTCACCGCCAACTATCTGCAGCGCGGCGATGTCATCATCGTGCCGATCAAGCTCGGCGCCGGCTGGCGACTTGGGATCAATGGCGGCTATATGAAATTCACCCGCAAGGGTACCGTCATTCCCTTCTGAGGCGCTGGGCGCCGGCCATTGCCGCCTCCGGGGCACCGGCACTACCGGCACGGGGTCGGGTCATGACGCAACCCCTGCCACTTTGCGCAGACCCCCGGGCCTAGCCGCGCTGCCGCCGCCCGCCTAAACCCGCCGCCATGCAACGCCGCGACATCGCTACCCCCGCCGGATCCATGTCGGCGCTCGTCTGGGACGACGCCGGCGGAGAAGCCCCCTGGCTGCACTTCGCCCATGCGACGGGGATGAACGCCCTTCTCTATGCCGCCTTGCTGGCGCCACTGGCGACGCGCTTCCGCATCATTGCCAGCGACGCGCGCGGCCATGGCTTCACCCGCCTTCCCGCCGACCCGGCGGCGCCGCTGCGCTGGGAGGACTTCGGCGACGACCTGCTCGCGCTCATCGACGCTGTCGACCCGGCGGCGCCCTGGCTGCTCGCCGGCCATTCGATGGGAGCGGCGGTATCGCTGCTCGCTGCGGCGGCGCACCCCGATCGCGCCAGTGGCCTGATGCTCGTCGATCCACCGATGATCCCCTTTGAGGTGGCACGCGCGCTCGGCCCCGGCGAGCGGCCCGAGAACCCCATGGCCGAACAGGCGGCGCGCCGGCGTGGCCGCTTTGCCAGCCGCGAAGCGGTGCGCACCGCTTATGCCGGGCGCGGCGTCTTCGCCAGTTGGGCCGACGCCGATCTCGACGCCTATCTCGATGGCGGGCTCGTCTCCGACGGGGACGGCGTCGCGCTCGCCTGCGCCCCGGCCTGGGAGGGCGCGACCTTCGCCGCGGTCAGCGCCAATATCGAGCCGGCACTCCAGCAACTCGCCTGCCCCTTCGCGCTGGTCGCCGGCGAAACCGGATCGACGGTGCGCGACGCCGAATTCGCCGCCTTCGCCGGCCACTCGCGCAGCCTCGGCGCAACGCGCGTTGCCGGTACGACGCATTTCGTGCCCCTCGAAGCTCCCGACGTCGTTCGCGCCGCGATCGAGCGCGTTGCCGCAGCGGCTGCCGTTTCGGGCGCGACGGTGTTATAGCGGGGTCAACTCACCCGGGAATTCGACCATGCGCCATCTTCTGCCCGCCCTGCCGCTGCTCGCCCTGCTTGCCGCGTGCGGCGACTCCGCGTCGCTGCCAGTCACCGCCGGCCAGGGCCCCAACCCGCAACTGCCGGCGCCGAAGTCGTCGCTGTTCCCGACGATGAAGATCGCCGAGATCAAGCGCTGGGGGCCCAACGAAGCACCGACCGCGGCGCCCGGGCTGGCGGTCGCCGCCTTCGCACGCGATCTCGACCATCCGCGCTGGCTCTATGCACTGCCCAATGGCGATGTCCTCGTCGCCGAAACCGACGGCCCGCCGCGCCCCGAGGATGAAAAGGGCCTGCGCGGCATGGTGGCGAAATACATCATGCAGAGCGCCGGCGCCGCCAAGGGCTCGCCCAACAAGATCCTGCTGCTGCGCGATCAGGATGGCGACGGCGTCGCCGAGACGCGCACCGAGTTTCTGAAGGGCCTCAACTCGCCCTTCGGCATGGTGCTCGTCGGCGATGCGCTCTACGTCGCCGAAACCGACAAACTGACACGCTTCGCCTATGTGCCCGGCGCCACGGCGATCACCACGCCGGGGGCGAAGGTTGCCGATCTCCCCGGCGGGCCGCTCAACCATCATTGGACCAAGAATGTCGTCGCCTCGGCCGATGGCAAGACGTTGTTCGTGTCGGTCGGCTCCAACTCCAACGTCGCCGAGAATGGCATCGAGAAGGAGGCCAACCGTGCCGACATCCTCGCCATCGATGCCGCGACCGGGACGACGCGGGTCTATGCGACGGGCCTCAGGAACCCCGTCGGCATGGCGTGGAACCCGGCGAGCGGCATGCTCTGGGCGGCGGTCAACGAGCGCGACGAGATCGGTTCGGACCTTGTCCCCGATTACATGACCAGCGTCCGCGAGGGCGCGCATTATGGCTGGCCGTGGAGCTTCTACGGCCAGAATGTCGACACGCGCGTCGAGCCCGCCAATCCGGCGATGGTGGCGAAGGCGATCAAGCCCGATTACGCGCTGGGGCCGCACACCGCGAGCCTCGGCCTCGCTTTCGCCGCCCCTGGCCAGGCGCTGGGGCCGGGCTTTGCCAGCGGGGCATTCGTCGGCCAGCATGGCTCGTGGAACCGCAAGCCGGCGTCGGGCTACAAGGTGGTGTTCGTCGCCTTCGACGGCGCGACGCCGAAGGGCCTGCCGCAGGACGTGCTGACCGGCTTCCTCCAGCCCGACGGCACCGCCAAGGGGCGCCCTGTCGGGGTGGCGTTCGACAAGGCCGGCGCGCTGCTGGTCGCCGACGACGCCGGCAATGCCGTGTGGCGGGTGACGGCGGCGCGACAGGTGGCGGCGCGGTAGCGGCAGCGCGGCGCGCGGGACGTCCCACCCCCGACCGCTGGCGCGGCGCGCCGTCTTCGACGCCCCGCGAGCGGGAGGGGATCAGGCAGGGCGCCACCGTCGCAGGGGGTGACGTGTCGCGCCGGCGGGGGTATGCGGCGCGGCGGAGGCCTGTCCATGAATATCCAGCCCGATTTCCACGGCGAATCCCTGCCGCTCGTCCAGCATCACGCGCCGAAGTGGCCGCGCGTCGATTGGGCCGACCCGTTGCTGCTGTCGGCGCAGCTGACCGACGAGGAGCGGATGATCCGCGACGGCGCGCGCGCCTTCTGCGATGCCGAGCTGATGCCGGTGGTCAAGCACGCCAACCGCACCGAGAGCTTCGACCCCGATCTCATGAAGAAGTTCGGGAGCGCCGGGCTGCTCGGGCCGACGATCGAGGGCTATGGCTGCGCCGGGGCGTCGTACGTCGCCTATGGCCTGATCGCGCGCGAGGTCGAGCGCGTCGATTCGGCCTATCGTTCGGCGATGAGCGTCCAGTCGAGCCTCGTCATGTATCCGATCTGGGCGTACGGCTCGGAGGCCCAGCGCCAGAAATATCTCCCCGGGCTGGCGAGCGGCGAGCTGATCGGCTGCTTCGGCCTGACCGAACCCGATGCGGGGTCGGACCCCGGCGGCATGAAGACCCGCGCCAAGGCCGTCCAGGGTGGCTGGCTGCTCAATGGCGCCAAGATGTGGATCACCAACTCACCGCTCGCCGATGTGCTGGTGATCTGGGCCAAGTGCGATGATGATCGGATCCGCGGCTTCGTCGTCGAGCGCGGCGATGCCGGGCTGACCACCCCCAAGATCGAGGGCAAGTTCAGCCTGCGCGCCGGCGTCACCGGCGAGATTTCCCTCGCCGATGTCCACCTGCCCGAAGATCGCGTGCTGCGCGGTGTCGAGGGCCTTGGCGGCCCCTTCGGTTGCCTCAACAACGCGCGCTACGGCATCGCCTGGGGGGCGATGGGCGCCGCCGAATTCTGCTGGCACGCGGCGCGGCAATATACGCTCGACCGCCAGCAGTTCGGCCGGCCGCTGGCGGCGACGCAGCTGGTGCAAAAGAAGCTCGCCGACATGCAGACCGAGATCACCCTCGGCCTGTGCGCGGCGCTCGCCGGCGGGCGGCTGATGGACGCGCATCAGCTGGCGCCTGAGGCGATCTCACTGCTCAAGCGCAACAACTGCGGCAAGGCGCTCGCCATCGCTCGCGAGGCGCGCGACATGCACGGCGGCAACGGCATTTCGGACGAATATCATGTCATCCGCCACGTCATGAACCTCGAGGCGGTCAACACCTATGAGGGCACCCATGACGTCCATGCGCTGATTCTCGGGCGGGCGCAGACGGGGTTACAGGCGTTTTTCTAGGTGCAATCCCTCCCTCCTGCGGGGAGGGAGGGGCAGCCTCAGGTTCCGCCCGTGTTAAACCGGCCCTAAGGCTGCTTCGGCGTGCTGGTCTTCGGCACGAAGCGCGCGGTTACCTGGCCGCCGCCGGTGCCGGCGCGCGCCGTCGTGCCGCCGGCGCGGGCGTTGAAGGTGGCGTTGCGCGCCGCCAGATTGACCACCAGCCGCTCGCCGTTGGAGACCGAGCCGCCGCGATTGAGGCGGACATTGCCGGCCATGGTGATCAATTTGCCGTCGACATCGTAGAGTGCCGAGGATGACGTCGCGGTTTCGGACGGCGTCACCAGTCTGACATTGCCGCGCGCATCGAGCCGCTCGATCGCGGGGTCGCCGCCGCCGGCGGGGCGCGAATAGAGTGCGTGGACGCGATCGGCGCTGAGCGTCAGCCCGCCCTGGCGGATGACAACGGCGCCGGTGAACACCGCCTGATTGTCGGCGTCGAAAATCTCGATGCGGCCGGCGGCGACGTCGATCGGCGCGCCGGTGTCGAGCCCGGCGAGCGCCGGCGGCCGGGGCGCCGGGCGCGGACTGTTCTGCGCGGCGACGGGCGCCACGGTGAGCACGAGCAGGGCGAGAAGACGAGCTTGAATCACGGGGCAGCCCTGCCGTTTTGCGCCGTGTTCCGCAAGCGGCCGCGGCGCGGCGTGATCCGCAGCCGGACGCCGCCTTCGAGCACGACATGCTCGCCGGCGATGTCACCATGCATCCGTCCGGCGCTGAAACTGCCGGCGGGCAATCGCCCCGAAACCGCCGTCGTGGTGCTGACCCGCCGGGCATTGAGGTCGACGGCGATCTCCCCGGCGTCGAGGCTGTAGCCATAGGTCGAGCGCAAGGTGGCGGGGCCGCTGATCGTCAGCCGGTCCTCGTCGAGGAAATAGCGCCCGCTCGGCGCCGACACATCGGCGGGGCCTTCCATGCCGATCAGCCGCGCCGACAGCCCGGTCAGGTCGACAACGGGATCGGCGCTGCTGCGCTGGACGGCGCCGGCGGCGCGGATGATGAAGGGTTCGCCCTTTTCGGTTTCGCCGCGATAGACGGCGCGATCGACGCGCAGCCGCTCGCCGGCCTGGCCGACGCGGTCACGCGCGAGGAGGAAGCTGAACTCCTGCGCCTTCAACAGCGGCAGCGCGACGATCAGCACCAGCAGCGCGAAGGCCAGGGTCGGCAGCAGCCATTTCAGCACGCCCATCACCCGGTCGTGGCGGCTGCCCGGCAGGGCAGCGCGCTGGCGCGGGGTCAGTTCAGCCGGCACGCCGGCTCAGAGATGCGCGAAAATGTCGTGCTCGGCCCAACCGGCGAGATCGAGCGCGGCGCGGGTCGGCAGGAACTGGAAACAGGCCTCGGCCATGGCGGTACGTCCCTCGCGCTCGAGCCGCTGGACCAGCACGGCATGGGCGCGGTGGAGGTAACGCACATCGGACGCCGCATATTCCTTCTGGGCGTCGCTCAAGCTGTCGGCGCCCCAGTCCGACGATTGCTGCTGCTTCGAAATCTCGATGCCGACGGTTTCCTTGAGCAGGTCCTTGAGGCCATGGCGGTCGGTATAGGTGCGAACGAGCTTGGAGGCGATCTTGGTGCAGAACACCGGCGCCGCATCGACGCCGAGATAGTGGCGGATGACGGCGAGATCGAAGCGCGCGAAATGATAGAGCTTGAGCCGTGCCGGGTCGGCGAGCACCGCCTTGAGGTTGGGCGCGGCATAGTCGCCGGGGCGGAAGCGGACGAGATGCTCGTCGCCCTGGCCGTCGGAGAGTTGCACCAGGCAGAGGCGGTCGCGGCCTGGGATGAGCCCCATGGTTTCGCTGTCGACGGCGATCGGTCCGGGGGCGAAGACGTCACCGGAGAGGTCGCCTTCGTGGAGATGAACGGTCATCGGCGCGGCCTAGCAGGCGCGCGCGGCGCTGTCATCCATTGCCACATCGTTGCGCCGGCGCGGCGATTCGGTGAATGCTGCATGAATAGAGGATCCAAGCGCGTGTCGCTTGGAGTTAATGACTTTTTCAGGCCCAGTCTTCACAGGTTCGCTTCGTCGTTCCCGGTGTAACCGTTCACCGCAGATCACCGCGTGCCGGGAACATCGGCAATGCCAAATGGTTGTCTGTTCAGCCAACACCAGATGGTGTTGCAGAACAGGAGTTCATCCGATGAAGATCATCGCTTTTACTGCGGCGGCCGTGCTCGCCGCTTCGACTGCCTTCGCCCAGACTGCCGGTACCACCGGCGCCACGCCCAGCAGCCCGGGCACCTCGCCGTCGCCGATGACCCCCGGCGGCACCGCCGGCGACAGCATGTCGTCGCGCACCCCGATGGGCCAGTCCGGCGACACCATGACCGATCGCGCCGGCAGCGCGACGCCCGGAGCCACCACCGGCACTTATGGCAGCGGTAGCGCCAGCGGCGGCACCGGCAGCATGGCGACGGACGGCGATGTCGCGCTGACCCAGCGCGGCGGCGTCTGGTACAATGGCGACCGTCGCGCCACCAAGGACGAGGTCGCCCAGTACAAGGCGGCCAAGAAGAACCGTCGCTCGTAAACCGACGGTCCTGCCGATCGCATTTCAGGGCGGCGCCGCGAGGCGTCGCCCTTTTGCGTCGTGGCGCCGGCGGGCATGATGCAGACGATGTTCGATATCGACGAAGTCGAAGCGCTGCTGCGCGCCGCCGCCCGGCGCGGCCATGGCCTCAGCTATTCGGAAGCGCTGCAGGCGCTGGGCCTGCACTTTACCCGGCCCAAGATGCGGGCGCTTTGCAAGCTGCTCGACGCCATCGACGACCGCGCCGCGGCGGCGGGCGAGCCCGAGCTGGCGGTGCTCGTCGTCCGCGAAAGCGACGGCCTGCCTGGCCAGGGCTGGTGGGTGAACCGCCCCGGCGCCGCGCCCTGGACGGGACCAGCGGCACGCGAGCATGTCCGCGCCGTGCAGCAGCTGGCGTTCGACTGGTGGCGGGAGCGCTGACCTACAGCAGCCCCTGGGCGCGCATCGAGACATGGCCGCCGCGGCCGATGATGACATGATCATGGACGCTGAGCCCCAGATGCCGCCCGGCCTCGATGATCGCCCGGGTCATGGCGATATCGTCGCGCGACGGCTGCGGATCGCCCGACGGATGATTATGGACCAGCACCAGCGACGACGCGCCGAGTTCGAGGGCGCGCTTGACGATCTCGCGCGGATAGACCGGTGCCGCGTTGATCGTGCCTTCGCCCATCGCCTCGTCGCGCATCACCATGTTGCGGTTGTTGAGGAAGACGACGCGAAATTCCTCGGTGGTGCGGTGCGCCATCGCAGCGTGGAGATAGTCGGTCAGCGCCTGCCATCCCGCCAGCACCGGCCGGTCGAGCGCGGCGGTGCGCAGCGCGCGCAAGGCCAGCGCCTCGACGAACTTGATCGCCGCCGCCGCCCCCGGTCCCAGCCCCTCGACGCGCGCCAGCTCGGCCGGGCTGGCGGCGAGCAGCGCCGGCAAATTGCCGAATTCATCGAGCAGCTGCTTGGCGAGCGGCTTGGTGTCGCGCCGCGGGATGGCCAGCCCGAGCAGATATTCGAGCAGCTCATAATCATGAAAGCCGTCGCCGCCGCCGGCGAGCAGCCGGGCGCGCAGGCGATCGCGGTGGCCGGCGGGATCGACGGTCGACATGGGCACCAGTCTGCGGGGCGGCGCCGGCGCATTCAAGGGGGCGGCCGCCGCGCCGCCAAGAGCGTCCGCCACTTCCTTACTCCCGCGCTAGGTATTCGCAGCGCGCTCAACGCGCTTTCGCGACACGCAACTTCGCGCCATAACGCCGGCCTGATCCGCCGGGGGGCCGTCATGCACAACAAAGCCGCAAACTACGTCGACGCCTTGACGGAGCGCGATCTCGCGCAAGTGCTGGCGCTGCTTACCGACGATGCCGCCGTGCACGGTCCCGATGGCGCGATTCGCGGCCAGGCCGACATCTGCCGGTTGTTCCGGCGGCGGTTTGCTCTGGGCGCAACGCTCGACGTTACCGACATGACCGTCGACGGCAGCGCCGTCACCATCGCCTATCGCGCCCAGCTTTGCGGCGCCGCCGCCGATGGCCGCGACCTGCTGCGCTTCGCCGCCGACGGGCGGATCGCCGAAGTCCGCCTGCAACCCTCGCTTGCCGAACGCCTGGCGCTCGCCCCGGTCGCCGGCCACGCCTGACGCGCACTACCCCTGCAGGCGATAGCCGACCCCGGGCTCGTTGCGGATCAGCCGCGGCCGGGCGGGATCGTCCTCGAGCTTCTGGCGCAGATTGCGGATGACGATGCGCAGATAATCGAGCGCGTCTTCATGCGCCGGCCCCCAGACCTCGCGCAGGATGACGGTGTGGCGGATGACGCGATCGGGAAAGCGCGCCAGTTCGGCGAGCACGCCATATTCCTTGGGGGACAGATGGACCTCGGCACCCGCGCGGGTGACGCGGCGATGAGCGAGATCGATGACGATGGCGCCGATCTCGACGCGGTCGCTCAGCGCGCGCGCGCCCAGGCGATGCCGCAGCGCGGTGCGCAGCCGCGCCAGCAGCTCGTCGGTATCGAAGGGTTTGACGAGATAATCATCGGCGCCGAGATCGAGCGCCGCGACCTTTTCGGCGGTGTCGGTGCGCGCCGAAACGACGAGCACCGCGGCGCCGCCGGCTTTCAGCAGCCCGATCGCCTCGATGCCGTCGCGATCGGGCAGCCCCAGGTCGAGCAGCACGGCGTCGGGCTTGTCGATCGCCAGCGCCGACAGCGCTTCGCGGACGCTGCCGGCTTCGACGACGGCATAATCGCCGCGCGCCAGCGCGCCGCGCAACAGGCGGCGGATGGCCGAATCGTCTTCGACGACGAGGATTTTGAGGGGGGCGGGCATGGCTCAAGGGGTAACGCGTTGGTTGTGCGCGAAGCAAGGCAGCGGCGTCATCGCTTCGTGAAGTGTCCGCGGGCGCCAAGCCCGCAAGCTTGCCGCTCATACCGTCCCGCAGGCTAATCCGTTGCTTGGCCGTTGCCAAATGCTATAGAACTGCTGTCGCCGAAGCGGGGTTGGGAAGATGTTGGAAAAACGCGGTACCGGTCGCCTATTTCTGTGGGGATTGGTCTGGACAATTGTCATATGGTTCGTCGGCCTCATTCTTGCCGGGTTCGTTGCTGGGCTAATGGACCCCGCTAACGCCCAACAGGCTGGCCAGGAGATTGGTCGCGAGCTCAGCGGCCCGTTGTTTTTGTTGGCCATGGTGGTTTCGGCTGTTCTGACATACGTTGGCATCTTGCCGGGGACGCGTAAACAAGCCGACGTTCAGGCAGGTCGTGAGGCTTCGATCGACTATGCCGGCCTGGAGCGGCTCGCGGCGTTGCGGGATAGTGGCGCGCTTACCGATGAAGAGTACGCGGCGCAAAAGGCCAAGCTGCTGCGCCCCTAATCCTGGCGGACGATAAAGGTAGTATTTCGCTGGCATCCTCGACGCGCTGGCCAACGGCTGCGGCTCACGGCTTTCCACGTGCCAGCGGCCGATCGGCATCGAGCGCCAGATTCAGCGCCAGCACATTGACGCGCGGCTCGCCGAGCAGCCCGAACAGCGGCGCCTCGACCCGTGCTGCGACCAGCGCCTCGACCTCGGCGACGCTCAACCCTCGCGCGCGCGCCACCCGCGCCGCCTGGAAGCGCGCCGCCGCCGGCGAGATGTGGGGATCGAGCCCCGACGCCGACGCCGACAGCAGGTCGCCGGGCACCGCGCCCGTCGCGCCGAGTGCCGCCTTGTCGGCGACGACGCGATCGACCAGCGCCTGCGAATTGGGGCCGAGGTTCGATCCCGACGAGGCAAGGCCATCATAGCCCTTGCCCGCCGCCGACGGCCGGCCGTGGAAATAGCCCTCGCCGACAAAGTCCTGGCCAATCAGCGCCGAGCCGATGACCTTGCCGCCGGCGTCGCGGATCAGGCTGCCATTGGCGGCGGCGGGAAAGGCCAATTGGCCGACGCCGGTCAGCGCCAGCGGATAGGCGAGGCCGAGGAGGGCGGCGAAGAGCAGGGTCATCACCAGCGTCGGGCGCAGGGCCGAAGTCAGGTCGGAAAGCATGGCACGAACCTTTGCAGAATTCAGGCGAGGTGAAGCCCCGAGACGAGCAGATCGATGAGCTTGATGCCGACGAACGGCGCCACCAGCCCGCCAAGGCCATAGATGCCGAGGTTGCGTGCCAGCAGCGGCCCCGCCCCCATCGGCGTGTAGCGCACGCCCTTCAGCGCCAGCGGCACCAGCGCCGGGATGATCAGGGCATTGAAGATGATCGCCGACAGGATCGCCGATTGCGGGCTGGCCAGCGCCATGACGTTGAGCAGGCCGAGCCCCGGATAGAGGGCGATGAACATCGCCGGGATGATGGCGAAATATTTGGCGACATCGTTGGCAACCGAGAAGGTCGTCAGCGCGCCGCGTGTCATCAGCAATTGTTTGCCGAGCCCGACGATCTCGATCAGCTTGGTCGGATCGCTGTCGAGGTCGACCATGTTGCCGGCCTCGCGCGCCGCCTGGGTGCCGGTGTTCATTGCCACGCCGACATCGGCCTGGGCGAGCGCCGGGGCGTCGTTGGTGCCGTCGCCGCACATCGCGACGAGCTTGCCGCCCGCCTGTTCCTTGCGAATCAGCGCGAGCTTGTCCTCGGGCGTCGCTTCGGCGAGGAAATCGTCGACGCCGGCTTCGGCGGCGATGGCGGCGGCGGTCAGCGGGTTGTCGCCGGTGATCATCACCGTGCGGATGCCCATGCGGCGCAGTTCGGCGAAGCGCTCGCGGACGCCGGCCTTGACGACGTCCTTGAGCGCAATGGCGCCGAGCAGACGGCCGCCGCGGATTACGGCGAGCGGCGTCGCGCCGGCACGGGCGATCTCGTCGGTGATGCGATTGAGCTCGGCCGCCGCCGGGGTCGCGGCAAGGTCGGGATAAGCGCGCAGCACCGGATCGACCGCGCCCTTGAGGATGGTGACGTCACCCAGCGTCACGCCGGAAACGCGCGTCTGGGCGGTGAAGGGGATGACCTCGGCGCCGGCGGGCAGCGCTTCCGTCGCGACACCCCGCGCCCGGGCGAGGACGACGATCGAGCGGCCTTCGGGGGTCTCGTCGGCAAGGCTGGCGAGCAGCGCCGCGTCGGCGAGCGCCAAGGCGTCGACCCCGGCCAGCGCGCGGAATTCGCTCGCCTGGCGGTCGCCGATGGTGATCGTGCCGGTCTTGTCGAGCAGCAGCACGTCGATGTCGCCGGCGGCTTCGACGGCGCGGCCGGATTTCGCCAGCACGTTGAAGCGCACCAGCCGGTCCATCCCGGCGATGCCGATCGCCGACAGCAGGGCGGCGATCGTCGTCGGGATGAGGGTGATCAGCAGCGCGGCGAGAATCGCCACCGGCACGGCACCGCCGGCGAAGCTCGCAAAGCCCGGAATGGTGCCGACCGCGATCAGGAAGATGATCGTCAGCCCGACGAGCAAGATGGTCAGCGCGATCTCATTGGGGGTCTTCTGGCGCTCGGCGCCTTCGACCAGCGCGATCATCCGGTCGAGAAAGCCCTGGCCGGGTTCCTGAGTCACCCGCACCTTGATGCAGTCCGAGATCACCCGCGTCCCTGCCGTCACCGCCGAGCGGTCGCCGCCGGCCTCGCGGATGACGGGCGCCGATTCGCCGGTGATCGCCGCTTCATTGACGCTGGCGACGCCTTCGACGACTTCGCCATCGGCGGGGATGAGGTCGCCAGTTTCGACCAGCACGATGTCGCCGCGGGCGAGCTTCGTCGCCGCGACAAGTTCGGTGCGATCCCCGACGAGGCGCCTGGCCTGCAGCTCGGCCTTGGTGGCGCGCAGGCTGGCGGCCTGGGCGCGGCCGCGGCCCTCGGCGAGCGCCTCGGCAAAGGTGCCGAACAGCACCGTCAGCCACAGCCAGACGATGAGCTGCAGCTGGAAGCCGAGCGGCAAACCCTCTTGCCCGACGATGGCGAGCAGGGTGAGCAGCGCCGCGACGATCGCGGTGGTGAACAGCACCGGGTTCTTGATGAGCTGCGCCGGGGCGAGCTTGCGAAAGGCATCGCCGATCGCCGGACCGACAAGCGCCGCGGCAAACATCGAGGTCGGGGTGGTGGTATGCGCGGTCATGATCGCCGGTTCCTCAGAACAACTGGCCGCGGCGCGTCGCGACATGGTCGGCGATCGGCCCCAGCGCCAGGCTTGGCAGGAAGGTGAGGCCCCCGAGGATGAGGATGACTCCGACAAGGAGACCGATCCACAGTGGCCCGGTGGTGGGGAAAGAGCCGGCGCCGGCCGGAGCATGCTGCTTGGCGGCAAGGCGGCCGGCGATGGCGAGGACGGGGACCATAATGAAGAAGCGGCCGAGCCACATCGCCACCGCCAGCAGGCCATCGTACCAGGGCGTCGCCGCGGTCAGCCCGGCGAAGGCCGAGCCATTGTTGGCGGCTGCCGAGGTGAAGGCATAGAGGATCTCCGAGAAGCCATGCGGCCCCTTGTTGAGCGGCCCCGCCAGCCCCGCCGGGAGCACCGACGACAGCGTGGTCAGGCCGAGGATGCACAAGGGCAGCGTCGCGATGGCGAGGACGGCTAGCTTGACCTCGCGCGCCTCGATCTTCTTGCCGACATATTCGGGCGTCCGCCCCACCATCAGCCCGGCGACGAAGACCGCGAGGATGGCGAAGAGCAGAAAGCCATAGATGCCGGCGCCGACGCCGCCGACGATCACCTCGCCGAGCTGCATGTTGATCAGCGGGATCATGCCGCCCAAGGCGGTGAAACTGTCGTGCATGGCGTTGACGGCGCCGCAGGAGGCGGCGGTGGTGATCGCCGCGAACAGCGCCAGGCGGCGATGCCGAAGCGGACTTCCTTGCCCTCCACGTTGCCGCCGGCGAGGCCGAGCGCCTGGAGGTGGGGGTTGCCCGCGGCTTCGGCGGCGTAAGCCACGGTGACGCCGGCAAGGAACAGCAGCGCCATCGCGGCGAGGATCGCCCAGCCCTGGCGGGTGTCGCCGACCGCCTTGCCGAAGGTCCAGGTCAGCCCGACGCCGATGACGAAGATCGACAGCATCTGGACGAGGTTGGTAAGCGCACTAGGATTCTCGAAGGGATGCGCCGAATTGGCGTTGAAAAAGCCGCCGCCATTGGTGCCGAGCATCTTGATGGCTTCCTGGCTGGCGACGGGGCCGAGACCGAGGCTTTGGGTCGCGCCTTCAAGCGTCGTCACGTCGACCGAGGCGGCAAGCGTCTGCGGCACGCCGCTGGCGATGAGGAACAGCGCATAGACGATCGAAACGGGGAGCAGCAGGTAGAGCGTCACCCGCGTCATGTCGGCCCAGAAATTGCCGATACCTGTCGCCTGGCGCCGCGCGAAGCCGCGGAACAGTGCGAAGGCGATGGCGATGCCGGTCGCCGCCGACAGGAAGTTATGGATGGTCAGCGCCAGCATCTGGGCGAGCGGCGACAGCGTTTCGCCCGAGTAGCTCTGCCAATTGGTGTTGGTGGTGAAGCTGACCGCGGTGTTGAAGGCGAGATCGGGGCTCTGCGCCGCCAGGGCGCGCGGGTTGAGCGGCAGCACGTCCTGCAGGCGCAGCACGGCATAGGTGAACAGCAGCAGGCCCGTGTTGAAGGCGAGCATGTGAAGCGCGTAGCGCCGCCAGCCCTGATCGGCGTTCGGATCGACGCCGGCGAGGCGGTAGAAGCCCATCTCGACAGGGCCTAGCACCGCGTGCAGCGGCGTCCGCCGGCCTTCATAGAGGACGAACAGCCAGGCGCCGACGGGCTTGGCGAGCGCTGCCAGCAGCGCGATGAACAGCGCGATCAGCGCCCAGCCTTGCAGGGTAATGGATGCCTCAGAAGCGTTCGGGGCGAAGCAGCGCCGCGACGAGATAGACGAGCAGCCCGGCGGCGGTGACAGCGGCGAGAATGAGATCGATCGCCATGGCTCAGGCGCCGTCGCACAGGCGGACAAAGGCGAGCGTCAGGGCGAACAGCCCGGCGACGACGGCAAGCCAGACAAGATCGAGCATGGCGGAACTCCTGCGCAAGCCCGCATCGGGGCCTCGACAGGCGCGGCTCTAGGCGCCCCCGCCATTAGGGTGCGCCGGCGAAAGCCCGGCGGTGGCATTAAGCCGGCATAAAGTCGCCGGGGGCCGCCATGGTGTCGGCGGCAGCGCTGACATAGACCATCGCCATGCCCGGCGACCGCCCCGATCCCGACGCCCTGCTCCGCGCCGCGCGCCGCGAAGGTCGCGGCCGGCTGAAGATCTTCCTCGGCGCGGCGCCGGGGGTCGGCAAGACTTTCGAGATGCTCCGCGAGGGCGCCGAGCGGCTGAAGGCCGGCGAGGATGTTGTCATCGCCATCGTCGAAACCCACGGCCGCGCCGAGACCGAGGCGCTGGTGACGCCCTTCGAAGTCATCCCGCGCCGTAGACACGCCTATCAAGGCCAAACGCTCGCCGAGATGGACCTCGACGCCGTGCTGGCGCGGGCGCCGACCCTGGCGCTGGTCGATGAGTTCGCCCACAGCAACGCGCCGGGAAGCCGCCATCCCAAGCGCTGGCAGGATGTCGAGGAACTCCGCGACGCCGGCATCCATGTCTATACGACGCTCAACGTCCAGCATGTCGAAAGCTTGGGCGATGTCGTCGCCAGCTTCACCCGCGTCCGGGTGCGCGAGACGGTGCCCGACAGCGTCTTCGACGATGCCGAGATCGAAGTCGTCGACCTGCCGCCCGACGAGCTGATCGAGCGGCTGAAGGCCGGCAAGGTCTATATCCCTGCCGAGGCGAGCCGGGCGCTCGACCGCTTCTTCTACAAGGCCAATCTCTCTGCCTTGCGCGAAATGGCGCTGCGGCGCGCGGCGCAAAGCGTCGACCTCGCCATGCTCGAGCACCTCGACGCCAGCGCGCTGCCCGGCACCTTCGCCGGCGGCGCACGCCGCTGACCGCGGTGTCGGCGGCGATCGACGCGCTGGCCGCCGAGCACGACACCGCCGACACGGCCACGGCGCGCGGCGAAGTCGCGCGGCTGAAGCGCTTCCTCGACAATCTTCTCGACATGGTGCGGATCGATTCGGGCGCGCTGGTCATCCGCCCCGAACCCATCGACCTGACCGACGCCGTCGCCAGCGCGGCGCACGATCTGCGCGATCTGCTAGCGCGCCACAGGATCGACCTCGCCGTGCCGCCGACGCTGCCGTTGGTTTCGGCCGACCCCGGGCTGCTGCATCACATTCTCATCAACCTGATCGGCAACGCCGCCGTCCATGGCGCCGAGACGGGCGCCATCACCCTCATCGGCGATCGGCGCGGCGACATCGTCACCCTGGCGGTGCGCGACACCGGGCCGGGGTTGGCGCCGGGCAGCGAGCGCCGCATTTTCGAGACCTTCGCGCGCGGCGCGGGCTCCGATCGCCACGGCGGCAGCGGGCTGGGGCTGGCCATCGCCAAGGGTTTCGCCGACGCCATGGGGCTGGCGCTGACCGCCGCCAACCACCCCGATGGCGGCGCCGAATTCACCCTGGCCTTTCCCGTCCGCACGCCGCCGCGCGCCGCGGCGGCGCACTGAGCAGCGACGCCACCGAAACTTTTCGCGTGGCCGCGCTTTTTGCACGCGACCTCTCGACTTCGCGCGGCGTTCGCCGCCAAGAAACCCCGTTCCGCTCCCGTCAAAGGCCCACCGCTTGACCGAGACCGCTGCCCCCACCCCGCCGCCCGCCGCCGCCTCGCCCGTGTCGGCGAGCGAGGATCTGGCGCCGCGCGCCGTCCACGCCGCGCGGCTGTTCCAGCAGACGATGGTGGTCATGGCCGGCCTGGCGCTGGCGCTGATCGCCTGGCAGCTGACGCAGTTGCTGCTCGTCGTCTTCGCCTCGGCGCTGGCGGCGCTGATGTTCCATGGCTTCGCGCAGCTGCTGCAGCGCTGGCTGAAGCTGCCCTTCGGCGTCGCGCTCGCGCTTGCCGTGCTGCTGCCGCTGACCATCCTTGTCGTCATCTTCGGGCTGTTCGGCAATCTGATGGTCAGCCAGTTCTCGACGCTCGCCGAGCAATTGCCGGCGGCGCTGCGCACCACCGAACAATGGCTGCGCGGCACGCGCATCGGCCGCGAGGCGCTCGACGCCGCCAAGGGCTATGCCCCCGAAGTCGGCACCATCGTCGGCTTTGCCCAGTCGACGCTCGCCAATGTCGGCTCGGCGGCATCGGCGCTGGCGGTGATCGTCGTCGGCGGCGTCTACCTCGCCGCCCAGCCGGGGCTCTACATCGGCGGCATCAAGGCGATGGTCGGCAGGCGCGACCGCGCCGGTGCCGAAAAGGTGCTCGGCAATCTCCACACCGCGCTGCTCGCCTGGCTGCAGGGCCAGGCGGTCGGCATGGCCTTTGTCGCCATCGGCACCTCGATCGGCCTCAGCCTGGTCGGCATCCCGTCAGCGGTCGCCATCGGGCTGGTCGCCGGGCTGTGCGAGTTCGTGCCCTATCTGGGGGTGATCCTGGTCTCGATTCCGGCAACGGCGATCGGTTTTTCGATGGGGGTGCAGAGCGGCATCTTCACGGTGATCGCGCTCGTCATCGTCCAGCAGCTGCAGGGCAATGTCGTGACGCCGATGGCACAGGGCCGCCTCTCCGACCTGCCGCCGGCGCTGACCATCTTCAGCCTGATCGCCGCGGCGTCGCTGGCGGGGCCGATCGGCGTCGTGCTGGCAGTGCCGCTGACGGTGGTGGCGATGGTGCTGGTGAAAGCGATGCTGGGGATCGAGAAACCGGCGGGGGGGTAAGTTCCCCTCTCCCGCTCGCGGGAGAGGCGAGTCGCGCGCCAGCGCGCCGGGTGAGGGTGGACCCGACTTCCGCGGCAGAAGAACACCCTCACCCGCTCGCCCAAGAGGGCGAGTCGCCTCTCCCGCAGCCGCAGGCGACGCGAAGCGTCAACCGGGAGAGGGGGGATGCCGTGCCTAAATCCCGATCTCCGCCGCGCCGGCGCGGATGCGCGCCTGCGCCGCGGCATCATCGGCGAAGGCCGCCAGCGCCGCATCGCGCGCCGCGCGCGCCTGCCCGAGTTCGCCGAGCACCTGGCGGGCGCGCATCAGCCGCAGCCAGCCGGCCTCGTCGCGCGGGTTGGTCTTCAGCCGCGCGGCGAGGCCGTCGACCATGCCGCGAATCATGCCCATGCGTTCCGCCGGCGGCATCGCCGCGGCGCCGGCGACCTGTTCCTGGCTCGGGCCGGGCAGCACCCCGGCGGGCGGCCCGCCTGCCCCCGCGGCGGCGCCGCCGAGGCCGGGCATTGGCTCGGCGGGCACCGTCG
>LJHX01000136.1 GCA_001295935.1 alpha proteobacterium AAP81b
CCTGCCGTAATCGACCCTGAAGGGCGGCGGCGGCGGGGCGGGCGGCGGCGCCAACCAGCCGGCGGCGACCAGCCCGTCGCGCCCGCGGCTCAGCAGCGGCAGGTCGTGCCAGGCAAGCGCGACGCTTGCTGCCAGCGCCACGCCGGCGAGCGCCAGCGCGGCGTGTTTTCTGCGGTGGCGCGGCGCCGCCGGTGTCGGCATTTCCGGTCCGATCCTCCCCCGAGATGGCGTAACGAATAGACCATGCCGGGCGCGGCGACGCAACCTGCCGTCGCGCCGCGGCCGCTCAGGCGTCGCGCTTGTCGCGGCGGCGGCGGCCGAACAGCAGCCCGCGTTCGAGATGGGCGCGCAGCGCGGCGTAATAGGCGGCGAGAAAGGCGTAATCGTCGCCGCCGCGATAGCCGATCTTGGTGCGGATGGCGGCGGCGACGACGATGATCGGGTCGTCGGCGGCGCGGCGCATCGGATTGGGGTCGCCGCGGCGCAGCACGTCCTCGAGCGTCTGCAGTTCATAAACGCCATAGGCGCCGAGCTGCGTGGGCGTGAAGGCGAAGCCCGATTGGTCGACGACGGCGCTGTGCTCGGCGATGTCGGCGCCGAGCCGGCGGCGCGGCGCGCGCAGCACCCAGGTGCCGGCGACAAGATCGCCGACGCGCAGCCGATCGCGGTTGAACAGCGGCACCAGCGCGAAGCCGAGGCTCCACCCCAGCCCGGCGAGCGCTGTCCAGGCGGTGACGGCGCCGGTGCCGGTTTCATAGCCGATGAACGACAGCGGCAGGAAGACTTCGAGCTCGCGCATCAGATTGCGCGCGACGACGGCATCGGCGGTCAGCCGGCTGCCGTCGCGCGCCGCGACCCTCAGGCCCATGAAGCGCTTGCCCGGCGTCGCGGTCCGCCTGCCGCTTTCGAACAGGATGAACCACAGATTCCTGAGCGCGAAGGCGCCGAGCAGCCAGATGACGGCGAGGATCTGCAGCGCCGGATCGGCGCCGGGCGTTTTGGCGGTGAGCGCGCCGGCGCCGACGAGCAGCACGACGATGGTCATCACCATGAGCGCCGTCAGCATGATGCCGAGATCGATGACGAACGCCCAGAAACGCGGCGCAAGTCCGGCGAGTTCGAGGCTCAGCGCGACGCCCTCGGGCGTCACCAGCGCGCGGTTGTCGCTAGCCGCCATGGCGGTCGGATCGCGGCGCGGCGGGCGGCAGGTAGAAATAGCCGAGCCAGCCGGCGAGCATGACGCCGGCGACGGTGAAGCGCAGCCAATCCGAGGTGATCAGCTGGCGGGCGAAGCCTTCGAGCAGCCCGGCGACGAACAGCATGATGCCGACGCCGACCATCGCCGTGCCGGCGCGCTGGCCGGCGGCCTGCAGCGCGACGACGCGGGCGTCGACGCCGGGAAAGATCACGGCACGGCCGACATGGAAGCCGGCGGCGCCGGCCAACACGACGGCGAACAGCTCGGTGGTGCCATGGATCATCAGCCAGCCGAGCAGCGGCAGCAGCAGGCCATGACCGGCGAAGAGCGCGAGAAACGCGCCGAGCATGCAGCCGGTCGACAGGATGAGCAGCGCCGTCGGCACGCCGGCGGCAAAGCCCAGCGCGAAGGCGAAGATGGCGACGCCGGCATTGTGGGTGAAGAGGAAGCTGGCCAGCACGGCGAGCGGTTCATTGCCGGCGCCGGCGTAGAGGGTGGCGCGCAGGGCGGCGGTCGTCGCGGCGGGGTCGCGGCCGGCGGCAAGCTCGCGCGGCACGAAGGTGCCGTACCAGCTCGGGTCGCGGGTGACGAGCAGCGCGCCGACCAGCGTGCCGGCGATCAGCAGCGCCAGTGACACAAGGGTCTCGCCGGCGAGGCGCCGCATCGCCGCGGGCCAGTCGTGCCGGAAAAAGCGGCGGGCGCGCGCGCCGGCGCCTTCGCCGACGCCATAGACGAAGAAATAGGCGCGCGCCGACAGGCTCTCGAGATAGGCGATGAGATCGGCATCGAGCGACGTCGCCCGCGCCACCGACAGCGCCGACAGCGTCGCGCGGTAGAGCACCGGCAGCGCCACCAGCTCGTCGTCGGTGAGCGCCTTCAACGACTTCTTCTCGGCGCGGTCGAGCAGCTCGGCGAGCGCTGCCCAATCGGCCTCGCGCTCCTCGCGGAAGCGGCGGTTGCCGGCGGCGATGGCGCGGCTCACAGCAATTGCCGCCGCTTGGTTTCGAGATAGCGCCGGGCGAGCTGCGGCCCCAGGCTGGCCCAAGGCGCTTCGAGCACTTCGACTCCCATCTGGCGCAGCCGCGTCAGCACCACCCGGCGCTCGCGCAGCATGCCGGCGGCGACGACGGCGCGGGCGATGTCGTCGGCATCCTCGGGCTCGGCGGTGACGAGACTTTCAAGCTCGTCGTCGCGCATGACGACGCAGAGCAGGACGTGCGCCGACAGCTGCCGGCCGATGGCGGCGAGCATCAGCTCGGCGGCGGTCGGATCGACGAAATCGGTGAACAGCAGAATGAGCGAGCGGCGATCGAGGCGCTGCGCCAGCGTCGACAGCCCAAGCGTGAAATTGGCTTCCTCGGACGAATAGTCGAGCCCCGCGGCGGCGCGCTGCAGCCCGGCGAAGCCGCGCGCCCCGGTCAGCGCCGGCGATACCTGGCGGACCTTCGCATCGAAGCCGAACAAGGTCACCCGGTCGCCCTTCTGCAGCGCGACATAGCCGGTGAGCAGCCCCGCGGTGATGGCGCGATCGAGCCGCGCGACGCCAGCGAGCGGCTCGACCATGGTGCGCCCGCAATCGAAGGCGAGGACGATATTGTTGTCGCGTTCGGTGAGGTACTCCTTGGCGAGCAGCTCGCCGTGGCGCGCCGACGCCTTCCAGTCGATGCGGCGGCGGTCCATGCCGGGCTGATAGTCGCCGAGCGCGTCGAAATCGCCGCCGGGGCCGGTGAGCAGCTGCACCATCATGCCATCGCGGGCGTCGCGATCGACGAGAGCGACGCCGTCGCTGTGCACCGGGCGGACATCGGGAGTGACGGCGATGGTGCGGCCGGGATCGAGGCGGCGCTGCAGCCAGACGAGGCCGAGCGGCCCCTGCCAGCGCAGGTCGAGCGCCGTCAGCCGCGCCTGGCCGCGCCGCCGCGCCGTCGCGTGCAGCCGCGC
>LJHX01000137.1 GCA_001295935.1 alpha proteobacterium AAP81b
CGCGGCGCCGCTGGCCGGGCCCGCGCCGGCACCCGCCGCCACCGGCGCCCCCGACTGGGCCGCCTTCTGCGCCGGCGCCGGGCTCGACGCCGGTGACCTCAAGCTGTCACCCGACGCCATGCACCGCCTCGGCGTGCTTTATCGCCAGGTTGTCCTCGGCTTGACCGACCTCATCCAGGATCGCGCCGCCTTCAAGGACGAGTTCCGCGTCGAACGCTCGATGCTGATGATGGGCCGCAACAACCCGCTGAAGCACATGCCGCCGCTCGACACGGCGCGGCTGCTGCTCGGCGATCCGCTGCCGGGCTTCATGTCGAGCGAGGAGGCGGTCAGGGGCGCCTTTGAGGATATCAAGAAGCACCAGCTCGCCATGCTCGCCGGCGTCCAGCACGCGCTGCAGGCGGTGTTCGAGCGCCTCGAACCCGCCGAGATCGAGCGCCTGATCGCCAAGGCCGCCGGCGCCAAAAGGGGCCTGCTCGATCGCAAGCCCGATCCCTGGACGGTCTATCGCACGGTTTTCGAGGCGCTGCGCGTCGACGCCACCAACAATGTCAATAGCGTCATGAGCATGGCCTTCCGCGATGGCTATGAAGCGTTCATGAAGGCACAGGCCGGCTGAGTCGGCGAACGGGGGAAATGCGGTGACCTGGGAGAACAAGCCGGTCTGGTCGGAGGGCATGTTCCTGCGCCCCCAGCATTTCCAGCAGTTCGAACGCTTCACCGATGCCCAGCTCGATGCCCGCGTCGGCGCGGTACGCAGCCATGGCAGCGGCTTTGTCGCGCTGCAGCTCGACGAGGGCCTTTTGAAGACCGGCAAGGTCGCGGTGGTGCGCGCCGCCGGGGTGTTCGATGATGGCACGCCCTTCCGCTGCCCCGAGGAGGTCGCGGCGCCGCTGCCGCTCGAAGTGCTGCGCGACCTGCGCGACCAGGTGGTCCACCTCTGCGTGCCGCGCCGCCGGCCGGGCACTGCCGATGTCGCGCTCGATCCCGCCGGCCGCGCCGAAACGCGCTTCGTCGCCGAGGAGTTCGAGGCCGCCGACGCCGTCTATGGCGCGGCGTCGCGGGTGCCGGTCAATGTCGGCCGGCTGCAATTGTCGCTGCGCGCGGCGAGCGACGGCCTCGATGGCTATGCCAGCCTGCCGCTGGCGCGCATCGTCGAACGCCGCGCCGATGATTCGGTCAATCTCGATGGCGGCTTCATCCCCTGCGTGATGAACGCCGGCGCCAGCGCGACGATCGCCGGTTTCCTCAGTGAACTCGAAGGCATGCTCCACCAGCGCGGCGAGGCGATCGCCGGGCGGCTGGCGACGCCGGGCACCAAGGGCATCGCCGACGTCACCGACGTCATCATGCTCAAATCGATCAACCGCGCCGAGGCGATGCTCAAGCACATGCGGGCGATGCCGGTGGTCCATCCCGCTGATCTCTATGGCGAGCTTTGCGGGTTGGCGGCGGAACTCGCGACCTTCACCGCCAAGGACAATCGCCCGACTTTCATGCCGCTCTACGCCCATCGCGACCAGCGGCTGTGCTTCGACGCGGTGATGGGCGAACTGCGGCGCTCGCTGGCGACGGTGTTCGAACAGACCGCGGTGCCGATCCCGCTCGAACTGCGTGCCTATGGCATCCGTGTCGGCCAGATCGCCGATCGCTCGCTGTTCACCACCGCGGCCTTTGTGCTGGCGGTGCGCGCCGCGGTCGATACCGAGGCGCTGCGTGCCAATCTGCCGAGGGTCATCAAGATCGGCTCGACCGAGCATATCCGCGACCTCGTCATGCGCCAGTTGCCGGGCGCCGATATCCATCCGCTGCCCGCCGAGCCGCGCCAGATTCCCTATCGCGCCGGCAGCGTCTATTTCGGCATCAACATGCGCAGCGATGCCTGGACGGCGGTGCGCACCTCGGGCGCCGTCGCGGTTCATGTCGCTGGCGAGATTCCCGATCTTGTTCTAGACATGTGGGCGATCAGGGGGAGCGAGGGATGACGCAGGGCAAGGATACGCCGTCCGACCGCACCGTTTTCCAGCCGGCGCCGGCGGGGGGGCA
>LJHX01000138.1 GCA_001295935.1 alpha proteobacterium AAP81b
CCCGCGAACGCGGGGGCCCATCTCCCGACGCCCCGGCGATGGGCCCCCGCGTTCGCGGGGGTGACGTCAGAATTTCGGCTCCGCCCCCATCGCCAGGATCACCGCCCACTCCTCGTCGCTGAGCGGCGCCACCGAAAGGCGGAACTGGCGGAACATCGCCATGCCGGCGAGCCGCGGCTCGGCCTTCATCGCGGCGAGGGTGACGGGCGTCGCGAGCCTGCGTACCGGCGCCACCTTGACCGCCGGAAAGCGCCCCTTGGGATCGCTCGGATCGAGGAAGTGCGGCGCCGACACCCGCGCCACGCCGACGACCGCCAGCCCTTCGTTGCTGTGATAGAAGGCCAGCTCGTCGCCGACCTGCATCGTCCGCAGATAGATCGCCGCCTGGTTGTTGCGCACCCCGTCCCAGACGGTCTCGCCGTCACGGACGAGGTCGTCAAAACTGTATTTGAAGGGCTCGGATTTGATCAGCCAGGGCATGGCGGCTGGCTGCCCGTTTTGGCGCAAGCGCGCAAGACTGCCCTGCCGCTGACAGGAACACAGCCTCAGTCGAACAGCTTGGCCGCGGTCGTCGCAACCCGCTCGCCAAGGGTACGCACCCCGTCAAGGTCGCGCGCGCCGGGCTGGCGCTCACCTGGCAACGGCGCTACCGCCGCCGCGCCAGCGGCGGCACCAGCGGGAAGCGCTTCGACGCGCGACCAGCCCCCGGCACGATAAGGGCGGCCGACGACGATCATGCCGAAGTGCAGCAGATTGGTGACGATCGACTGCAGCGTCGTTTCGCTGCCGCCGTGGAGCGTCGCCGAGGAGGTGAAGGCCCCGCCGACCTTGCCGGTAAAGGCGCCGAGCGCCCAGCGACCGCCCGTCTGATCGAGAAAGACGGCCATCGGGCTCGCCATGCGGCCATAGCGCGGCGGCGCCCCGACGATGATCGCATCATAGCTGGCGAGCTCGGTGGGGCAGGCGATCGGTGCCGCCTGGTCGCGCTTGAAATGCACCGCGCGCGCTCGGGGGAAGGTTTCGGGAACGCGCTTGACGATCGCCTCGGCACCGGCAGCGCGCGCGCCTTCGGCCGCCGCCTGCGCCAGCCCCTCGATCTCACCGTGGCTTGAGTAATAGAGCACCAGAACCCTGGCCATTGTCGCTTTCCCTGCCATGCCGCCGGTCGCGGCGGCTTTCGAAGGGGTTTCTAGAGATTCGACAGAAATCGAAAAATCAGGATAGTTTGGAAGAAGTTTTTCGCATAAATTGAAAAGATGTCCGATCTGCCCGGCCAGCCGACCCTCGACCAGCTGCGCGTCCTCATCGCCGTCGTCGAAAGCGGCGGACTGGCCGCCGCCGGCCGCCGGCTCGGCCGCGCCACCTCGGCGATCAGCTACGCCATCGCCCAGCTCGAAGGCCAATTGGGGCTGGCGCTGTTCGACCGCCACGCCACCCGGCGCCCGCGGCTGACCGAAGCCGGCCAGGTGGTGCTCGCCGAAGCGCGGAGCGTCGCCGGCAGCATCGATGGCCTGCGCGCCAAGGTCAAGGGCCTCCTCGACGGCCTCGAGCCCGAACTCAGCTTCGTCGTCGATGCCCTCCTGCCGGCCGAGCGCCTTGTTGCCGCGCTGGCCGCCTTTCAGGTCGCCTTTCCGACGGTAACCCTGCGTCTCCATGTCGAAACGCTCGGCGCGGTCGGCCAACTCGTCCGCGACGGAACCGCGACGCTGGGCGTGGCGGGCACCATGCATTCGGCGCCCGAGGGCATGATGTTCCAGGCCATCGCCGGCGTCCGGATGGTCCCCGTCGCCGCCCCCGGCCATCCTCTGGCGCGCGGCCGCACCGCGCCGGGCGCCGCTGCGGCGCATGTCCAGCTCGTGCTCAGCGATCGCTCGGCAGTGACTGCCGGCAAGGATTTCTACGTGCTCGGCAGCCGCAGCTGGCGCATTGCCGATCTCGGCACCAAGCACCGCCTGTTGCTCGCCGGGGTCGGCTGGGGCGGCATGCCCGAAGCCCTGGTGCGCGACGATCTCGCCGCCGGGCGGCTGGTGCGGCTGAGCTTGCCCGATTGGGCCGATGCGCACTACCGGATGGCGCTTCTCCACCGCGTCGACACCCCGCCGGGGCCGGCGGCGCGCTGGCTGATGGCACGCTTCCTCGCTGAACCTCAGCGGAGCGCGGCGGCGTAGGTCTCGGGCTTGAAGCCGGCGATCAGGATACCGTCGCCGACGAGCATCGGGCGTTTGATCAGCGACGGGTTGGCGACCATCAGCACTATCGCCTTCTCGGCGTCGACCCCTGCCTTGTCGACATCGGCGAGGCCGCGAAAGGTCGTTCCCGCGCGGTTGAGTACCGTTTCCCAGCCGAGTTCCGCGACCCAGGCGTGCAGCAGGCCGGCGTCGATGCCGGCGGTCTTGTAGTCGTGGAAGGCATAGGACTTGCCGGCAGCATCGAGCCAGGCGCGCGCCTTCTTCGTCGTGTCGCAGTTGCGGATACCGAAGATGGTGAGCGCCATGGCGAGGTGATGGCGGCAGCGACGAGCGGGGTCAACATCAACTCCCCTCCCGGTTGACCTACGGTCGCCTTCGGCTGCGGGAGGGGCTGGGGGTGGGAA
>LJHX01000139.1 GCA_001295935.1 alpha proteobacterium AAP81b
GCCGCCGTGGCGCGCCCCGCCGAGCCGAGCCACAGCGCGCTGGTTTCCGCCGCCAATCCGCTGGCGGCGGCGGCGGGGCTCGAAATGCTCAAGGCCGGCGGCTCGGCGGCCGATGCCGCGGCGGCGACGATGCTGGCGCTGACCGTCGTCGAGCCGCAATCGTCGGGGATCGGCGGCGGCGGTTTCCTCGCCTATCAGCCGCCGTCCGGCAAGCTCGTCACCATCGACGGCCGCGAGACAGCGCCGGCGGTGGCGTCGTCCAGGCAGTTCCTGAAAGCCGATGGCACGCCGCTGAGCTTTGCCGACGCCGCCACCGGCGGGCGCAGCGTCGGCGTTCCCGGCAATATCCGGCTGATCGCCGAGGCGCACAAGCGCTGGGGCAAGCTGCCCTGGGCAAGGCTGTTCGATCCGGCGATCCGGCTTGCCGAGGGCTTCACCGTCTCGCCGGCGCTGGCGCGCTTCGCCGCTTTCGGCCGCGACGGGGTTTCGAAGGACCCGCAAGCGAGCGCGCTCTATCTGCCGGGCGGGCAACCGGTCGCCGCCGGCACCCGCCTCGCCAATCCGGCGCTGGCGGCAACCCTGCGGACCATCGCCAAAGCCGGCCCCGACGCCTTCTACAAGGGGGAGATCGCCCGGGCGATCGTCGCCAAGGTGAATGGCGCCGCCAACAACCCGACGAAGATGACCGCCGCCGATCTTGCCGGCTACAAGGTCCAGGTGCGCGCGCCGGTCTGCGGCAAATACCGTGTGTGGACGGTGTGCGGCATGGGACCGCCGTCGTCGGGCGCCGTCGGCGTCTTGCAGATGCTGGGGCAGTTGCAGAGCTTCGACCTCAAGGGCCTGGGGCCTGACAGCCCGGTCGCCTGGCATTTGTTCGCCGAAAGCCAGCGCCTCGCCTATGCCGATCGCGACAAATGGCTCGGCGATCCGGGCTTCGTGAAGGTGCCCGTCGCCGGGCTGATCGCCCCGGCCTATATCGCAGCACGCGGCGGGCTGATCGCCACCGACAAGCGCATCGCCAAGGCCGAAGCCGGCATGCCCGCGGGCGCGCCGCCCCGCCAGGCGGCCAATGACAATGAAGTCGCCGGCACCACCAATTTCGCTGTGGCGGACAAGGCCGGCGCGATGCTGACCTATACCTCGACCGTCGAGCGCACCTTCGGCTCGGGGTTGGTCGCCGGCGGCTTCGTCCTCAACAACGAACTGACCGACTTCAACTTCAGCCCCGCCGATCAGGGCGCCTTGGCCGCCAATCGCGTCCAGCCGGGCAAGCGGCCGCGGTCGTCGATGTCCCCGACGATCGTCTATGACGCCAAGGGCAAGGCGATCCTCGCCATCGGTGCCGCCGGCGGCACGACGATCATCGCCCAAGTGGCCAAGGCAATCATCGGCGTCCTCGATTGGGGGCTGCCGGTGCAGGACGCCATCGCGCTGCCGCAGCTATTCGCCATCGACAACCGCCTTGCGGTCGAAAAGGGTAGCAAGCTCGAAGCGCTGATCCCGGCGTTGCAGGCGCTCGGCCATACGCCGGTGGCGGCAACGCTGCCCTTGAAGCTCAACGGCGTCGAGCGGACGGCGACCGGCTGGCGCGGCGGCGCCGATCCGCGCAGCGAGGGCCAGGTTCTGGGCTATTGAAACACCCGTCGTCATCCTTCCCCTCGGCTGAAATCGCCTCTAACATCGCAACAAAATAACGACGCCCGAGGGGATGGAATGAGCCTGCCGAAACTGCCGCCCTTGGCGCCGGCGCCGCTGGCGGCGCGGGTCGATGGCGCGGCCAATCTCGTCAGCCTGTTCCTCGATCGCGCCGCCGAGCATCCCGACCGGCCCTGCCTCGTCCGCAAGATCGCGGGCGAGTGGCGGACGATCGACTGGGGCGAGGCGGCGCGGATCGTCGCCGGCATGGCGGCGGCGCTGACCGAACTCGGCATCGTCGCCGGCGACCGCGTGGTGATCGTTTCCGAAAACCGCCCCGAATGGTGCCTCGCCGATCTCGCCATCATGGCGGCCGGCGGCATCAGCGTTCCGGCCTACATCACCAATACCGCGTCGGATCACGCCCATATCATCACCAATTCGGGGGCGCGCGCGGTCATCGTTTCGAACAACAAGCTTGCCGCCAACGTCCTGCCCGCCGCCGCCGAAGCCGGGCATTGCAACATCGTCATCGGCTTTGATGCACTCAAGGACGCCCAGCGCGGCGCGCTCGCCGTCCACCAATGGCACGACCTGCTAGCGGCGCGCGCCGATGCCGCCGCCGACCTGGCGGCCGCGCGCGCGCGCGGCGCCACCCTCGAGCGCCACAGCCTCGCCTGCCTGATTTACACCAGCGGCACCGGCGGCTCCCCGCGCGGCGTCCGCCAGCACCATGGCGCGATCATGCGCAACATCGCCGGCGCGATCACCGTCATCGAGCAGGATTTCTATCCCAACGGCCCCGCCGGCGAGCTGTTCCTGTCCTTCCTGCCGCTCTCCCACGCCTATGAGCACACCGCCGGCCAGTACATGCCGCTCGGCATGGGCGGCCAGATCTGGTACGCCGAAGGCCTTGAAAAGCTTGCCGCCAATATCGAGGAAGCGGCGCCGACCCTGATGGTCGTGGTGCCGCGGCTGTTCGAAGTGTTGCGCATGCGCATCGCCAAGCAGATCGAAAAGCAGGGCGGCGTCGCCGTCACCCTGCTCAACCAGGCGCTGCGGCTGGCGCGCAAGCAGGCGCGCGGCGAGGCGCTGTCGCTGCCCGACCGCCTGCTCGACGCGGCGCTCGATCGCACCATCCGCAAGTCGATCCGCGCCAAGTTTGGTGGCCGGCTGAAGGCGATGGTCGCCGGCGGCGCGCCCTTGAACCCGGAAGTCGGCACTTTCTTCCAGGCGATCGGCATCACCATCCTGCAGGGCTATGGCCAGACCGAGGCGGGGCCGGTGATCAGCTGCAACCGCCCGCGCGCCAAATTGAAGATGCACACCGTCGGGCCGCCGCTGACCGGGGTCGAAGTGCGCATCGCCGGCGATGGCGAGATCTGCGTCCGCGGCGAGCTCGTCATGGACGGCTATTGGAAGAATGACGCGGAAAGCCACCGCGTGCTGCAGGACGGCTGGCTTCTGACCGGCGACATCGGCCATCTCGACAAGGACGGTCACCTCGTCATCACCGACCGCAAGAAGGACATCATCGTCAACGACAAGGGCGACAATGTCGCGCCGCAGCGCGTCGAGGGCATGCTCACCCTGCAGGACGAGATCGCCCAGGCGATGGTTTCGGGCGACAAGCGGCCCTATCTCGTCGGCGTCGTCGTCCCCGAGGCCGAATGGGCCTTGGCCTGGGCGCGCGACAAGGGCATGCCCGCCGACCTCGACAGACTGGCGAAGGAACCAGAATTCCACCGCGCCGTGATGGCGGCGGTCGACCGCGTCAATTCGCGGCTGTCGGTCGTCGAGAAGGTCCGGCGTGTGATCATCGCCGACGAACCCTTCACCACCGACAACCAGCAGCTGACGCCGAGCCTGAAGATTCGCCGCCATGTGCTGAAGCAGGCGTACGGCGAGCGCCTGGATCGGCTCTACAAGGACTGATCGCCCGCCTCGCGCGTTGCGGGGCCATGCTCGATCTCGTCACCCGGATGCTCGACAGCCTCGGCTATGCCGGGCTGGCGCTGCTGATGTTTCTCGAAAACGTCTTCCCGCCGATCCCCGCCGAGCTGATCATGCCACTCGCCGGTTATGACGCGGCGCGCGGCAAGGGCGATCTGGCGATGGTGATCGTTGCCGGCAGCCTTGGCTCGCTCGCCGGGGCGACCTTCTGGTACGGCGTCGGCCGCTGGGTCGGGCCGGAACGGCTGCGGCACTGGGCAGCGCGCCATGGCCGCTGGCTGACCTTGACCCCCGCCGCGATCGCCCGCGTCGCGCGCTGGTTCGCAGGCCGTGGCACGCTGGCGGTGCTGGTCGGGCGGCTGGTGCCGGGGGTGCGGACCTATATCTCGATCCCCGCCGGGCTGTTCGGGATGAAGCTCACGCCCTTCCTGCTCTATTCGGCGATCGGCACCTTCGCCTGGACGGCGATCCTGGCGATCGCCGGCTATCAGCTCGGCGCGCGCTATGCGCTGGTCGGCGCCGAGGTCAATCTCGTGTCAAACGTCGCTCTGACGCTGGCGGTCGGCATCTATCTCGTCCGCGTCGTCCGCTGGCGTCCCGATGCCTGAGCCGATGAGCGCTGCCAGCCGGCGGACGTCGGCGACATAGGTCGCCTCGTCCCCACCGGCGTGCTTCAAGCCGGCGGCGGCATTGGTGGCCAGCCGCGCTGTTGCGGCGGGCTGGCGGTCGCCGGCGGCGGCGAGGCGGCCGGTGAGCAGCGCGGCAAACCTATCGGCAGCGGCATCGTGGAGGTCGGAGAGCTGGGCCTCGGCTTCGACAAGGATCTCGCCGGCGTGGGGGGTGGCGGCGAGCAGGCGATGCAGCGGCAGGTCCTTGGCAAGGATCGCCGCCGCCAGGCCCTCGGCTACGGGCGCCGCCGGCGGCCAGGCAGCTTCGGCGGCGTTGGCGGCCTCCCCCAGCAGCTGCTCGGCGACGGCGCGGAAGACATCGGCCCTGCTGGCGAACAGCGTGTAGAGCAGCGGCCGCGAAAAGCCGGCGGCGGCGGCGATATCCGCCATCGACGCCTTGCGATAGCCATAGCGGCTGAAGGCGGCGAGCGCGGCGCGGACGATGTCAGCGCGGCGCTCGTCACGCGCCTCCTGCGACGTTGACATTTCAGACGACATTTGTCAGATTGTAGCATCAGTCATGGCAAAATGCCATCGGAGAATGACATGTCCAAGGGCAAGGTCCTCGTCACCGGCGCATCGGGTTATATCGCCGGCTTCATCGTCCAGCAGCTCGTCGCCGAAGGCTGGACGGTGCGCGGCACCATCCGCAACCTCGCCAAGGCTGATGCGGTGCGCAAGTCGCTCGGCCTGCCCGATCTCGAGCTCCTCGCGGTCGACCTTACGTCTGACAAGGGCTGGGCCGAGGCCGTTGCCGGTATGGACTATGTCCAGCATATCGCCTCGCCGATCCCCACCGCCGAGCCCAGGGACCCCGAGGAGCTGATCCGCCCGGCGCGCGAGGGCGCGCTGCGGGCGCTGAAGTTCGCCCATGCCGCGGGGGTCAAGCGCCTCGTCATGACCTCGTCGATGGCGGCGATCGCCTATGGCCACCCCGATCCGCGCCCGGTCTTCACCGAGGCGAACTGGACCAACGCCGACAGCCCCGACGCCTATGCCTATATCAAGTCGAAGACCGTCGCCGAACGCGCCGCACGCGACTGGATGGCGGCGAATGGCGCCGGCATGGAATTCGTCACCATCAACCCTGCCGCGGTGCTCGGGCCGGTGCTCGGCGGCGACTTTTCGCCATCGCTCGAAGTCATCAAGAAGCTGATGGACGGCTCGCTGCCCGGACTGCCGCGCCTCGGCTTTGGAGTCGTCGACGTCCGCGATGTCGCCGATCTGCACGTCCGCGTCATGACGGCGCCGGACATGGACGGCGAGCGCTTCATCGCCTCGGGCAAGTTCCTGTGGATGCGCGACATCGCCGACATCCTGAAGCTCCGCCTCGGGGCGCAGGCGAAGAAGGTGCCGACGCGCGGGCTGCCCGATTTCCTGCTGAAACTGTCGGCGATGTTCGATCCGACCGTCAGGATGGTGACGCCCGAGCTCGGCAAGGTGCGCGAATGTTCTTCGGCGCATGCCAAGGCGGTGCTCGGCTGGGTGCCGCGGCCCGAGGAGGAGACGATCGTCGATACGGCACGGAGCTTGTTGGCGCATGGGTTGGTGAAGGCTTAGCGCTCCCCCATCCCGCTCATGCCGAGCGAAGTCGAGGCATCCCCGCCCGCGGCAGTGTGCCTCGACTTCGCTCGGCATGAGCGTGGCAGCGACGCGTTTGACCGGGGCTGGCTCCCCCCTCAGCCTACTCGCACCAGTGGATGTCGATATCCATGTCGAGGTCGGCGAGCAGGCGGCCGATCGGGTGCTGGCTCGCCGCACCGTCCTTGATCGCCTTTTCGACGAGCTTGCGCTTGGCCTTGCCGGTGAGCACCAGCGTCACCACCCGCGCCGACACCAGTGCCGCCTTGGTCAGTGTGACGCGGTTGACCGGCATGTTCTCAGGGAGCGGGTCGGGGCGCACCCCCATGGCGCGGCGAATCTTGGGGCCATTGAGGGCACCATCATAATCGGGCCCCGGGAAGATCGACGCGACATGGCCGTCGGCACCGACGCCGAGCCAGGCGACATCCAAAGGCCATTCAAGCGCTGCCAGCCGCTCATCGGCGGCGCGCCCCGCCGCCTGGGGATCGGTCTCGCCGGCGGCGAGCGGCACCACCCGCGCCTTCTTCGGCAGGAACAGCTTGGCCAGCATCCCGACATTCGACCGCGGGTCGGTCGGCGGCACCAGTCGGTCATCGGTCGGCACGATCGTCACATCGGCCCATTCGAGCTTGCGCGCCGCGAGCAGCTCGAGCGCGGCCTTGGGCGTCTCACCGCCCGGAAAGGCGACGATCGCCCGGCCACGCGCTTCGAGCGCCTGCTCGATGATGAAGCCGATGTCGCCGGCGACGGCTTCGGCGAGTTCCTCGGGGGTGTCATAGTCCCACCATTCGGCGTCGATCATCTGGGCATTGCTCCGGATTGGCGAAGGCGCGGCTTTGGCAGGGTTGCCGGCCCCCGAAAAGCCTATTCGACCGGCACCGTATAGTTCAGCCCGAGCCGGCCGCCATCGGCATAGATCGTCTCGCCGGTGATGTAGCTGGCATCGTCGCTGGCGAGAAAGGCGGCGATGGCGGCGATCTCGTGCGGCTCGCCGGCACGGCCCAACGGCGTGCGCGACAGGATGGTGCGGCGTGCCGCGTCATCGGCGAGCACCGCGGTCCTGGCGAGCTCGGTCAGGATGGTGCCCGGGCCGATGCCGACGACGCGGATGCCGTGCGGCGCCAGCGCGACGGCGGTGTTGCGCGTCAGCTGGTTGAGGCCGCCCTTGGCGACATTATAGGCGAGCAGCGTCGGGATGGTCAGCACCGCATTGACGCTGCTCATATTGATGACGACGCCGCGCCCGGCGGCGATCATGTGCGGCGCCGCCAGCTGGGTGGCGTGGAAGGCGGCGGTCAGATTGGTGGCAATCACCTGGTCGAACAGCGCGGGGTCGGTATCGAGGATGTCGCCACGCGGCGCGATGCCGGCATTGTTGACCAGCACGTCGATGCCGCCCCAGCGCGCGACAATGCGATCGATGGCGGCGGCGATGGCGCCGCGATCGGTGACGTCGCAGGCGACGAAGTCGGCGGCATCGCCGAACGTCGCAGAGGACGCGGCGCCGGCTTCGCTGTCGATATCGGCGAGCAGGACGCGCGCGCCTTCGGCGACGAAGCGAGTGGCGCAGGCGAGGCCGATCCCCCGGGCGGCGCCGGTGACGAGAATGCGCCGATCGGCAAGGCGACGATGGGTCACCGCGTACACCGGAGAAGCTGCGTCCTCACTCCGTCAACTCGTTCCAGACGTCCTTGAGCTTGTCGAAAAAGCCCGTCTGGCGCGGGGTGTTCTTGCCGCCTTCGGTCAGTTCGATCGCCTGGAACTCCTCGAGCAGCTCGCGCTGGCGCTTGGTCAGCTTGACCGGCGTCTCGACGTCGATCTGGACAACGAGATCGCCGAAACCACCGCCCGGCGCGCCGCCGTTGAGCGCCGGCATGCCGCGACCGCGGACGCGGAACTGCTTGCCGGACTGGGTCCCCGCCGGCACGCGCACCGCCGCGGCCTCGCGGTCGAGGCCGGGAACGTCGATGTCGCCGCCCAATGCCGCGGTGGTGATCGAGATCGGCGCTGTGCAGAACAATGTCGTGCCTTCGCGGCGGAAGATGCGGTGGGGCTTCAGATTGACGAAGATATAGAGGTCGCCCGGCGGGCCGCCGCGTGCGCCAGCCTCGCCTTCGCCGGCGACACGGATTCGGGTGCCGTCGTCGACGCCGCGCGGGATGTTGACGTTGAGCGTCTTGGCCTTCTCGACGCGGCCGGCGCCGTGGCAGGTGTCGCAGGGATCGGCGATGGTCTGGCCGGTGCCGTGACAGGTCGGGCAGGTGCGCTCGACCATGAACAGCCCCTGGCGCATGCCGACACGGCCCTGGCCGCCGCAGGTCTGGCATTGCCGTGCGGCTGTACCGGGCTTGGCGCCAGTGCCATTGCACGGCTCGCAGGCGGCGGCGACTTCGACTTCGAGAGTCGCCGCCTTGCCGGCAAACGCTTCCTCGAGCGTCATCTCGAGGTCGTAGCGCAGGTCCTGGCCACGCGCCGGCCCCGAGCGGCGCTGGCGGCCGCCGCCGCCCATGAATTCGCCGAAGATATTATCGAAGATGTCGGCAAAGCCGCCGAAGTCCTGCGGACCGCCGCCACCGCCGCCCTGGCGGAAAGCGGCATGGCCGAAGCGGTCATAGGCGGCGCGCTTCTGCGGGTCCTTGAGAACGTCATAGGCTTCGTTCAGCGCCTTGAAGCGCTGCTCGGCGTCGGGGTTGCCGGGGTTGCGATCGGGGTGCCACTTCATCGCCAAGCGGCGATAGGAGGATTTCAGCGTCGACTCATCGGCGCCGCGCTCGCATTCGAGCAGTTCGTAGAAATCGACTTCGGTGCTCATGTTGCGTTGAGTCTCCCCTCCCGCCTGCGGGAGGGGCTGGGGGTGGGAAGTGCCTCAGCCGCACGCTCCGCCTGCCCGACTCCACTGCCCCCCCCCCCCCCCCCCCCCC
>LJHX01000014.1 GCA_001295935.1 alpha proteobacterium AAP81b
CGGTGCCCAGACGCCACCGCCGGCCGATCCGGCAGCGCCACCCGCCGCGACAGTCGCGGCGACGCCGCCCGACGTGGTGGCCCCTGCCCCGCTGCCCCCAGCCCCGGCGCCACCGCCGCCGCCGCCGCGCGTGCTGCCCAAGGTCGTCATCACCACCAGCATGGGCGCGATCACCCTCGAGCTCGACAAGGACAAGGCGCCGCTGACCGTCGCCAACTTCCTGAAATATGTCGATGGCAAGCGCTTCGATGGCGCGACCTTCTATCGCGCGTTGACCTTTCCCTCGCCGACGCCGCTCGGCCTGATCCAGGGTGGCATCCGCGGCCGGTCGGACAAGGTGCTGCCGCCGGTCAGGCACGAACCGACGAGCGCGACCGGGCTGACCCATGACGATGGCGCCATCTCGATGGCGCGCGGCGCCCCCGGCACGGCGAACGGCGACTTCTTCATCATCCTCGGCAAGCTCAACGGGCTCGACGCCAGTGAGAAGGACCCCGGCTATGCCGTATTCGGGCATGTCATTGGCGGGATGGAGGTAGTCCGCGCCATCCAGGCGGCGCCGGTTTCGGCGACCGCCGGGGAAGGCGCGATGAAGGGCCAGATGCTCGAAAAGCCGGTGGCGCTGATCAGCGCCCGCCGGCTCAATGCGGCGGGCGTCCCCGTCGTCCCAGCGCCCCGCCGACCGCGCCGCTAACCGATCCCGGCGGCCGCGAGGCGCCGCGGCCATAACCGCCGCCATGATCGCCGCGGCCATAGCCATTGCCGTCGCCACCGCGATCGCCAGGATATTCCGGGCGCGGGCCGCTACCATCGCCGGCGAAGCCGCCGCGACCGCCGTAACCCGGCTGGTAGCCGCCGATACCGGCGCGGAAATCACGACCATGGCCGGCCCAATAAGACCGATGTTCAGGCGGCAGCGTCACGCGATAGCCGCGACGATCATAGCCGTAATAGCCTGTGCCGGGGTAATAATAACCGCCGTGCCAGCCATAGCCAGCACCGGCATAACCATAGGGCACCGAGCGCCAGCCATCGGGGTTGCCGTAGAAACTGTCATAGCCGGCGTAGCTGTCGCCGTAATAGCCCGGTCCGCTGCCGTAGTAATCGCTGCACCCGGCGAGCGCGACCAATCCGAGACCGATCAATCCTGCCCGCATTACCTTGCCTGTCAACATCGCACCACTCCGGAAGGGCGACATCATCGCCATCGCCGCTTGAATGCGATGTTAACTCGTCAACCCCGGCGTCGGTGCCATGCGTGTGCAACAGCCCCGCCGGTGCAGGTCATGTGACCAAGGCGCGCGGCGGGCTCAGCCCTTCCACGGCTCGACGCCGACGCACTGCTTCCAGACACCGCCGATAGTGCCGAATTCCTTGCGATACTCGATCTTGCTGCCTTCGCCCTCGGGGATGACGGTAAAGGCCAGGGAAACGCCGCCATAGCCATTCTTGATCAGCACGACACGCGAGCCATCGTCCTTTTCAAGCGCCGCGGTATTGTTCTTGTTGGCGAGGCAGAAGGCGACCTCCTTGGCGCTGTGCGTCGAATGGAAGACTTCGGTGGGCGCCTTGTTGAGCACGGCCTGGGTGGAGGCACAGCCGCTGAGTGCAAGCGCGCCAACCAGAGCAACGAAATTGCGCATCATCATCTCCTGCTTCGCAAGCGCCTGGGGGCGCCCCTGCACCACGACCTAGCGATATAAAATGACATTTTTGTTACTCCGCCGCCAACAGCCGCTCGGCGGCGTGGAGATCGACCGAGACGAGCTGGCTGACCCCGGGTTCGCCCATCGTCACGCCGAACAGGCGGTGCATCCGGCTCATCGTCACGGCATTGTGGGTGACGATCAGGAAGCGTGTCGCCGTCTCCGCCGCCATGCGGTCGAGCAGGTCGCAGAAGCGCTCGACATTGGCGTCATCGAGGGGCGCATCGACTTCGTCGAGGACACAGATCGGCGCGGGGTTGGCGAGGAACAGCGCGAAGATCAACGCGGCGGCGGTCAGTGCCTGCTCGCCGCCCGACAGCAACGTCAGCGATTGCAGCTTCTTGCCGGGCGGCTGCGCCATGATCTCAAGCCCGGCTTCAAGCGGATCATCGGATTCGATCAGTTCGAGGCGCGCCTCGCCGCCGCCGAAGAGATCGGTGAACAGCGCGCGGAAATGCGCGTCGACGGCGGTGAAGGCCGCGGTCAGCCGGGCGCGGCCCTCGCGGTTCAAACTGCCGATCGAGCCGCGCAGCCGGGCGATGGCGGTATCGAGCTCGGCCTTCTCGGCGGCGACGGTCTTGGCCTGCTCCTCGAGTTCGGCGAGTTCGATGTCGGCGCGAAGGTTGACCGGGCCGAGGCGCTCGCGCTCGGCGGCGAGATCGTCATGGACGACCGCCAGCGCCTCGGGGTCGCCGGGGTCGGGGGCAAAGCCGAAGCGGCCGGGCAGCACCGGCGGCGGGCATTGAAAGCGCTCGCCGCACAGCCGCTCGACATCGCGGCGGGCGGCCTCCTGGTGCTCGGCCTGGCTGCGCGCGGTGGCGCGGGCCTCGCGGGCGGCAGCGACGGCTTCGTCGGCGGCGCGGGCGCGGGCCGAAAGCGCGGCGAGCGCG
>LJHX01000140.1 GCA_001295935.1 alpha proteobacterium AAP81b
CGCGGCGCCGGCGGGGCAGGGCAGCGGTGCCGGCGGACAGGGTGACGGCAGCGGCGCCGGCGGCGATGGCGAGGGCATCGGCGGCGGCCGCCACGCCGTGCTGCGGCGCGGCCGGATCAGCGGGCGCGACTATCCCCCCGACGCGAGGCGCTTCAGCGCCCAGGGGATGCTAGAAGCCCGCTACGTCATCGGCACCGACGGCCGGGTAAAGGACTGCCGGGTGACGCAGTCGAGTGGCAGCGCGGTGCTCGATGCGGTGACCTGCCGGCTGGTCATCGCGCGCTTCCGCTTCCGCCCGGCGCGCGACGCCGCCGGGCGCAAGGTCGAGGAGGTGCTCTACGAGGAGCACCGCTGGGTGATCGTCGAGTGAGTGTCGGGAAGCTATCCCGGCAGGCGCGGCGCGGCGCGGGCAACCTCGACCAACGTTTCGAGGCGGATCAGGCGCTTTTCGTGATCGAGCATGTCGTCGGCGACCTTTTCGAGGCGCGTCGCCATGCGGTCGACATCGCCGCGCAGCACCATCGTCGCGCGCAGCCCGTCGAACAGCTTTTCGGCAAAGCTCATGGCCCACGCAGCGCGCGGCGCTCGGCGTCGCGGGCTTCGGCATAGTCGAGTGCGGCAGCGACGCGGTCGCGCATTGCCGTCACCGTCGCATGATATTCGTCGACCATCGCGGCGAGCAGCGCCGGATCGACCGCCGGGTCATAGGCGTCGGCAGCCCGCCGCACGAACTCGCCGACCGAGAGCTTGAGCGCCGCGGCGCGGGCTTCGATGCCGGCCTTGTCGGCCGGGGCGAGCAGGACGGTCAGCCGCGCGGTCTTGGTCACCTGCATCTGCATGGTAAGAAGATTATCACAACGGCGGGTGTGGGCAAGCGGGAACCGCCCTGCCGCCACCGCCGTTCGCTCTAGCACACAACCCAAGGAGCGACACCATGCCGACCCCCGCCGAGCTCGAGGACAAGTTCTGGAAAGCGCTGAAGTCCGACATGACGATGATGCTCGGCCTGGACGGCGAGGAGGACGGCCACGCCCGGCCGATGACGGCGCAGTTCGAAGGCCAGCGCGGCCCGATCTGGTTCTTCGCCTCGACCGACAATGGCCTCGTCAAGCTCGCCAGCGGCCGCGGCCGGGCGATCGCCACTTTCGTCGACAAGGGCCATGACCTGTTCGCCACCGTCCAGGGCATGCTCAGCGTCGATACCGATCGCGCCGTCGTCGAGCGGCTGTGGAACCCGCACATCGCCGCCTGGTATGAAGGCGGCAAGGACGATCCCAAGCTGGCGCTGCTCCGCCTCGATCCCGAAAGCGCCGAGATCTGGCTCAACGAGAACAGCCTCTTTGCCGGCATCAAGTCGCTGTTCGGCACCGATCCCAAGCAGGATTACGAGGACAAGGTCGCCGAAGTCCGCTTCTGAGCGCTGCTGCCCCCGGCGCGTGATGCCGGGGGCTCCACTCCCTAATCTGGCGGTTTCTTTCTGGCGGCGGGGTCATATCCCCTGCCGGTCCGGGGAGAAACCGCCCCGGGGAGACTGCGATGCATCCGTTCGTCCACGCCGCCGCCACCCCCGAGAAACCCGCCGTCGTCATGGCGGGGTCGGGTGCCTCGCTCAGTTATGGCGGCCTCGAAGCGCGGTCGAACCAGGTCGCGCAGCTGCTGCGCTCGCTCGGGCTGAAGCGCGGCGATTGCATCGTCATCCTGATGCACAACCACATCGATTATCTGCCGCTGGTCTGGGGCGCGCAGCGCTCGGGGCTGATCTTCGTCGCGATGTCGACCAAGCTGACCGCCGACGAGGCACGCTATATCGTCAGCGATTCCAATGCCCGGGCGGTGTTCGCCTCGGCGGCGCTCGGCGCGACGGCAACGGCGGCGGCGGCCGGGCTGCCGGGCTTCGCCATCGGCGGGGCGATCGAGGGGTTCGCCGATCTCGACGCCGAACTCGCGAGGCAGCCGACCAGCCGCATCGCCGACGAAAGCCCGGGGCGCGACATGCTCTATTCGTCGGGCACCACCGGCCGGCCGAAGGGCGTCATCGGGCCATTGCCCGAAGGCCCGCTCGACCAGGGCGACGCGCTGCAGGGTCTTGTCGCGGCGCTTTACGCCTTCGGTCCCGACATAAAATATCTATCGCCGGCGCCGCTCTATCATGCCGCGCCCCTGCGCTATTGCATGGCGGTGCACCGCTTCGGCGGCACGGTCGTCGTCATGGAGAAGTTCGACCCCGAGACCTATCTGGCGCTCGTCGAGAAACACCGCATCAGCCACAGCCAGCTGGTGCCGACGATGTTCGTGCGGATGCTCAAGCTGCCCGACGACGTTCGCGCCAAATACGACCTTTCCAGCCTCAAGGTCGCGATCCACGCCGCGGCGCCCTGCCCGGTCGACGTCAAGCACGCCATGATCCAATGGTGGGGGCCGGTGATCTATGAATATTACAGCGCCACCGAAGGCGCCGGCTTCACCGCGATCAGTCCGCAGGAATGGCTGGCGAAACCGGGGTCGGTCGGCAAGTCGATCCTCGGCCAGATCCGCGTCCTCGGCGACGATGACGAAGTGCTGCCACCGGGGCAGACAGGGCGCATCTATTTCCACGGCGGCGGCAATTTCGCCTATCACAACGATGCCGCCAAGACGGCGAGCGTGATGAGCGACCATGGCGCGACCTTCGGCGACATCGGCCATGTCGATGAGGACGGCTATCTGTTCCTTACCGACCGCGCCGCCTTCATGATCATTTCGGGCGGCGTCAACGTCTATCCTCAGGAAGCCGAGAACGCCCTGGTGCTGCATCCCGAGGTCGCCGACGTCGCGGTGTTCGGCATCCCCTGCGCCGAAATGGGCGAGCAGGTGAAGGCGGTGGTCCAGCCGCGCGACATGGGCCGCGCCGGGCCGGAACTCGAGGCCGAGCTGCTGGCGTTCGTCCGCGCCCGGCTGAGCCATGTCAAATGCCCGAAGTCGATCGACTTCCGCGCCGAACTGCCGCGCCACGACACCGGCAAGCTCTACAAGCGGCTGCTCAAGGACGAATATTGGGCGAAGGGCTGAGGGGGCATAGGGCGCGATAATTCTCCCTCCCCCCTGTGGGGAGGGCGACTCGGCGCCAGCCGAGCGGGGTGGGGGTTCCTGGCTCTCGTCACGGGAGGCGCAACCCCCACCCCCCTTGCGCGAAGGCGCGCGAGTCGCCCTCCCCGCAGGGGGGGAGGGAGTTGATCGTGCCGCTTCCCCATCGCGGCAATCGACCCTAGGGGGGGCCCATGCTCCGCCTTCTCCTTGCGCTCGTCGCCTTGCTCGTCGCGCTCCCCGCTGCCGCCGCCCCCGGCGTCTGGGTCGTCAAGCAGGACCGCGCCGAAGTCACCATCTTCGGCACCATCCACGCCCTGCCGCCCGGCGCCGACTGGCTCGCCCCGGGGCTTGAGGCACGGCTGAAGCGCGCCGATCGCCTGGTGCTCGAAACCGTCATTCCGGCCGATCCGATGGCACTCAGCCGGATGGTGGCGCAATTGGGCATGCGGCCGGGGCTGCCACCGCTCGCCGCCCGCGTCTCGCCCGACGCCGCGGCGCGGCTGGCGCCGGTGCTGCGCGGCGCCGGCCTGCCGCCCAATGCGCTCGACAATATGGAATCCTGGCTCGCCGCGATTACCATCAGCGAGACCAGCCTGGCCGCGGTCGGCATCGATCCCAAGGAGGGTGTCGAGCCGCAGCTGATGGCGCGGGCCCGGCGCTTCGGCGTGCCGATCGTCGGCCTCGAAACCCCGCAGGAGCAGCTGGGCTTCCTCGACGGCCTGCCGGCCGCCGACCAGCGCGCCATGCTCGAAGCGACGCTTGCCGACACCAGCGACGTCCGCCGCGAGACCGACAAGCTGATCGCGCTGTGGCTCGATGGCGATATCGATCGCATCGCCGACGATTTCGCCCGCGAGGCGCGCGCCACGCCGACCTTGCAGGCGGTGCTGCTGACCAACCGCAACCGGCGCTGGGCCGATGAGATCGTCGCCATGCTGCGCCGGCCGGGGCGGGTGTTCCTGGCGGTCGGCACGGCGCATCTCGGTGGGCGCGACGGCTTGCTGGCGATCCTCGAAAACCGCGGGCTGACGGTCGAGCGGCTCGACGAGGCCGATCTGCGCGCCGCGGCGGTGACGCGCGGGGCAGGACGCGGCAAGGCGGAGCGATCGCGTGGCGGCAGCAAGGCCGAGGCGGGCAAGGCCAAGGCGGGCAAGGCCAAGGCGGGCAAGGACAAGGCGAGCAAGGACAAGGCCGGCAAGGCGAGCAAGAGCAGGGCGAAGGCCACGAAGCCGAGCAAGGCCAAGGCCGGCAAATCCAAGGCCAGCAAGGCCAAGCCCGCCAAGAAAAAGCGCCGCTAGAAAAAAGCGGCGGCCCGGAGGGAGCCGCCGCAGGCACGGGATTGCCACCGGGGCTGACGCCGGCGACTCGCGCGTTATATCCCACTCAGTCGATAGGGTATAGCCCCTTGGCGCCGTTGACGTGCGCCGCTTGCCATTCCCCGGCGCTTCGCCTAAAGGCCCCCGCTTCGCGCCCACCCGCATCCCTGGAGGCCGGGCGCGATCATCAGGAGAAGCGAGCATGAGTGAAACTCTGAAGCTCGCGGCCGAAATGCGCGAAAAGGCAGGCAAGGGAGCCTCCCGCGCTGTGCGACGCACCGGCCGCGTACCCGCCGTCATCTATGGCGCCGGACAACCCGCCACCCCCATCCATGTCGAGGAAAAGCTCCTCGTTCGCCAGCTTTCGAGCGGGCATTTCATGAATTCGGTGGTCGAACTCGATCTTGGCGGCCAGGTCGTCCGCACCCTGCCGCGCGACGTGCAGTTCCACGTCGTCAGCGATCGCCCGATCCATGTCGATTTCCTGCGCATCGACGCTGGCAGCACCGTCACCGTCGCGGTGCCGGTGCGCTTTGTCGATGAAGACAAGTCGCCGGGCATGAAGCGCGGCGCCGTCGTCAACATCGTCCGCCACGAAGTCCAGGTCGATTGCGCCCCCGATTCGATCCCGGGCGAGCTGGTGATCAGCCTTGCTGGCCGCGACGTCGGCGATTCGATCCACATCAGCGCCGTCACCCTGCCGGCGGGTGTGGTGCCGCACATCCATGATCGCGATTTCACCATCGCGACGATCGTCGCGCCGTCGGCGCTGAAGAGCGAAACCGGCGACGAAGCGGCGACGCCGGCCGCCTGAACCGATTTGCCGGGGCCGCGATGCTGATCTTCGCCGGCCTCGGCAACCCGGGCGTCCAATACGCCTTTCACCGTCACAATCTCGGCTTCATGGCCGCCGACGCGATTGCCGCGGCGCATGGCTTCGGGCCGTGGAAGGCGCGTTTCCAGGGGCTGACCGCCGAGGGCAGCATCAGCGGTACGAAGGTGCTGCTGCTCAAGCCCGCGACCTATATGAACGACAGCGGGCGCTCGGTCGGCGAAGCGCTGCGCTTCTTCAAGCTCGATCCGGCGACGGCGCTCACCGTGTTCTATGACGAGCTCGATCTGGCGCCGTGGAAGGTGCGGGTGAAGCATGGCGGCGGGGCGGCGGGCCACAATGGCATCCGCTCGATCGACGCCCATGTCGGCAATGATTATCGCCGGGTGCGCCTCGGCATCGGCCATCCCGGGCACAAGGATCGCGTCGTCGGCCATACGCTCGGAAATTTCAGCAAGGCCGAGATGGCGGAGCTGCCGATCTTTCTCGGGGCGGTCGCGGCCGAAGTGCCCTGGCTGGTGGCGGGCGACGACGCGCGCTTCATGAACGACGTGGCGTTGCGGCTGGGGTGAGCCCCAAGGCGAGCGCGGGCCAAAACCCCCGCTCATGCCGAGCGAAGTCGAGGCACATGCCGGCGGTGCCTCGACTTCGCTCGGCATGAGCGAGTGGGCAAGGTCGCACGGCGTCACCGGCGCCCCTCCCGCTTGCAGGGAGCCGAAGACGGCTCGTTGCGCCAGCGGCTGGGGGTGGGTAGGGCCGCCGCTGCCAGCGTTTTGGAGGCGCCTTCATGTCGAGCCCGGATATTCCTCGCCGCAGTCTCTTCCTCGGCGGCATGACACTGGCGGCCGGCGGCGCGGCAGCGTCCACCGCGTCCGGCGCGACCCCCACCGTGCTTATCGAGCAGACCTTCCTCAAGGCCGAACCCGGCCGCCGCGCCGACCTCGCCCGCTATATCGAGGCCAATTGGTTCGTCCTCGATCGCCAGGGTGTGGCGCGCGGCATCTTCACCTCATTCGCGCTCTACGAGGATATCGACGCCAATGCCGATTGGGACCTGATGGTCGCGGTCGGCTATCCACAGCCGCAGGGCTACGACGATCCGGCGACGCAGGCGGTGTTCAAGGCCTTGAAGGCGGCGCATGTCGATGTGCCGATCGACGGCCGCAGCCTCGCCGCATTGGGCCGGATCGTCCGCCACCACCGGCTGCGGTTGATGGTCGGCGGCTGACCCCGATCCCCCCGGCTTGCGGGGAGTCGGAGACGGCGCATTGCGCCGGCGGCTGGGGGTGGGTAGTGCCGCCATCGCCGGTGATCGCTGCTGGCCGGGGCGACTTCCCACCCCCGACCCCTCCCGCAAGCGGGAGGGGAGAAGAACCCACCCCCGACCCCTCCCGCAAGCGGGAGGGGAGAAGGAAGACTGAATGCCCATCCGCTGCGGAATTGTCGGCCTGCCCAATGTCGGCAAATCGACGTTGTTCAACGCGCTTACCCAGACCGCCGCGGCGCAGGCGGCGAACTATCCCTTTTGCACGATCGAGCCCAATGTCGGCAATGTCGCGGTGCCCGACTCGCGGCTGACCGAGCTGGCGCGCATCGCGTCGTCGCAGAAGATCATCGAGACGCAGCTGGGTTTCACCGACATCGCCGGGCTGGTGCGCGGTGCGTCGAGCGGCGAGGGCCTCGGCAACCAGTTCCTCGCCAATATCCGCGAGACCGACGCCATCGTCCATGTGCTGCGCTGCTTCGAGGACGACGACGTGACGCACGTCGAGGGCAAGGTCGATCCCGTCGCCGACGCCGAGACGGTCGAGACCGAGCTGATGCTCGCCGATCTGGAGTCGCTCGAAAAGCGCGTCCCCAATCTCGCCAAAAAGGCGCAACAGGGCGACAAGGACGCCAAGGTGCAGGCGGCGGTGCTCGGCCAGGCGCTCGAGCTGCTGCGCGCCGGCAAGCCCGCCCGGCTGACCGCGCCGCGCGACGACGAGGAAGCGCGGGCGCTCAAGCTGGCGCAGCTGCTCACCGCCAAGCCCGTGCTCTATGTCTGCAACGTCGATGAGGCGTCGGCGGCGAGCGGCAACGCCCATAGCGCTCGCGTCGCGACGATGGCGGCGAGCGCCGGCGCCGGCAGCGTCATCGTTTCCGCCGCCATCGAGGCCGAAGTCGCGATGATGGAACCCGGCGACCGCGCCGAATTCCTCGAAGCGCTGGGGCTGGAGGAAACCGGCCTCGCCCGCGTCGTCCGCGCCGCCTATTCGCTGCTCGGCCTGATCACTTTCTTCACCGTCGGGCCGAAAGAGGCGCGCGCCTGGACGGTGACGGTCGGCTCGAAAGCCCCCCAGGCGGCGGGCGAAATCCATGGTGATTTCGAGAAGAAGTTCATCCGCGCCGAGACGATTGCCTATGACGATTATGTTCGGCTGGGCGGCGAAAGCGGCGCGCGCGACGCGGGGCGGCTGCGCAGCGAAGGCAAGGACTATGTCGTCCACGACGGCGATGTGATGCATATCCTGCATGGGGCGTAACCGAGCCTGGCCAGCCCGTATCTCCGCTCATGCCGAGCGAAGTCGAGGCACGGTGCCGGCGTGTGGCGTGCCTCGACTTCGCTCGGCATGAGCGGCGTTGGGTGATCCCGGACAATCGCTTTCGGCTGTCACGGCCATTTGCTACTGCGCCTCCATGTTCACCCGCCGCGCCGCGCTCACCCTGCCGCTCGCCGCCCTCGCGACGCGCGCCGGCGCCGCCGACATCGATCTCCGCCTCCCCGGCGGGCCATCGCTGCGGCCACTCACCCGCGCCTTTCCCGGCAAGGGCGAGATGATTCTCCAGCGCCTCGTGCCGCCACTGCTCGAAACCCCGCTTGCCGCCTTCGATACCGGCGTCATCACCCCCAATGACCGCTTTTTCGTCCGCTGGCACTGGCCGGTGCCGACCGAGATCGACCCCGCGACCTGGCGGCTGGCGGTTGGCGGCGCGGTGACGACGCCGCTGCAACTGTCGCTCGCCGAGCTGGCGAAGCTGCCGCAGCAGGAGGTCGTCGCCGTCAACCAATGTGCCGGCAATGCCCGCGGCCTGTTCGAACCACGCGTCGCCGGGGCGCAATGGGGGCAGGGCGCCTGGGGCAATGCCCGCTGGCGCGGCGTGGCGCTCAAGCACGTGCTCGACCGCGCCGGGGTCGCCGCCGGCGCCATGGTGGTGCGCTTTGCCGGTGCCGACACGCCGCCGGTCGAGGGGGCGCCGCAGTTTCGGAAAGCGCTGGCAGTCGACCATGCCCGCGACGGCGAAGTGCTGGTGGCAACCCATATGAACGGCGAGCCGCTGCCGCTGCTCAACGGCGCGCCGCTGCGGCTGGTCGTGCCCGGCTGGTATTCGACCTATTGGGTCAAGGCGCTGAACCACATCGAGCTGCTGCCCGGCGCCGACGACAATTTCTGGATGGCCAAGGCCTATCTCATCCCCGACACGCCGGGCGCGCATGTCGCGCCCGGGACGAAGGACTTCCCGAAGAAGCCGATCGCCGCAATGGTGCCGCGCGCGCTGATCACCAGCCTCACCGATGGCGACCGCGCGCCCGTCGCCGAGCGGCTGACCCTGCGCGGCATCGCCATGGGCGGCGACCAGGGGGTGGCGAAGGTCGAAATCTCGACCGACGCCGGCGCCACCTGGCGCAACGCCACCCTCGGCGTCGATATCGGCCGCTACAGCTTCCGCCGCTTCGAAGCCGCGATCGCGCCGGTGCGGGGGCCGATGACGATCCTCACCCGCGCCACCAACTCCGCCGGCGCCACCCAGCCGCTTGCGCCGATATGGAACCCGTCGGGCTATCAGCGCGGGCAGGTCGAAGCGACAAGGGTGGAGTTCGTCTGATGCGCTTCGTGCTGCTTGCCCTGGCTTTCGCTTCGGCGGCGGTCGCGGCGCCGATCGCGACCGCTCTGCCCGGCGACCTGACACCCTATCCGGCGCTGAAGGGTGGGCCGTCGCCCGAGGCGATCAACAACAATTGCCTGTCGTGCCATTCCGCGGACATGGCGATGACCCAGCCGCGGCTGAGCGAGGCCGAATGGCGCGCCGAGGTCGCCAAGATGCGCGGCGTCTTCAAGGCGCCGATCGACCCCGCCGACGATGCCGCGATCGTCGCCTGGCTGACCGAATGGTCGCGGCGGCTGCCGGCGGGGTAGCGCCCCGTCGTGCCGGCAAGTCTCTGATCCCGCTCATGCCGAGCGCAGTCGAGGCACGCCGCCACGCCCGGGCGTGTGCCTCGACTGCGCTCGGCATGAGCGGTTTGGGTTGCTTTTTCATCAGAGCTAGGGCGCTTCCGGCCCGCCGCCCGAAAACTTGACCGCCCCGCCGCCGGGCCGTTACAGCCACCGCCTCATGCTGCAACGCGAAACGGCGCCCCGGGCGCTTGCCTTTCAGGACATCATCCTCACCCTCCAGCGCTATTGGGGGGAGCGCGGTTGTGTCGTCCTGCAGCCCTATGACGTCGAGGTCGGCGCCGGCACCTTCCACCCGGCGACGACGCTGCGCTCGCTCGGGCCCGCCGCTTGGAACGCCTGTTATGTCCAGCCGAGCCGGCGGCCGTCGGATGGCCGCTATGGCGAGAACCCCAACCGCCTGCAGCATTATTACCAGTTCCAGGTCATCCTGAAGCCCAGCCCCGACGATCTCATCGGGCTCTATCTCGGCTCGCTCGACGCCATCGGCATCGACCGGACGAAACACGACATCCGCTTCGTCGAGGATGACTGGGAATCGCCGACCCTTGGCGCCTGGGGGCTCGGCTGGGAAGTCTGGTGCGACGGCATGGAGGTGACGCAATTCACCTATTTCCAGCAGGTCGGCGGCCATGACTGCGCGCCGGTGGCGGGCGAACTGACCTATGGCCTCGAACGCCTGGCGATGTATGTTCAGGGCGTCGAGAATGTCTATGATCTCAGGTACAACGATGCCGGCGTGTCGTATGGCGATGTCTTCCTGAAGAACGAGCAGCAGTTCAGCGCCTATAATTTCGAGCATGCCAATACCGAGCGATTGTTCCAGCACTTCCGCGATGTCTCGGAGGAATGCCGCGCGCTGGTCGCGGCGAAGCTGCCGCTGCCGGCCTATGACCAGGCGATCAAGGCCAGCCATTTGTTCAACCTGCTCAACGCCCGCGGCGTCATCTCGGTCGCCGAGCGCCAGGCCTATATCGGCCGCGTCCGCGACCTGGTGAAGGCCGTCGCCGACGCCTGGGTGGAGCAGGCGGCATGAGCAAATCTTCTTCCCCCTCCCCACTCTCGGCTGCGCCGGGGGGGAGGGGGAATGACGTCGTTCCTCCTCGAACTCGCCAGCGAGGAAATCCCGGCGCGGATGCAGGCCGCCGCCGCCGCGCAGCTGCGCACGCGCTTCATCGACGGCTGCAAGGCGGCGGGCCTTGCCCATGGCGAGGTCATCGCCGACGCCACGCCGCGCCGGCTGTGGCTGATCGCGCAGGACGTCGCCACCGGCAGCGCCGGCAGCGAGGAGGAAGTGAAGGGCCCGCGCGCCGACGCCCCGCCGGCGGCGATCGACGGCTTCCTCAAGAAGACCGGCCTTGCCCGCGAGGCGCTTGAAGCGCGTGATACGCCCAAGGGCGCGGTGCTGTTCGCGGTGCTCCGTCGCGAGGGCCGCCCGGCGGCGGCAATCCTCGCCGAGCTGGTGCCGGCAATTGTCGGCAAGTTCGAATGGCCCAAGTCGATGCGCTGGGGCGCCGCCTCGGCATCGACGGCCAGCCCGCGCTGGGTGCGGCCGCTGACCGGGATCGTCGCGCTGCTCGGCGAAGCCGTGGTGGCTTGCGAGGCGCTTGGTGTCGCCAGCGGCCGCCGCACGCGCGGGCATCGCGTCCACGCCCCGGCGCCGATCGAAATCGCCAGCGCCGCGACCTATGCCGACCAGCTGCGCGCCGCTTATGTGCTGGTATCGTCGGCCGAACGCCGCGCGATCATCGAGGCGCGCGCCGCCAAAATCGCAACCGCGGCGGGGCTGGCGGTGATCCCCGATGCCGGGCTGGTGGCGGAGAATGCCGGCCTGACCGAATGGCCGGTGCCGCTGCTGGGATCGTTCGATCCGGCCTTCCTGACGGTGCCGCGCGAGGTGATCCAGCTCACCATGCGCACCAACCAGAAGTATTTTGCACTTGCAGATGCGGGCGGTGCGCTGGCGCCGGGCTTCATCTGCGTCGCCAATCTCGAAGCCAGCGACGGCGGCGCCAGTATCGTCAAGGGCAATGAACGCGTGCTGTCGGCACGGCTGAGCGACGCGCGCTTCTTCTGGGACCAGGATGTCGCGACCGTGCGCGCCGGCGGGCTGGAGGCGTTTTTGCCCAAGCTCGGCAGCATCGTTTTCCACGAGAAGCTCGGCACGGTCGCCGACAAGGTCGAGCGCGTTGCGAAGCTGGCGCGCTGGTTGGTGGAGAGCGGCGCGCTGGATAATCTTCTCCCCCTGGAGGGGGGAGACGACTCGCGCGAAGCGCGGCGAGAGGGGGTGGTCGCCCCAGGCCAAAGTCTTCCCGCCGGCGACCACCCCCACCCGGGCCGCGCCCAAGGGGGCGCGTCTCTCGCCTCCCCCCTCCAGGGGGAGGAGGCGCGGGCGGCGTTGGCCGACCTCGCCGAACAGGCGGCGCGACTGTGCAAGGCCGACCTCGTCTCGGCGACGGTCGGCGAGTTTCCCGAAGTCCAGGGCATCGCCGGGGCGTATCTGGCGCGGGTGGCGGGGCTCGATGCGCAAGTCGCCGATGCCATCCGCGACCACTACAAACCCGTCGGGCAGGGCGATGACGTGCCGACCGCCCCGGTCAGCGTCGCCGTCGCGCTCGCCGACAAGCTCGATGTCATCGTCGGCTTTTTCAGCGAGGGGCTGAAGCCGACGGGCTCGGGCGATCCGTTCGCGCTGCGCCGCGCCGCACTCGGCGTGCTGCTGCTGATCCAGCGGGCGGGCCTGCGCGTCTCGCTGGCGCAACTGCTGCTGGCGGCGGGGTATGAGCATTACAATCGCCTCGGCGCCGCCGACGGCGAGCGCCTCGCCGCGACGATCTATTTCGGCCTTGCCAACGCCTTTGGCGCCGAGCCCGACCCGGCAGTCTATTCGCAGGCGCTCTCCGTCCGCACCGCGGACTTCGAGGATCTGAACCGCCAATCGGTCGAACGAACGCACCTCGCGGTCAGCGAGGCCGGACGCTTTCTCGTCGATCGGCTCAAGGTCCAGCAGCGCGACGCCGGCGTGCGTCACGATCTCATCGACGCGGTCTTCGCGCTCGGCGAGGACGATATCGTTCGGCTGCTGGCGCAGGTCGCGGCGCTGCAGGCGTTCGTCATCACCGACGATGGCGCGAGCCTGCTCGCCGGCTACAAGCGTGCGGCGAACATCCTGCGCATCGAAACGGCGAAGGACGGCGAGGCGGCACTGCCCTCCCCCGACCCCTCCCGCGAGCGGGAGGGGAGAAGTGGCGCCGAGCTGGCGCTCGGCGATGCGCTCGATGCGGCGCTGCCGGCCGCCGAGGCGGCGATCGCCGCCGAGGATTTCACCGCCGCGATGACCGCGCTCGCATCGCTGCGCGCCCCCGTTGACGCTTTCTTCGCCGATGTCATGGTCAATGATCCCGACCCGGACATCCGCGCGGGCCGGTTGTCGTTGCTGGCGCGTTTCCGGGATGCCTGCCACCGCGTCGCCGATTTTTCCCGGATCGAGGGATAAGCGGTGACGCGCCGCGACCGTTGGAGACTCGCATGACCCAGTCCGTCTTCAAATTCGGTGGCGGCAGCGCCGATGGCAGCGCCGCCGATCGCAACCTGCTCGGCGGCAAGGGCGCCAACCTCGCCGAAATGGCCGGCATCGGCTTGCCGGTGCCCCCCGGGCTGACCATCGCCACGTCGGTATGCAGCGACTTTTATGACGCCGGCGGCAAGCTGCCCGATGCCGTCAAGGCCGAGACGCTCGCGGCGCTGACCGCCGTCGAGACCATCACCGGCAAGCGCTTCGGCGACCCCGCAGACCCGCTGCTCGTCTCGGTGCGCTCGGGCGCTCGCGTCTCGATGCCGGGGATGATGGATACCGTCCTCAACCTCGGCCTCAACGATCTGACCGTCCAGGGCCTCGCCGCCGCCTCGGGCAACCCGCGCTTCGCCTGGGACAGCTATCGCCGCTTCCTCCAGATGTATGGCGATGTCGTCCTTGGCCTCGATCACTATCTCTTCGAGGATGCCCTCGAGCTGCTCAAGGAGGATCGCGGCGTCGTTCTCGATACCGAGCTTTCCGCCGACGACTTGCAGGGCCTGGTCGCGCGCTACCAGGCGATCGTCCTGCAGAATTGGGGCGACGACTTCCCGCAGGACCCGCACGAGCAATTGTGGGGCGCCATCGGCGCCGTCTTCGGCTCGTGGCGCAGCGACCGCGCGCGCACCTATCGCCGGCTGAACGACATCCCCGAAAGCTGGGGCACCGCCGTCACCGTCCAGGCGATGGTCTTCGGCAACCGCGGCGACTCGTCGGCGACCGGCGTCGCCTTCACCCGCGACCCCGCCACCGGCGAGCGCGTCACCTATGGCGAGTACCTCATCAACGCCCAGGGCGAGGACGTCGTCGCCGGCATCCGCACCCCGCAGTACCTGACCCGCGCGGCGCGCGAAAAGGCCGGCGCGCGCGCGCTCAGCATGGAAGAGACGATGCCGGCGGTGTTCGCCGAGCTCGCCGACGTTTTCGCGCTGCTCGAACGCCACTACCGCGACATGCAGGACATCGAATTCACCGTCGAGGATGGCCGGCTGTGGATGCTGCAGACCCGCGCCGGCAAGCGCACCGCGAAAGCCGCGCTCAAGATCGCCGTCGACATGGTCGACGAGGGGCTGATCACCCCCGCCGAGGCGGTGGCGCGCGTCGAAGCCGGCGCGCTCGACCAGCTGCTCCATCCGACGCTCGACCCCAAGGCCAAGCGCGATGTCATCGCCCGCGGCCTGCCGGCATCCCCCGGCGCTGCCTCGGGCGCCGTCGTCTTCGACAGCGACGAAGCCGAGG
>LJHX01000141.1 GCA_001295935.1 alpha proteobacterium AAP81b
CATGCCAGCGCACGCTGGCATCCAGCCGTGCCGACGGGGGGCGTGTTGCGAGGCCGTGTACGGTGGTCGGCCAGGCGCGGCGATGGGCGCCGCCGGCCAACAGCTGGATGCCAGCGTGCGCTGGCATGACCGGTGGGGGGATTCGGCTTTGACGCCAAGGGGGAACCCCCACCCCGCTCGGCTGGCGCCGAGTCTCCCTCCCCACAAGGGGGAGGGAGAATGGGGGCTCGCCGCTGCTAGGCTGGCGCCGCAACCGGAGCCCGCGCCATGACCCCGATCCTCCACCATTATCCCGCCTCGCCCTTCGCCGAACTGGTGCGCATCGCCTTCGGGCTCAAGGGCCTCGCCTGGGCGTCGGTCGACGTTCCCAACATCCTGCCCAAGCCCGGCCAGACCGAGCTGACCGGCGGCTATGGCCGCACACCCGTCGTGCAGATCGGCGCCGACATCTATTGCGATACCGCGGCGATCCTGGATGCCCTCGAGCGCCTGCAACCTACCCTCAGCCTCTATCCCGCGCCGCTCGGCGCGATGCACCGGATGCTGGCGCATTGGGCGGGCAGCACGATGTTCCTAAGCTTCGTCGGCGCGGCGATGGGGACGATGACGGCGGACGCGATGGGGACGGGCTTCATCGCCGATCGCCGCGCCCGCTTTGGCCTCGACATGGCGCAGCTGGCGGCGGTCACGCCGCATCTGACCGGCCAGACGCGAACGGCAGCCGCGTGGCTCGACGCGGCGCTCGCCGATGGCCGGGCGTTTCTCGGTGGCGACGCGCCGGGGCATGGCGATCTCGCCTTTTATGCCGATTTGTGGTTCGTCAGGAACGTGCCGTCGGCGCGGGCGGCGGCCGAGGCGCTGATGCGGCCGCATGTCGCGGCGTGGTATGCGCGGGTCGCGGCGATCGGCCATGGCACGCGCACCGAGATGACCCCCGACGAAGCGATCGCGGTGGCGCGTGCCGCGGCGCCGGGGGCGGGGCTGGGCCAGGTCGATCCGCCCTTCGTCGCGGGCCAGGACGTGCGGGTGAAGACCGAGGGCTGTGCCGATGCGCCGGTGGCGGGGCGGCTGGTGCGCTATGACGCGACCGGGATCACCCTGCTGCGCGAGAGCGACGCCGCGGGCGAAGTTGCGGTGCACTTCCCGCGGCTGGGGCAGATGGTTCTCTGACTCCCCTCCCGGTTGACGCTTACACGTCGCCTTCGGCTGCGGGAGGGGCTGGGGGTGGGAAGTAGCGTCGGCCTTGGGGAGCGCGTGGGTAGGAAGGGCTGGCGCTATCCGCGGCAAGCGGAGGCCTTCTGGCGAACGACTTCCCACCCCCGACCCCTCCCGCAGCCGAAGGCGACGCGTAAGCGTCAACCGGGAGGGGAGAAGGCGCGCCTCCCGCGAGCGGGAGGCGCGAAGATCAGCCCAGCGCGCCTTCGAGCCAGCTCTTGAGCTGTGACTTGGGCGCCGCGCCGACCTTGGTGGCGACGGCTTCGCCGCCCTTGAACAGGATCATCGTCGGGATGCCGCGCACGCCATACTTGGTCGGCGCATCGGGATTGTCGTCGATGTTGAGCTTGACGATCTCGACGCCGTCCAGCTCGGCGTTGATCTCCTCGAGCGCCGGGGCGATCTGGCGGCACGGGCCGCACCATTCGGCCCAGAAATCGACGAGCACGGGCTTGTCGGCGCTGATCACATCGGCGTGGAACGAGGCATCGGTAACCTGGCGGGTGGCCATTGCGGGAACTCCTTGGGCGCTGTCGTTTCTGGGCGGCGCGGGCGCGCCATGACCTTCAATTCGGGATAATGGGCATTTCGGTGACAGGCTGCAACGCAAGTTGCGCTTGGGGATGGTGAAGCGCCAGCATTGCCGGCGGGATTTCGATCAGCGCCGGCCCGGCGGTGTAGAGCAGCGCGGCGCGGATCGTCCGGCCGGGGAAGACTGCCGCCAGCGCCGCCGCGTAGGCTGCCATTTGGCGCAGGTGGAAGACATCGGCCGCGGCGGCATCGGCGGGGACGCGGCGCCCGGTCTTGAAGTCGACGACGAGCACTTCGCTGTAGGTCACCAGCAGGCGGTCGACCTGGCCGGCGATGACGGCGCCGCCGACGACCGCGGCAAGCGGCGCCTCGGTCAGCGCGCCGGCGGCGAAGACCGCGGCGAAGGCGGGATCGCCCAGGACGCGCAGCACTTCATCGACGAGCGCCGGGTCATGGCCGTTGGCGTTGCACCACGCCTCGCCGACCCTTCGCCGATCGCCGGCGGCAAGGTCGGGGAGGCGCTCGAACAGCGCATGCAGGGCGGCACCGCGCGCGGCGGCGGCGCGTGCGCCGGGGCTCGGCGGGGGCGCTGCGACCAGGTCGCCGGCGAGCACCGAGGGCGACAATGGTCGCGGCGGGCGGCTTTCCTGGGGGGCGGGGGTCGTCGCCCAATCAGGCAGCAGGCTGCGGGCGTCGCGCGCCGCGAGGGTCGGCGGCTCGTGCGCTACCGGCTCGCCCGAGCGATATTCGAGCGTGTCGCCCGGCCAGCCGGGGGCGTCGATGACCTCGGCGCCAAGCTCGGCCAGCGCTGCCTCGATCGCGACATACCAGCTCGCCTCATCGGGCTCGGCCTTGGCGAGGGTGCCGCCGATGAACAGCAGATCCTCGGCGCGGGTCAGCGCGACATAGAGCAGCCGGCTGTATTCGCGCGCGGCTTCGGCGTCGCGGTCGTCGACGGCTTTCGCCAAAGGCCCCGACAGCTTCGCCTTGCCCGGAACGAAGATCGGCAGCGTTTCGCCATCGACGAGCATCGGCACCGGGCCGGTGTCGGCCTTGCGGGTACGGCAGGCGTCGGCGAGGATGACGATCGGCGCCTGCAGCCCCTTGGCGCCATGGACGGTCATCAGCCGCACGGCATCCAAGGGCGCCTCGGGGTCGCGCTTGATCTCGACATCGTCGGCGTCGATCCAGGCGAGAAAGCCCTGCAGCGACGGCGGATGCGCCGCCTCGAAGGCGAGCGCCTGGTCGAGCACGGCGTCGATGGCGTCGCGGGCTTCCTCGCCCAACCGTGCCAGCAGCCGACGGCGGCCCTGCAGCGGGCCCGACAGGATGCGCTCGAAAAAGGCGTAGGGCGCGGCAAGATCGGCGAAGCCCAGCACCGTGCCGAGCCAGTCGCGCGCCGCGATGACTTGCGCGTCGGTGCTGTCGCGCACCGCCTCCCAGAGCGTGCGCGGCCGGTCCTGCGCCAGCGCCAGCAGCTGGTCGTGATCGAGGCCGCCGAAGGGCGAGACGAGCAGCGCGGCTAGCGTCAGGTCATCGCCGGGCTGGAGGACGAAGCGGACCAGCGCCAGCAGATCGGCGACCGCCAGCGGCTCGGCGAGCTTCAGGCGATCGACGCCGGCGACGGGAACACGGGCTTCGTGGAGGGCCGTCACCAGCGCTCCCGAGAAGCGCCCGCGCGCCTGGACGAGGACGAGAATGTCCTCGGGCCGCGCCGGGCGGCCACGCGCCGGCAGGACCAGCGGGTCGGCGGGATCGAGCCAGCCCGCGATGGTCGCGGCGACCTGGCGGGCGAGGCGGATCTCGACCGCCGGCGGGGCGGCGTCGTCACCGGAGTCGCTGGTGGCGTCGCTGTCGGGGTCGGGCTCGTCCTCGCCGTCGGCCTCGGTGGCGAGCAGCGGCGGCCAGAGCGTGACCACGCCCTCGCCGCAGCGATGCGCGACGTGTTCGGGAACGCTGCCGGCGGGGTCGAAGGTCGCCGGCACCAGCGTCTCGATGACGGTATCGACGACTTTCAGGATCGCCGGCAGCGAGCGGAAGTTGGTCGCGAGCGGCACCGGCCGCCAATCATGGCCGGCGTCGCCCGCCAATTGGCCGAAATGCTCGCCGAGCGCGCGGTAATGATGCGGGTCGGCGCCCTGGAAGCGGTAGATCGATTGCTTGAAATCGCCGACGACGAACAGCCGGCGCTCGACCTCGCGCGCGCCGGCGCCGGCGAAGAATTCCTCGACGAGGGCGTAGACGATGTCCCATTGCGCCGGGTTGGTGTCCTGGGCTTCGTCGACCAGCACATGGTCGATGCGCGCGTCGAGCTTGAAGCGCACCCATTCGGCGGCGCCGGCGCCCGCCAGCAGCCGGCGCGCCGCGGCGATCATGTCGCCATAATCGATGACGCCGCCGCGTGCCTTGGCGCGGGTCCAGTCGGCGGCGAGGCGCTGGCCGACGCGCAGGTGGCGTGCGGCGTGATCGGCGATGCGGTACAGCGCCTGTTCCTCGGCGATGGCGACGAGCTGGCTGCACAGGGCTTCGCAGAAGGGCCGCAGGCTCGGGTCGGCCTTGTCGGCGGCGACCGGGACGAGGGTGGTCGACTGTTTGGGGTCGCCATCGGCTTTCAGGAATAGCCGCGCGAAGGCGTCATGGCCGCTGGCGGGGTCGGTGAGGCCGAGCCAGGCGGCGAGGCCATCGGCGAGTTTCAGCGCATTGACGCCGCCGCAGCGGCCGAGCGCCGCCGCCAGCC
>LJHX01000142.1 GCA_001295935.1 alpha proteobacterium AAP81b
TCCCCGGGCTGGCACTGCTCGCCGCCGGGGGCGTCGCGGCGCTGGCGCCGCCGCTCTTCGGCCTGCCGCTCGCCGGCTATGGCGCGATGGCGCTGCTGCTGGCCGGCGGCGTCGCGGTGATGCCTTACGCGGCCGCCACGCTGCTGGCGCCCTGGCCGACCGGGCGCGCGCCGGTCGCCATCGACCTCGCGCTGCAACGCCTGCGCGGCGCGCCGCGGGGTGCCGCGGTGGCGCTGTGCGGCATCGTCGCCTCGACCAGCCTGATGGTGGCGATGGCGGTGATGGTGGCGAGCTTCCGCGGCTCGGTCGATGCCTGGCTGGTGCAGGTGCTGCCCTCCGACGTCTATCTCCACCTCGAAGGCGCCGAGGGCGGCGGCCTCGATCCGGCGGCGCAGGCGCGGCTGGCGGCGACGCCCGGCGTCGCGACGGCACGCTTCCAGCGCGCGCTGCCGCTGCAACTCGCGAGCGATCGCCCGCCGGTGCAATTGTCGGCGCAGCCGGTCGGGCCCGACGGGCCGCTGCAACTGCCGATCCTCGCCCGCGCGCCGGTCCCCGCCGGAGCGACGCCAATCTGGGTGTCGGAGGCGATGGTTTGGCTCTACGATGCCCGGCCCGGGACGACGCTCGACCTGCCGCTGGGCGCGCGCCCGGTGCGCGTCACCGTCGCGGGCGTCTGGCGCGACTATGCCCGGCAGTTCGGCGCCATCGTCATCGCCGATGCGGACTATGACCGGCTGACCGGCGACACCAGCCGCACCGACGCCGCGATCGACGTCACGTCCGGCGCCGACCCCGCCAAGGTCGGCGCGGCGCTCACCGCTCGGCTGCCGCCGGCGCTCGCCGGCCAGGCGCTCGTCGCCCGCCCCGCCGAGATGCGCGCCATCGCGCTGCGGCTGTTCGATCGCAGCTTCGCCATCACCTATGCGCTGGAGATCGTCGCCATATTGATCGGCCTTGCCGGGGTCGCCGCGACCTTCTCGGGCCAGACGCTCGCCCGCCGCCGCGAGTTCGGCATGTTGCGGCATCTCGGCGTGACGCGCGGCCAGGTACTGGCGATGCTGGCGAGCGAGGGGGCACTGCTTGGGGTGATCGGCGGCGTCGCCGGGATTTCGCTGGGGCTGGTGATGGCGCGGGTGCTGATCGACGTCGTCAACCCGCAGTCCTTCCACTGGACGATGGACACGCGCCTGCCCTGGGGGCTGCTCGCCGGGCTGTTCGCGGCGCTGGTGGTGGCGGCGGCGGGCACGGCGATCGTCGCCGGCCGCCGCGCCCTGTCGGCCGACGCGGTGCGCGCCGTGCGCGAGGATTGGTGAGGCGGTTGCTCGCCTTGCTGGCGCTCGTCGCCGTCGCCGCGGTGCCTTATCCGGTGGTGCGCCCGGGCGTCGCCTTGAGCTTCCCGCGCGACCATGGCGCCCATCCCGACTTCCGCACCGAATGGTGGTACGCCACCGGCTGGCTGACCGCCGCCAGCGGCAAGCGCCTCGGCTTCCAGGTCACCTTCTTCCGCGTCCGGCCGGGGTTGGGCGAGGACAACCCTTCCGCCTTTGCGCCGCGCCAGATCGTCTTCGCCCATGCCGCGCTGTCGGACCCGGCGCTCGGCCGCCTCCGCCACGGCCAGAAGCTCGCCCGTGCCGGCTTCGGCCTGGCGAGCGCCGCCACCGGCGACGCCGCGCTGGCGATCGACGACTGGCGGATGGCGCGCCGTCGCGACGGCGTGTGGACGGCGCGCGCCACGGCGAGCGACTTCACCCTCGACCTCGCGCTGACCCCGACCCAACCGCTGCTGCCGCAAGGCCAGGCCGGCTACAGCCGCAAGGGCGCCGACCCCGCCAGCGCGAGCTACTATTATTCGATCCCGCACCTCCGCGTCGCCGGCGCGGTGACCATCGACGGCAAGCGCGAAGCGGTCACCGGCACTGCCTGGCTCGACCGCGAATGGTCGTCGGCGCTGCTCGACGCGCGTGCCACCGGCTGGGACTGGCTCGGGCTCAACATGGACGACGGCGCCGCGCTC
>LJHX01000143.1 GCA_001295935.1 alpha proteobacterium AAP81b
CATCGTCGTCGAGGGCGTCGTCGAGCCGCTGGCGCGGGCGATCACCGTCGCCGTCGCCTGCCCGACGATCGGCATCGGCGCCTCGCCGGCGTGCGACGGCCAGGTGCTCGTCGTCGACGACATGCTCGGCATGTTCGATCGCGTGCCGCGCTTCGTCGAACGCTTCGATGAAATCGCCGGCCGCGTGACGATCGCCGCCGCCGCCTATGCCGAGGCGGTGCGGACGCGCGCCTTTCCGTCCGAGAAACACCTTTATTCCTGATCGGTCATCGGGCATTCAGCCGGCAATCGCCATCGGACCCCTGGTGGCACGACGATTGCGCGGCGCGACGCCGTTCCTGTGGAGCCTGGCCTTGGCGCTGACGCCGAAAGACCCCAAGGGTCTTGCCCTTCCCGAAATCGACCAGACCTTCGTCCGCGAGGTCGACGAGGAATATCGCCGCGCCGAACTGCTGCGGCTGTGGCGGCGCTATGGCGTTGCGGCGGTCGCGGCGCTCGTCCTCGGCCTCGCGGCGCTCGCCGGCTGGCTGTTCTGGCAGCAGCGCCAGGCCGATGCGGCGGGGCGCGCCGGCGAAGCGCTGATCGACGCGATGACCAAATATGAAGTCGGCGAAACCGCGGCGTCGCGCGCGACGCTGGCGAAGCTGGCCGACGAAGGCCCTGGCGGCTATCGCACCGTCGCCAGGCTGATGCAGGCCGCCGATGCCGCCGCCGGCAATGACGCCAAGCGCGCCATCGGGCTATACGACGCCATCGCCGCCGATAGTTCGGTGCCGCAGGCACTGCGCGATGCGGCGCTGCTGCGCTCGGTGCGCCTCGGCTTCGACAGCCTGCCGCCGGCGACGGTGGTGGCGCGCCTCGCGCCGCTGACGACCCCGGGCAATCCCTGGCTGCCGATCGCCGGCGAAATGGCGGCGCTGGCGCAGCTGAAAGCGGGCAATGTCGATGCCGCCAAGATCCTGTTGATTGCCGTGGCGCGCGATCCGGCGACGACGGCGTCGCAGCGCCAGCGCGTCAGTGAACTCGCCTTTGTTTCCGGCGTCGATCGCGCCCAGTTGCTGCCGCCGGGAACGCCGGCGCCCGATGCCGGCGCCGAAGTCGCCGCGGTGGCGCTGATGCCGGCGATCGGACCGCCGACTGCCGTGCCGCCCGCCGCCGCCCCTCCCGCCGCCACCGTCGGCGCCACCGAAGCTGCGAAATAGGAAAAGCCTTGCGTCGTTCCCTCCTCAGCATCGTTCTGCTCGGCCTGCTGCTCGCCGGCTGCGGTATCTTCAAGCCGGTCAAGAAGCCGTCGTTGACGCTCGGCGAGCGCATTCCGGTGCTGAGCTATGAAACCCGCACCGAGGCCGAGCCCGAGCTTGCCGATCTCGCCGTCGTCCTGCCGGGGCCCGAGGCCAATGCCGATTGGCCGCAGGCCGGCGGTTCGGCGGCCAAGACCGGCGGCCATCTGGCGCTGCCCGACACCACGCTGCGCCCGGCGTGGCGCAGCTCGATCGGCAAGGGCAGCAACGGCCAGCGCCGGCTCAACGCGCCGCCGGTGGTGATGGGCGGCAAGGTCTTCACCATCGATACCGCCGGCGAGGTTCGCGCCTTTGTCGCCGAAACCGGCGCGGTCGCCTGGAAGGCGGCGATCCGCCTCGAAACGACGATCACCACCAAGAAAAACAAGAAGAAAAAGAAGAAGTACAACAGCAATGCCGCCTTTGGCGGCGGCGTCGCCGCCGAGGCGATCGGCGAGGGCGGCCGGCTGTACGCTACCACCGGCTATGGCATCGTCGCCGCGTTTGACGCACCGAGCGGCAAGGAGCTGTGGCGCCGCCAGCTGCCGACGCCGCTGCGCGGGGCGCCGAGCGTTGCCGCCGGGCGGCTCTACGTCGTCAGCCAAGACAATCAGCTCAATGCGCTGTCGGGCGAAACCGGCGAAGTGTTGTGGACGGTGACGGGGACGGTGGAGGTTGCGGGGCTGCTCGGTGCCGCGGCGCCGGCGGTCGGGCTCGATACCATCGTCGTCGGCTTCTCGTCGGGGGAATTGAACGCGCTGCGCGGCGAGAACGGCCGCAGCGTGTGGACCGACCAGCTGGCACGCACCGGCCGCGCCACGGCGATCTCGGCACTGTCGGACATCGATGCCTCGCCGGTGATCGACCGCGGCCGCGTCTTCGCCATCGGCCATGGCGGCCGCATGGCGGCGATCGACCTCGCCACCGGCCAGCGCGTCTGGGAACGCAATTTCGCCGGCACCTCGACGCCCTGGGTGGCGGGCGAGTTCCTGTTCCTCGTCACCGTCGAAGGCGAGGTCGTCTGCGTGACGCGCAGCGACGGCAAGGTGCGCTGGGTGACGCGCCTGCCGCGCTGGAAGAACCCCAAGAAGAAGGACGGCCCGCTCAGCTGGCAGGGGCCGGTGCTGGCGTCCGAAAAGCTCATCCTCACCGGCTCGAACGGCCAGATGACCGCGCTCAACCCCTATACCGGCAAGGAACTGCCGCGCATCAAGATCGGCGGCGCTGCCTATCTGCCGCCGGTGGTGGCGGGTCGGACGCTGTACACGCTGACCGAGGACGGGACGTTGACCGCGTGGCGTTAAGGTAAGAGGGCCTCCGGCGGGCAGGGGCTGATCCCTTTCACCCGCTTTCTTTGTTGGGTTTTCGATATTGCAAACCCATTGTCTCATTGGCTGTTTACGCCCCAATAATGGACGCACCGTCGTAATCGGTAAGAGACGTCATGAACGAACCGGTTGAGCCAACGCAGGATGAACCAGCACTGAAACAGCCTGGCTGCGGCTGCGCTGCCGTCCTTGCTGGTATCAATATCGTCCTGATGGGACTATGGGCATCCACTTTTACGCGCGGAACCTTTTCAAGCTCGACTCAAGAAAATTGGTATCGCTACGGCTCAATAGCGTTCCTGCTAGGCGGAGCATTGCTACCACTTGTGGGTCTGTTGGTGTTTCGGCGTCGCTACCCCGTTGTGATAGGCGCCGTGACGGTCTGGATGCTTATCGCCTTACTCGCGTTCTCAGGATACGTTTTTATGTCGGGCGGCGGCGTCTAGACGACCGCGCTCTACCAAGAGCGGTCGCGAGTCGAGTTTGCCATCTACATGATCGACCGTCGCTCTCGTCATAGTCTCACCCGGACAGAGCGCACATAAACGAAAGGTCGGTTAGGGGCTCAGCCCCTGCCCGCCGGAGGCCCTTCTTTTCTCGGCCCTAAAAGCCTAGGCGTGCACCATGGCACAACAACCCCGCGTCGCGATCGTCGGCCGTCCCAATGTCGGCAAGTCGACGCTGTTCAACCGTCTCGTCGGCCGCCGGCTGGCGCTGGTCGACGACACGCCCGGCGTGACGCGCGATCGGCGCGAGGGGCCCGGCAAGCTGTTCGACCTTGAGTTCATCGTCATCGACACCGCGGGCTTCGAGGATGCCGACGCCGCCAGCCTGGCCGGGCGGATGCGGGCGCAGACCGACTATGCCGTCGCCGATGCCGAGGTGGCGTTGCTCGTCTATGATGCGCGCGCCGGGATCACCCCGCTCGATCGCCATTTCGCCGATTGGCTGAGGAAGCGCGGCACGCCGCTGGTGCTTGTCGCCAACAAGGCCGAGGGGCGCGCCGGCGAGGCGGGGATCGGCGAGGGCTATGCGCTCGGCTTCGGCGATCCGGTGGCGATTTCGGCCGAGCATGGCGAGGGGCTCGCCGATCTGTTCGAGGCGCTGCTGCCGCATCTCGAACCCGCCGGGCCGGCGGTGGTGGCCGAGGCCGATCCCGACGCGCCGCCGGCGGAGCCCGAGGATGGGCCCTTGAAGCTCGCCATCGTCGGGCGGCCGAATGCCGGCAAGTCGACCCTCATCAACACGCTGATCGGCGAGCAGCGGTTGGTAACTGGCCCGGAGGCGGGGATCACCCGCGATTCGATCGCCATCCCCTGGGAATATCGCGGCAAGGCGGTGCGACTGGTCGATACCGCCGGCCTTCGCAAGCGCGCCAAGGTTTCTGACAAACTCGAGAAGCTCGCCGCCGCCGATACCAAGCTTGCCATCGACTTCGCCGAGGTCGTCGTGCTGCTGCTCGATGCGACGCTCGGCCTCGAAGCGCAGGACCTGCGCATCGCCGATCTGGTGCTGTCGGAAGGCCGCGCGCTCGTCATCGCGCTCAACAAATGGGATGTGGCGGAAGGCCAGAGCGCGCTGTTCCAGGGGGTGCGCAAGGCGCTCGACGACGGGCTGTCGCAGATCAGGGGCGTGCCTTTGGTGGCGATCTCCGGCGCCACGGGCAAGAACCTCGACCTTCTGCTGAAGGCGGTGACCGAGGCGCGCGACCGCTGGACGCGGCGGGTGTCGACGAGCGCGCTCAACCGCTGGTTCGAGGGCGCGGTCGACAGGAACCCGCCGCCGGCGCCGGGCGGCGTGCGCATCAAGCTGCGCTATGCAACGCAGGTCGCGGCGCGGCCGCCGACCTTCCTCATTTTCGGCAACCGCACCGACCTGCTGCCGGCGAGCTATGGCCGCTACCTCGTCAATTCGCTGCGCGACGACCTTGATTTCGAAGGCGTGCCGATCCGGCTGAACTTTCGCGGCGGCCGCAATCCCTTCATCCCCAAGGACTGAAAGGCCTCAAGAAAATGCCCGACCTGCTGCTCTACGATTACTGGCGGTCGTCGGCGGCGTTCCGGGTGCGGCTGGCGCTGGCGTGGAAGGGGCTCGACTGGCAGCGGGTGCCGATCGATCTGCGGCATGGCGAGCAATCCACCGCCGCCTATCGGGCGCTGAATCCGCAAGGGCTGGTGCCGTTGTTGGTGAACGACGGTCAACCAATGGCCCAGAGCCTCGCCATCATGGAGTATCTCGACGAGGTCCACCCCTCGCCGCCGCTGCTGCCGGTGGAGCCACTGGCGCGGGCGAAGGTGCGCGCCGCGGCGCAAATGGTGGCGTGCGATATCCACCCTATCAACAATCTGAGGGTGCTTCGTTACTTGAAGGACCCGCTCGGCCATGACCAGGCGACGATCGACACTTGGGCGCGGCATTGGATCGAGGCGGGGCTGACGGCGCTCGAAGCCTTCGCGGCGCAAGAGGGTGGAGCGTGCCTCTGGGGCGACATGGTGACAATTGCCGACTTTTGCCTTTTGCCGCAATTATACAACGCCCGGCGGGTAGCGGCCGATCTGTCGCGGTCTCCGCGACTTGTTGCCATAGAGTCACGACTGCTGCTAAGGCCCGAAATCTCAAGGGCGCATCCGGATCACGATCCGGATCGTACCGGGGGGTGATGGTGGTCAGAATGGACCGGGTCGCTCTTGCGCCTGAGGGACGACCGGGGTGTCCTGCTATCCCGATCGTAACGTGACTGGGTTATGGAAGGTCGGGCAAGGTTACCGTTGTGTTATCTTGCCGGGCTGGGAATATTGGCTAATCTTGGGGTTTGCGAGCGGTGGTTCCCGCGCGCTGAACAGGGGTGATGATATGCGTCGTATCAGCGAAGTCGTTGGCGTTGTTGGGGTTTCCGGTGTGGCTTCGGCCCGCGGCCAGCGACGGACGGCGCGGTTGCAGCGGCTGACCGCGGCGAGTCTGCTGCTGGCGGGCACCGCGCTGGTGCCGGCGATGGCGGCGGCGCAGACGCTCGATCTCGCGGGCGTCAACCAGACCCTGACGACCTTTGCCCCCAACAATATCGTCACCAACACGGTCGGCACCGCGACGGCGACGCTCGACATCGCCGGCAGCTACAGCTTCGGTGGCCGCCTGACCGAGAGCGGCGGCGGCGTCTTCGCTCTCAGCAAGATCGGCGCCGGCACGCTGACGCTCAACCAGAATGGCGGCGTGGTCAACAATTTCACCGGCGGCACGACGATCAACGGCGGCACGGTCAGTTTTTCGGCGAACACCGTCTTCGGCGGCGGGCCGATCACCATCGCCGGCGCCTCGACCTTGACGCCGCTCGGCGTCGGCCGGGTCATCGCCAACCAGCTCAACGTCGATGCCGCACTGACCCTCACGGGCGAATCGACCTACAGCGGCGTGCTGACCGGCAACGCCACGATTACCCACTCGACCTCGGGCGTCACGACTTTCAACAACGCCGCCAGCACCTTCAGCGGTGGCATTCGCTTGAATGCCGGCGGCATCGGTGCGGTGACCGGATCGATCGGCAATGGCACGATCAGCACCGCCAACACCGCCGTCATCATCCGCGCCGCGACCGACAGCAATGTCACCTTGAACAACGCCATCGTCGTCGGTGATATCGGCCTGGCCAACCCCGGCCAGGCGACGATCAACTTTGAACTGCCGGCGACGGCGGGCAATGTGCTGACGCTGTCGGGCCCGATCAGCGGCCCCGGCCGGCTGTTCCTCAAGTCGGGCAACGGCACCCTGCTGCTGACCAGCGCCAACAGCTATGGCACCGCCGGGCCGCTCTTCCAGGCCAAGACGCTGGTGTCGAGCGGCGTACTCGGCGTCGGCGCCCAGGGCGCCGTGGTCGGCGGCATCTCGACGACGGGGTCGTTCGGCGTCGCCTCCTATGTCGACAATCTGGTGCTGAACAACAGCATCAACAGCACCACCGTCGGTGCGCATACCGTCACCTTCGATACGCGCGGCTTCAACACGACCTACAACAGCGCCATCACCAACAGCGCCGGCACCCTGGGCGTGACCAAGACCGGCGCCGGCACGCTCACCATCGTCAACAGCGCCAGCACCTTTGCCGGCGCTACCAATGTCGACGGCGGTCGCCTCAACGTCAACGCCACCCTGCCGGCGGCGGGCGGTGTCTTCGTCAACAATGGCGGCACCCTCGGCGGCACCGGCAGCATCGGCGGCGCCGTCACCGTGGCGTCGGGCGGTAACCTTGGCGGCGGCACCGCGGCGACCCCCGGCACGCTGACCCTCGGCTCGCTGACGATGGATGCCGGGTCGCAGCTCAACGCGCGGCTGACGACGCCCGGAGTCCCCGGCGGCGTCGGCAACGACCTGATCGCCGTCACCGGCAATGCCGTCGTCAACGGCACGATCAACATCGCGCCGGCGGCGGGCTTCGGCCTGCGCGAGGACACTTATTTCATCCTGACCTCGGCCAATCTGTCGGGTGTGCCGATCGCCGGCACGGCGCCGCAGGATTTCGTCATCAACACGTCGAGCATTCCGGGCAGCCTGCTGGTCGAGGTCGGCTATGTCGGCACGCGCGTCTGGGACGGCGGCGGCCCGGCGACCGACGGCCTCGTCCAGGGCGGCGCCGGCACCTGGAACGACACCAACCTCAACTTCACCGATACCGCCTCGGCGACCGCCGAGCTCGCCTGGCAGGCGGGCGCCAATGGCAGCTTCGGCAGCAACGGCGGGTTGGTGACGGTCGCTGGCGCGAAGAGCGTCGGCGATCTGGCCTTCACCGTCGATGGCTATTCCTTCGCGGGTGACGCGATCACGCTCGCCGGCGGCACGACGACGGCGGGCTCGTCGGTCTTCAATGTCGCGCCCGGCGCGACGACGACGATCGCCAATGACATTGTCGGGAATGCCGGTGCGGCGCTCGACAAGGCCGGCGACGGCACGCTGGTGTTGACCGGCACGGTGACGGCGATCGAGGATACGATCGCGCGCAATGGCGTGCTGCAACTCGACGGCACCAACGACGGCAATCTCAGCATCCGCAACGGCGGCACGCTCGCCGGCACCGGCACGGTCACCGGCACGGTCGGTCTGAGCTCGGGCGGCACCTTCTCGCCGGGGGGCGGCGGCGCCGGCACCTTCAACACCGCTGGCCTGGTCCTCAATTCGGGCACGCTGGCGTTCGACCTTGGCGAATCGGGTGTTGTCGGCGGCGCCAACAACGATCTGATCGCCGCGACCGGCAATGTGCTGCTGACCGGCAATCCGGCGCTCAATGTCAATCTGACGGCACCGCTGGCGCCGAGCATCTTCACGCTGATCACCTATGGCGGCGCGCTCGATTTCAATGGCTTCAACTTCGGAGCACCGGCGGCGCCGGCGGGCTATGCCTACAGCGTCAACACCAATCTCACCGGCCAGGTGCGGCTGGTGCTCGATCAGGTCGGCACGCTGTTCTGGGATGGCGCGGGTCCCTTCGGCAATGATGTCGTCGATGGCGGCATCGCGACCTGGAGCAACAACCCGGCGACGACCAACTGGACCAATGTCAGCGGCACGCTGACGACGAGCTGGGGTGGCCAGAACGCCGTGTTCAACGGCTTCGGCACGGCGAATGTCGACAATGGCAACGGCAATGTGCAGTTCGAAGACCTGACCTTCAACGGCACCTATTCGATCAATGGCGATCTGGTGGCGGCTGGCACTGTCGGCACCAACTTCTCGCAGATCACCGTTGCCGCGGGCCAGGTGGCATTTTTCGGTGGCAACATCGACGCTACCGCCGGCGGCATCGTCAAGAACGGCGCTGGTTTGCTGGTTTTCAACGGCGCTGTCACCCAGCCCAACCCGTTGACGGTCAATGCTGGTGAAGTGATCGTAAACGGTACGCTCGATGGCATTTTTGCCGGCGCGGCGGGCGGCACCCTGTCGGGCACGGGTGTGGTTGCGGCTCTTGTGCTGGAAGACGGCGCGACGCTTTCGCCGGGTTCGGGCGGTAACATCGGCACACTCACGGTCACCGGCAACGCCGGCTTGGGTGCCGGGTCGCTGGCGTTCGAACTCACGTCGCCGGGCGTTGGCGGTGTTCATGACCGGCTTGCTGTCGGCAACAATCTGATCCTGACGGGCAGCCCGACGTTCAATCTCAGTGGTGCGGGCATTAACGTTGTCGGTGATTATTCGCTGATCAGCTACGGCCAGAATTTCTTCGCTAACGGCTTTATCTTCCAGACCGGCACGGCACCGCTCGGGGTTGCCTTCACTGTCGTCGATCCCGGTACGACGCCGGGCGCGATCGTCGTCAATGTCAGCTTCACGACGAGCGATCTCTATTGGGATGGCGCCGGCGCCCTCAATGGCACTCTCGATGGCGGCAGCGGCACCTGGAACTCGGGTGTCGGTGCCAGCAACAATTGGGCGAACATCACCGGTCAGGTGAACAGCCCCTGGATTGCCGGCAGCAACGCCTTTTTCGGCGTCAGCGGCGGCACGGTGACTGTCGATGGCCCGCAGGTCGTCGGTGACCTGACCTTCACCGCCGGCAGCTACACCATCACCGGCGACGGCATCACCAGCAACACCGGCAACCTCGTCCTCAACACCGCGCCGAACACCGGCGCGACGACGATCGCCAGCGTTATCAGCGGCGTCAACGGCCTCGCGACCAGCGGCGTCGGCGTGCTGGCGCTGGACGGCGCCAACGACTTCACCGGCGCGGTGCTGCTGGGCTCGACAGGCGAAATCCGTGTCGGCAACGACAGCGCCTTCGGCGATATCGCCAATGTCGTGACCTTCGCCGGCACCGACCGGCTGGTCGCCACCGCGCAAGGGTTGAACATCGGCAACGACATCGGGCTGACCGGCGCGACGACGATCGACACTCAGGGCTTCCTGTTCGCAACCCCGGGCGTGATTTCGGGGGTCGGCGGCTCGCTGATCAAGCAAGGCAGCGGCGTGCTGTTCCTCGCCGGCGTCAACACCTATGGCGGTGGCACTCGCATCGATGCCGGCACGGTTGCCGTCTATAATCCCGATTCGGTCGGCGCCGGTCTGGTCGAAATGGCCGATGGATCCCAGTTCCTTACGGCGGGTGGCGCCTTCACCACCGCCAACGACATCGAAATCACCGGCACCGGCAGCCTGCTGGCGCAGGCGGCGATGGACAATTGGACGCTGTCGGGCGTCATCGCCGACGGTTCGTCGGCGGGTGTGGTCGAGAAGAACGGTCTCGGTACGATCACGCTGACCGGCGTCAACACCTACACCGGCGGCACCACCATCAATGCCGGCGTGCTGGCGATCGACGATGCCGCGGCGATCAGCACGGGCGCGATCACCTTCGCCAATGACGGCAATCTGCGCGTCGGTCTGGGCGGCAACCAGGCGATCACGCTGACAAACGCCGTGTCGATCGACTCGGGCACTGCGACCTTTGTGCTCAACGGCACGTTCAACATTTTCGCCGACGGTACGACGCTCAGCAGCGGGACGGGGTTGACGGTCACTGGTGCGGTTACCGGTGCCGGGACACTGGGGGTGACCGGTGGCGCGGCGACATTCGACGACACCAGTGGTTTCACCGGCAATGTCTCGCTCGCGGGCGGCCTTCTCAACCTTGTCGATGCGACATCGCTTGGTAACGGCCCGCTGCAGGTAACGGGCTTCGGCGCTGTCGCCAACAACAGTGGCGCGGCGCTCAGCTTCGGCAATGCGCTCGCGGCTGGCGCTGCTACTTTCATTGTTGCCGGTGCCGATGACTTGACACTGTCCGGCCAACTGACCGCGAACCTTTTTGCCAAAGGCGGCCCTTCGGTGCTGACCCTGTCGAACGGCGGCAACAGCTTTGGCCTTGTTAACTTTGGCAGCGGCACCATCGCGGTCGCCGAAAATGGTGTCCTCGGAACCGCGGTGGTTACTGTTTTCGAGAACGGCACGCTGCGCGCCGCCGCCGACAATCTTAGCTTTGGCAATCAATTCCAGATCGGCATCCTGGGCGGCGACCTGACGGTCGATACCCAGGCGTTCACCCTGACGCTGTCGGGCGCCAAGTTCGGCGACCAGGGCCTGATCAAGACCGGTACCGGCACGCTGATCTTCGGCGGTGACAACAGCTATGTTGGCGATACCGACGTCAACGCCGGCACGCTCGACCTGCAAGGCAGCGTCGCTGGCAACATCAACGTTGCCGCCGGCGCGACGATCAAGGGCAGCGGCACGGGTTCGGCGACGGTGACCTTCGCCGACGGGTCGAACGTCAGCCCCGGCAATAGCCCCGGCACGCTGACCTTCGGCAACCTGGTGCTCAACAACGCCACGAATCTGAATTTCGAGCTTGCCGGCGTTGCCGCGGTGCCCGGCACGGGCGCCGATCTCATCGTCGTCAACAACAACCTGACGCTCGATGGCGTGCTCAACATCACCGGCCTGCCCGGCTTCAACACCGGCGTCGGCAACCGCACGATCCTGACCTACGGCAACCTCCTCGCCAACAATGGCCTCACCGTCGGCACCGCGGCGCCGGTCGATGTCGTCTATAGCGTGCTCACCGGACCGGTCGCTTCGGGCGCCGGCATTGTCCAGCTCAACGTCGCCTTCACCGGCACCTATCGCTGGGACGGCACCGATCTTTCGCCCGATGGCGTCATCGACGGTGGCAACGGCATCTTCAATCTGACCAACACCAATTTCACCAATTCGAACGGCACTTTCAACCTCGCCTATGGCAACAACGCCACCGACGACATCGAGTTCGGCGGTGCCGCCGGCAATGTCGACGTCGCGAGCGCCATCAACTTCGACCAGATGAACTTCGTCACCACCGGCTACACGCTGGGCGGGGTCGGCTCGTTCAATGCGGCCAATTCGGCGATCAACGTCGGCGCCAACACCGCGACGGTCAACACCGCCATCATCGGTGGCGCGCTCGAGAAGAATGGCAGCGGCACGCTCGTCCTTGGCGGCGACAACAGCTATTCGACGCTGCGGGTCAATGACGGTCGTCTGGTCGCGGCGAGCGACACGGCGCTCGGCACCGGCACCGCGACGTTCGTCGGCGCCACCACGCTGGGCGCGGCGGGCGCCGTCCGCATTCTCCAGAACAATATCAATATCGTCGACGTCGGCGGCCTGACCGTCGAGGTCAACGGCAACACGCTGGCGCTGAACGGTGACATTTCGGGCACCGGTCCGGTCCGTTACACGACGATCAGCGGCGGCGTGCGCACCGATTTCGTGGTGATCCAGGGCAACAACAGCTACACCGGCGGCACCACGGTCACCGATACGACAGTCATTGTCGGGGCGGATAACGCCTTCGGCAACGCCGCGGGCGGCCTGACGCTCAGCCGCGCCGGCGTGCGCGTGTTCGACAACGGCTCGGGCGGCTTCACCACCAACCGCAGCATCGCGCTCGCCGGCAACGGCATCACCCTGTTCAACATCGATCCAACCGCCACGCTGACCGCCAATGGCGTGGTTTCGGGGGTCAACACCGCGCCGCTGTACAAGACCGGCGCCGGCCGCATGGTGCTCGGCAATGCCGGCAACAGCTATGCCGGCGGCACGTTCATCGGCGACGGCACGTTGTCGGTGGCCAGCAATGGCGCCCTCGGTGCGCTGGCCGGCACGGTCACGTTTGACGGCACTTCGACGCTCGAAATCTCCGCCAATGTCACCTCGAACCGCCTGATCAGCATCGCCAATGGCGTCGTCGGCACGGTCGACACGCTCGACAATGACGTCCGGCTGAACGGCGTCATTTCGGGCCTCGGCGCGCTCGCCAAGGACGGCAGCGGCCGCCTGACCATCACCGGCACCAACACCTATGCCGGCGGCACCAACCTCAACGAAGGCACGCTGCGCATCGACGATGGCAATGCCATCGGATCGGGCACGCTGACGACGCAGGACGGCACCACCTTCACCGCCGGCCTGGCGCCGGGCGCCGGCACCATCACGCTCGCCGCCAACAACAATGTCGTGCTGACCGGCGGCCAGATGACGATCGACCTCGTCGGCACGACCTTCTCGGTCAACGGCGTCACCGGCGCCGTCACCAGCAACGGCACCAACCTCGTCATCAACGGCGTGATCTCGGGCGCCGGCGGCTTCACCACCAATGTGGCGACGACCGGCCAGATCGTGCTCAACGGCAACAATGAGTTCACCGGCGACGTGACGCTCAACAACGCGGTTGCCTTTGTCGGCAACGACAATGCGCTTGGCGTCGGCAATACCGTCAACCTCAACGCCTTTGGTGGCATCCGCAACGCCGCCGCCGGCACGACGCGCACGCTCGCCAACAATGTCGTCGCCAACGATCCCAACGCGACGCTCGGCGGCAACGGCAATATCGTCATCACCGGCGTCGTCTCGGGCAGCGATCCGGCGATCCTCAACAAGGTTGGCCTTGGCACGGTGACGCTGGCCAATGCCAACAACAGCATCGGCGCGCAGATCGAAGTCGCGCAGGGCGAGCTCGCCATCACCGGCGCGCTGACCAACGCCGCGCAGCTGACCAACGTTCGCGCCGGCGCGACGCTGTCGGGCACCGGGTCGATCGCCGGCACTGTCGAGGTCGTCAACTCGGGCGTGCTGTCGGCGGGTGTCGGCGGCAATGGCCAGGTCGGCGCGCTGACCGTCGGTACGCTGCTGCTCAACGAACAGTCGTCGCTGGTCTTCGATCTCGGCGCTGCTTACGTCGATGGCGGCCCGCTCAACGACCAGATCCTGACCACCAACCTGCGTCTCGGCGGCCGTCTGACGGTGCGTGAATCGGCCGGTGGCAGCTTCGGCCTCGGCGTCTATAACCTCATCAAATACCAGGGCGCGCTGCTCCCCGGCTCGACCGAGATGTTCGTGCAGACGCTGCCTGGCGCCTTTGGCGGCACCGTGCAGACGATCGTCCCCGGCGAGGTCAACCTCATCGTCACCAACCCCGGCACCTTCGTCCAATATTGGGACGGCGCCGACAACACCGGTGCTGACAATGTTGTCACCGGCGGCACCGGCACCTGGAGCGCCGCCGCCGCCAATTGGACCGGGTCGCCGAACAGCGACCTCAACACCAATTGGGTCAATGGCAGCGTCGCGGTCTTCGCCGGTGCGGCGGGCACCGTCACCCTGGCGCAGACCTTCAACGCGCAGGGGCTGCAGTTCACCACCAATGGCTACACGCTGACCGGCGGCCTGCTCGACAATCAGAGCACCGGGGTCGGCACCGGGATGTTCATTGCCACCTCGGGCGGCGTGACGGCGACCATCAACACCCAGATCCAGGGCGATGGCATCGTCTTCAAGCAGGGCGGCGGCACGCTGGTGCTCGGCGCCAACAACAGCAACTTCTCGGGCGGCACCATCGTCCAGGGCGGCACGCTGCAGCTCAACAATGCCCGCGGCGCCGGGACGGCGTCGATCACGCTCAATGACGGCACGACGCTCGCCAATGGCGTCAACGGCCAGACCGTGGCCAATGCCATCGTCACCCAGGGCGCCGGCACCATCGACAGCAACACCGGCAATTTCACGCTGTCGGGGGTGATTTCGGGCAATGGTTCGATCGTCAAGACCAACAGTGGCAACCTGACGCTGACCGGCACGAACACCTACGTCGGCGGCACCGTCCTCAATGGCGGCACGCTGACGGTGTCGCGTGACGCCAATCTTGGCGATGCCAATGGCGGCGTCACCTTCAACAACGGCAGCACGCTGGTCATCAACAATGGCGCGACCGCGTTCGACTCGGTCCGCGCCGTGGTCGCCAACAGCAATGCCAATATCGTCACCAATGGCACCGCGCCGGTGACGCTGGCCGGCAACATCGAAGGCGCTGCCGGGCTGCTCAAGCTCGGCACCGGCACCCTGGTGCTGAGCGGTGTCAACACCTACGCTGGCGGCACCGGCATCCTCGACGGCGTGCTGTCGGTAAGCAACGACGGCAACCTCGGCGCTGCCGGTACGCAGGTCACCTTCCTCGGCAACGGCAGCAGCGTGCTGCGCTACACCAATGCTGGCACGGCGGTGGCTTCGAACCGCACGGTGGCACTGGTCGCCAATGGCACGATCGATGCCACCGGCAGCGCTGACGTCACCTTTAACGGCCAGGTCACCGGGGCCGGTCGCCTGATCAAGACCGGCACCGGCGGCATCGTCCTCAACGGCGCCAATGATTATGCCGGCGGCACCGCGCTCAACGCCGGCGCGATCACGGTCGGCAACGACAGCGCACTCGGCGCCGCGGCGCTCGACATGGCGGGCGGCACGACGCTGCGCGCCGGCGTCACGGGGCTGACCCTTGCCAATGCCATCACCACGGCCGGCGTCGGCACCATCGACAGCGGCACCGGCATCTTCACGCTCGGCGGCCCGATCACTGGCGCGGGCTCGTTGGCCAAGGTCAACAGCGGCACGCTCGTTCTTAACGGGGACAATGGTTACCAGGGCGGCACGGCGCTCAATGCCGGCACCATCCAGGTCGGCACCGGCACGGCGCTGGGCACTGGCACGCTGACCGCCGCCGATGCCACCAGCCTGGTGGCGGGCGTTTCGGGCCTTAACGTCGCCAACGCCGCGGTGCTCAACGGCGGTCTCACCGTCGACAGCAGCACCGGCAGCTTCGAACTGTCGGGCGGTATCAGCGGCGCCGGCTCGATCACCAAGATCAACAGCGGCAATCTGATCCTGTCGGGCAGCAACAGCTATGCCGGCGGCACCAACCTGACGGCCGGCACGCTGACCGTCACCAACGACAACAGCATCGGCACTGGCACGCTCGCGATGGCCGATGGCACGACGCTCGTCGCCGCGGTCTCGGGTATCAATCTCGGCAATGCGGTTACCCTGACGGGTTTCGACACGATCGATCCGGGCACCGGCAGCTTGACCCTGTCGGGCACGATCGGCGGCAGCGGCACGCTCAACAAGGTCAACATCGGCAACCTGATCCTGTCGGGCAGCAACGGCTACACCGGCGGCACCAACCTGACCGCCGGCACGCTGACCGTCACCAACGATAACAGCATCGGCACCGGCACGCTGACGACGACGGGTGGCACCACGCTGACAGTCGGCACCGCCACGGGCGCCAGCACGGCGGTCACGCTCGCCAATGCCGTGTCGCTCGGCGCCGGCACCACCAGCGTCAACCTGCAGGGCACCTCGCTGACGTTCAACAACGACGCGACGATCGTCACTGACGGCGCGTCGCTGACCCTGAACGGAGTCGTCAGCGGCGACGGCGCCTTGGCGACCGGCAACTTCGGCACGCTGACGCTCAACGGCGACAACAGCTACACCGGCGGCACGGTCATCAACACGCGCTCGGTGGTCTATGTCGGCAGCGATACCGCGGTCGGCACCGGCGTCGTGACGATGAACGGCGCCACCGGGCTGTACAACTTCAGCGGCGCGACGCGCACGCTCGCCAACGACTTCACGTTGAACGGCGGCAGCTGGTTGGGCGGCAGCAGCGATGTGGTGCTGAACGGCACGATCAGCGGGGGCGGCTTCATCATCAAGGCCGGCGCGCAGACGCTGACCCTGAACAGCGCCAACGGCCAGACCGGCAACACGCAGCTGCGTGATGGCCGGATCACCGTCGGCACCGACACGGCGCTTGGCCTCGGTTCGCTGACGGTGTTCGCGCCGACCGTCGAACCGGCGCCGGTTGCCGGTCTGGCAACGACGCTCGCCGCCGGGACGACCGGCCTGGTGCTCGCCAACAATGTGACGCTGAGCACGGGCAGCAACCTCATCGTTGAAAGCGGCGCCGGGGTGTTCACCTTGAACGGCGTCATCTCGGGCGCCGGCGCGCTGACCAAGGTCAACGGCGGCACGCTGATCCTGAATGGCGACAGCAGCTATCAAGGTGGCACGGCGCTGGGCGCCGGCACCATCCAGGTCGGCACTTCGACGGCGCTCGGTACCGGCACGCTGACCGCGGCCGATGCCACCACGCTGGTGGCAGGTGTCTCGGGCCTCAATGTCGCCAACACGACCGTTCTCAACGGCGGCCTCACCGTCGACAGCGGCACCGGCAGCTTCGAACTGTCGGGCGGTATCAGCGGCGCCGGCTCGATCACCAAGGTCAACAGCGGCAATCTGATCCTGTCGGGCAGCAACAGCTATGCCGGCGGCACCAACCTCACGGCCGGCACGCTGACCGTCACCAACGACAACAGCATCGGCACCGGCACGCTGGCCACCACCGACGGCACGACGCTGACGGCGGGCACGATCAATGGCGCCAACGCCGCGATCACGCTGGCCAATGCCGTCAGCCTTGGCGCCGGCACCACCACGGTGAACCTGCAGGGCAGCTCGCTGACCTTCAACAACGACAGCTCGATCGTCACCAACGGTGCGTCGCTGACGCTGGGTGGTGCGGTCAGCGGCGACGGCGGTCTCAGCGTCGGCAACTTCGGCACGCTGACGCTCAATGGCGCCAACAGCTACGCCGGCGGTACGGTCATCAATACCCGCAGCGTTGTCTATGTCGGCTCCGATACGGCGGTCGGCACCGGTGCGGTGACGATGAACGGCGCCACCGGCCTCTACAACATAAGCGGTGCGACCCGCACGCTGGCCAACGCCTTCACCCTGAACGGCGGCAGCTGGCTCGGCGGCACCAGCGATCTTCTGCTGAACGGCACGATCAGCGGCACCGGCTTCGTCATCAAGGCGGGCGCGCAGACGCTCACCCTCAACGCGGCCAACGACTACACCGGCACCACCCAGCTGCGCGACGGCCGCATCACCATCGGCACCAGCACCTCGCTCGGCCTCGGCGCGCTGCGGGTGTTCGCACCGACCGTCGAACCGGCGCCGGTCGCCGGCCTGGCGACGACCCTTGCCGCCGGCAACAGCGGCCTCGTCGTGGCCAACAACGTCACGCTCGACACCGGCAGCAACCTGATCGTCGAAAGCGGCGCGGGCGTCCTGACGCTCGGCGGTGTCATCTCGGGTGACGGCGCGCTGACCAAGACCAACAGCGGCACGCTGATCCTTGCCAATGCCAATGGTTACACCGGCGGCACCGCGCTCAACGCCGGCACCATCCAGGTCGGCACCAACAGCGCGCTCGGCACGGGCACGCTCGCCATGGCCGGCGGGACGACGCTGCAGAGCGGCGCCGCCGACCTTGCCGTCGCCAATGCCATCACGACGGCGGGCAATGCCAACATCGACACCAACGGCAACAGCTTCGACCTCACGGGCAGCATCAGCGGCGCCGGCGGGCTGACCAAGATCGGCGCCGGCACCCTCGTCCTCGCCGGTGCCAGCACCTACACGGGCCCGACGGTGGTTGCGCAGGACACGCTGGTGCTGACCGGCAGCCTGACCAGCGACGTCACTGTCCAGACCGGTGCCCAGCTCAACGGCACCGGCTCGACCACCGGCCTCGTCACCATCAACAGCGGCGCCACCCTGGCGCCGGGTCGCGGCAATGTCGGCCAGCTCAGCTTCGGCGCGCTGACCCTCGACAGCGGCTCGCTGCTCAACTTCGATCTCGGCGCCGCCAATGTCGTCGATGATGCCCTCAACGATCGCATCTTCGTCACCGGCAACGTCAACCTCGGCGGCACCTTGACGGTGGCGCAGTCGGCGGGCGGCAATTTCGCCCCCGGCATCTACAACCTCATCAGCTATGGCGGCACCCTCGGCGAAGGCACGCTGGCGCTGAACGCGCTGCCCAATGAACTGAGCGGCGTCGTCCAGACGGCGGTGAATGGCCAGGTCAACCTCGTCGTCACCACCTCGCCGACGGTCAATCTGTTCTGGGATGCCGCCGACGGCATCGGCAACGGCGTCATCAGCGGCGGTACCGGCGTCTGGAACCTCGCCAACACCAACTGGACCGGGCCGGCGCCGAGCGCCTTCAACGCCACCTGGGAGCAGAACAGCCTGGCGACCTTCAGCGCCGAAGCCGGCACCGTCACTATCGACACTTCGGCGATCGCCTTCCAGGGCCTGCAGTTCGTCAGCGACGGCTATACCGTCGCCGCCAGCAACGGCGGCAGCCTGACCACTGCGACGTCGAGCTTCATCTCGGTCGACGAGGGCCTGACGACGACGATCTCGGCACCGATCACCGGCGCCGGTGTCATCGACAAGCAGGGCAGCGGTCGCCTGATCCTCAGCGGCAACAGCAGCTATGCGGGTGGCACGACCCTGACCGCGGGCATCCTCGGCGCCGGGTCGAACACCGCCTTTGGTACCGGCACGGTGACGATGGCCAATGGCACCACCATCCAGGCCAATGCGGCCAGCGTTGCGCTCGGCAATGCCGTCGCCATCACCGGCACCGGCACCATTGCCACCCAGGGCAATGCGCTGACGCTGAATGGCGTGGTCAGCGGCGGAACCCTGACCAAGGTCGACGCGGGCACGCTGACGCTCAACGCTGCCAACACCTACACCGGCGGCACCAACCTCACCGCCGGCACCATCGCCGTCGGCAACAACAGCGCGCTCGGCACCGCCGGCCTCGCCATGGCGGGTGGCACGACGCTGGCGGCGGCGACTTCCGGGGTGACGATCGCCAACGCGATCACCACCGCCGGGGTCGGCACCATCGACAGCGGCAGCGGCACCTTCACCCTCGCCGGCGTCATCACCGGCGCCGGGTCGCTCGCCAAGACCGGCAGCGGCACGCTCGCGGTGAACGGCGCCAATGGCTACACCGGTGGTACCGCGCTCAATGCCGGCACCCTCCAGGTCGGCAGCAACACCGCGCTCGGCACCGGCACGCTGACGCTCGCCGCTGGCACCACACTTGCCGCCGGCACGTCCGGGCTCAGCCTCGCCAATGCCATCGCCGTGGCGGGCGCCGGCACGGTCAATTCGGGCATGGGCAGCTTCACCCTCGCCGGGCCGATCTCGGGCGCCGGCAGCCTGACCAAGACCGGCACCGGCACGCTCAACGTCTCGGGGGTCGGCACGCTGACCGGCGCGACGATCGTCAACGCCGGCACGCTGAACCTGACGGGCAACCTCAGCGCCTCGGCGCTGACCGTCCAGACCGGCGCGACCCTGACCGGCACCGGTACCAGCGGCGCGCTCACCGTCCAGTCGGGCGGCACGGTCAACCCCGGCGTCGGCACGGGCGGCATCGGCACGCTGACCGTCAATGGTGCGGCGACGCTCGCCGCCGGGTCGACGTACCGGCCGGACATCACGCCGGCGGCCGGCAATGACCGGATTACCGCCAGCGGGGCGCTGACCCTCGCCGGCAATCTGGTCGTGACGCCGACCGGCAACTTCACCACCTTCTACCAGACCTTCACCCTGGCTTCGGGCAGCAGCCGCAGCGGCACCTTCGGGACCGCGGCGCTGGGCAACTTCGGGGTGCCCTTCGTGCCGGTGCTCGATTACACCACGACGGGGGTCAACCTCCGCCTGACCCCGGCATCGCTGGTGACGTTGGGTGGTGCCGGCCTGACCGGCAACGCCCTGCGCGTCGCCGACGCCTTCGATCGTGGCGTCGCCGGTGGTTACAACCCGCAGCCCTTCTTCAACCTCTTCACCCAGGGCGCCAATCTGCCGAACGCGTTGACCGAGCTGTCTGGCGAACTCCACGCCAGCGAACGTCGCGTCGCCGCCGAAGACACCCGCGTCGTCCGCGAAGCGGCGTTCGATCGCCTCAACACGGGCCTCGCTGCGGCAAACAATGGCGGCTCGGCGACCGCCGAAAGCAACGGCCGGTCGATCACCTTCTGGGTACGCGGCACCGCGACGACCAGCGCTTCGCGCCCCGACAGCTTCGCGCAGCGCTTCTCGGCCGAACAGACCGGCATCCTTGGCGGCGTCGATATCGCCGTCAACAACTGGAAGGTCGGCGGGCTGTTCAACTACACGAGCAACGACATCCGCTATGACTCGTCGCTCGGCCAGTCGACGGTGAAGAGCACCGGCGGCGCGGTCTATGCGGGCTATCGCCAGCCGGGCAAGGGCTTCGCCGTTGCCGCCGGCGCCAGCATCGCCGACCTCGACGTCCGTGGCTCGCGGTCGATCGCCGCGCCGGGGCTGACCCAGTCGTTGCGCAGCAACTATGGCGGCACGACCTGGCAGATCTTCGCCGAAGCGAGCTATGACCTGCTCGACTCGGAGACGCTGCGCTTCGAGCCCTTCGCGCGCTATGCCCATGTCAACGTCAGGACCGGGGCCTTCACCGAAACCGGCGGCATCGCCGCGGTGGCGTCGGCGTCGGCCAACCGTCAGCTCGAGGTTTATGACCTCGGTCTGCGCGGCGCCATCGCGGTCAAGGATTTCGAAGTCCTTGGCTCGCTCGCCTGGCATGGCACCTATGGCAGCGGCCGCGCCGGGCGCGCCACGCTCGGCATCCTCGGCGTCGGCACGACGGCGAACATCCGCTCGGTCGCGATCGATCGCGATGCGGCGGCGGTCGAGATCCAGGCGCGCTACAGCATCACGCCGCGGATCAGCATCGGTGCCGGCTACAGCGGCCTTTATGGCGACCGCGTCACCGATCACGGCGGCCGCGCGACCCTCACCGTCGGCTTCTGATCGCGGCGACAGGTTCGGCAACGTCGGCGGCGTCCGGGATAACCCCGGGCGCCGCCGCTGCCGTTTCGGCCAGCTGTTTCGGCTGCGGTTGACCGGGGCGCCGCCGCCGCCTAGCCCGTCGCCATGGCCTTTCAATCCGACAATTGCGCCGCGGCGTGCCCTGAAGTTCTGGCGGCGATCGCCGCGGCGGCACCCGCCACATGGTCGGGCTATGACGGCGACGACCTGTCGGCGGCACTCGGCGAGGCCTTCGCCACGGTCTTCGGCCACGATTGCATCGTGCTGCCGGTGGTGACGGGAACCGCCGCCAACGCGCTGGCGCTGGCGGCGATGGTGCCGCCCTATGGCGCCGTAGTCTGCCACCAGGAAGCGCATATTGAAGTCGATGAATGCGGCGCGCCGGGGTTCTTCACCGGCGGCGCGTCGCTGATGCTGGTGCCGGGCGACCATGGCAAGCTGACCCCCGAAGGCATCGCCGCCGGCACCGCGGCGCATCGCGGCGATGTCCACCAGGTCCAGTTGCGGGCATTGTCGCTGACCCAGGCGACCGAGGCCGGGACCGTCTACACCCCCGACGAACTGGCCGCGCTCGGCGCGCTCGCCCGGGCGCGCGGCTGGCGGCTGCACCTCGATGGCGCGCGCTTCGCCAATGCCGTCGCGCATCTCGGCTGTCACCCCGGCGATATCAGCTGGCGCGCCGGCGTCGATATCCTCAGTTTCGGGACGATCAAGAACGGCGGTCTTTCGGCCGAAGCGATCGTCGTCTTTGCCGCCGATCTCGTCGATGACCTGCGCTTCCGTCGCAAACGCGCCGGGCAGATGCCGAGCAAGGGGCGCTTCCAGGCGGCGCAGCTGCTGGCGATGCTCGAAGGCGATGTCTGGCTGCGCAACGCCCGCGCCGCCAACGCCGCTGCCCGGCGCCTGGCTGCCGCCGCCGGCGATCGGTTGCTGCACCCGGTCGAGGCCAATGAGGTGTTCGTGGCGCTGCGTCCGGGCGAAGCCGAGCGCCTGCGCGGCGCCGGCCTCGGCTTTTATGATTGGGGCGCCGCGGGGTCGGGCGAGGCGCGCTTCGTCGCCGCCTGGGACACCTCTGAAGTGGCGATTGCGAGCTTCGAAGCAGTGCTCGCTGGCGGCTAGAGCGCCTTTCACGGCGGTTGAATCACCGTCATCGCCCTTCAGGCGACCGCTTCGCGGCGGGGC
>LJHX01000144.1 GCA_001295935.1 alpha proteobacterium AAP81b
CGTGCCTCGACTTCGCTCGGCATGAGCGTGGAGGCTGATCCGGCCGCCCGCTACGCCCGCCCCACGCACCAGGGATCGGGACGCATGTCGACCGGCAGGCCCTGCTCGTCGGGACGCGGAAAGCGTGCCTTGAAGGTGAAGGCGTTGCGATTGGCGCCGAAGCGGTCGAGCAACCACAGCCGCGACAGCCCATCCTCGATCGAGGGATGATAGCCCGCCGGCACCCACCACAGCGCCTGGAAGGCGCCGTCGAAACGCTCGAACCATTCGCGGCGCTTCGCCATCACCGGCGTATGGGCGCTGCGATAAACAAAGGCGAACAGCGAATCGGGGTCGGTCCAGGTCGACATGTTGACGATCAGCCGCGGGTCGGGCGTCGTCTGCAGCTCGGTGGCGTTGCCGCCTTCGTCCTGCAGCCGCCAGACAAAACCGGGGCTCTTGTCGGCGATGGCGTTGATTTCATCGAGCCGCGCGAAGAATTCGGCGACCTCGGCGGCGTCGTGCGCGGCGACAAGGCGCCCGACATTGACCTGGGCGAGATGCCAATCGGTCTTGCTCATGGCGTGATCGCCGGGCGGGATGAAGCGACGAAACTGGGCATTACCAAAGCACCTTGCAACCGAAATTCCGGAACACCGGATCACGAGTGACGACAATCAGCCCTTCTGCCAAGGCCTGTGCCGCAATCAGGCGATCGAAGGGATCGCGGTGATCGGTCGGAAGCAGCGCCACTGCCAGGGCATGGGTCTCGGCGATCGCCAGGCTGGCAAAGCCGTTGGCGGCCATCAGCTTGGGATAATTGACGACGGGATCGTCGAGCATCGCCAGTTTGCCCGTCCGCCATTTGATCGCGATTTCCAGTGCCGAGACGATGCTGACCGCCACGTCGGCGCTTTCGGCGATGGCCGCCGTGGCGGCCGCGCTCAGCCGCGGCGGATCACGCCACCACCAGAGCGCGGCATGGGTATCGAGCAGCAGACCGGTCAAAGGATGTTCGAATATTTGCCTTCCCAGGCATCGAGCTCGTCGTCGGGAAGTGGCGCGAACCACACTTCGTCCGGGATGGCGGCGAGCCCCGGCCAGCCGCCGGGCTGGCGACGGACGGGCTTGGGGTCCTCGAGCTTGACCAGCCGTGCATAAGGCTTGCCGGCCTTGGCGACGATGATCTCCTCGCCGGCATGGGCACGTTCGAGCAGCTTCGAAAACTGCGTCTTGGCTTCATGGACGTTGACGGTCGCGGGCATGGTGGCGCTCCTGATCCAGCGGACTTAGTCCACCGGACCAGAAATCACAAGCGCCCCGCCTTACTTCCGCGCCTTCGCCACCACGCTTTCGGGCAGCTCCTCGCCGAACACCCGCTGATAATATTCCGCGACGATCGACCGCTCGGCCTCGTCGCACTTGTTGAGGAACGACAGGCGGAAGGCGAAGCCGATGTTGTTGCCGAAGATCGTCGCGTTCTGCGCCCAGGTGATCACCGTGCGTGGGCTCATCACCGTCGAGATGTCGCCGCCGATGAAGCCGGCGCGCGTCATGTCGGCGACCTTGACCATGTTGGCCACTTGGCGGCGGCCGATCTCGGTGTCGAAGGCCTTGACCTTGGCGACGACGATCGCCGTTTCGGTATGGTGCGGCAGATAGTTCAAGGTCGTGACGATGTTCCAGCGGTCCATCTGGCCCTGGTTGATCTGCTGGGTGCCATGATAGAGCCCGGTGGTATCGCCGAGGCCGACGGTGTTCGCCGTCGCGAACAGCCGGAACCAGGGGTTGGGCCGCAGCACGCGGTTCTGGTCGAGCAGGGTCAGCTTGCCCTCGACTTCGAGGACGCGCTGGATGACGAACATCACATCGGGGCGGCCGGCGTCATATTCGTCGAACACCAATGCAGTGGGGGTCTGCAGCGCCCAGGGCAGCAGGCCCTCGCGGAATTCGGTGACCTGCTGGCCGCCGCGCAGCACGATGGCGTCCTTGCCGATAAGGTCGATGCGGCTGATGTGGCTGTCGAGGTTGATGCGGATGCACGGCCAGTTGAGCCGCGCCGCGACCTGCTCGATATGCGTCGACTTGCCGGTGCCGTGATAGCCCTGGATCATGACGCGGCGGTTGAAGGCAAAGCCGGCGAGGATGGCGAGCGTCGTCTCGGGATCGAAGACATAGGCGGGGTCGAGATCGGGAACGCGCTCGTCGGCGATGCTGAACGCCGGCACCTTCATGTCGATATCGACGCCGAACACCTCGCGGGCGTCGACGGTGCGGTCGGGCGCCGCCAGGGCGGTCAGGGGGGATTCGGAAACGGCAGTGGCCACGGCGGTCAGGACTCCGATCGAAAGGCGCGGGCGGATTTGAGGTGCGTATAGGCGTTGACGACCGCCTGCAACTTCCCTTCCCCGGCGCGGTCCCCCCCATTGCTGTCAGGGTGGTAACGCCGGACGAGGCGCTTGTAGGCACGGCGGACGTCGTCGGCGCGGGCGGCGTCGCCGAGGCCGAGGGTAGCCAGCGCCTGGGCATCGCCGAAACCCGACCAGTGTTTCACAGGCGCGTGCGGCGTGCGGTCGCGGGCGAAAAGATTGTGCGGGTCGCCCATGGTGAAGGCCTCGCGGCCGCCGTGCGCGGTGCGTTCCCAGCCGGCGAGCGGCGACGCGGCGGCGTGGATCTCCTCGGGCGCCAGGCCGTCGAAGAAGTTGTAACCGGCGTTGAAGGCGCGGACATGGTCGAGGCAGAGGAACTGCCAGCCGCCTTCGTCGCCGGGCAGGCGATTCGATCGCGGCGCGCGGAATTCGCCGGCTTGTGCGCAGCCGGGATGCTCGCACGGCGCGTCGCGATCGAGGCGGCCGTGGAAGCGCTGCGGGCGCCGAGGTGTTTCGGTGGAAATCGGCCGAGGTCCTGTTGGGTTGGCGCCGCGCCCGGCTATACAGGGCGGGTTTTACAGGGACGCGATATGGGCAAGATTGCCGACGAAATCGAGAGGCGGCTGACCGCCGCACTGGCGCCCGCGCTGTTGGTCATCACCGACGACAGCGACGATCACAGCGGCCATGCCGGCCATCGCGGCGATGGTGGCGAGAGCCATTTCAGCGTCGAGATCACCAGCGCCGCCTTTGCCGGCGAGGCGCGGGTGGCGCGGCAGCGGCGGGTCTACGCAGCGCTCGGCGATCTTGTCGCGCCCGACCGCATCCATGCGCTCAGCATCAAGGCACGCGCGCCGGGGGAGGGTTGAATGGACAAGGTTGCTGTCTGCCTGTGGTTCGAAGCGCGCGGCGAGGAGGCGGCGGCGCATTATGTCTCGCTGCTGCCCGATTCGCGCATCACCAATGTGCTGCACCGCGACGGCAAGGTGCTGTTCGTCGAATTCACCCTCGCCGGCCGGGCCTTTCAGGCGCTGAACGGCGGGCCACACTACAAGCTGACGCCGGCGGCATCGATCTCGGTCAGTTGCGCCAGCCAGGCCGAGCTCGACACGCTGTGGGAAGCGCTGCTCGACGGCGGCGCGGCGATGGCGTGCGGCTGGCTGACCGACCGCTTCGGCGTGTCGTGGCAGATCGTCCCCGACAATCTCCAGGCGATGATGAACGACCCCGATCCGGCGCGCGCGGCGCGGGCCTTTGCCGCGATGCAATCGATGATCAAGTTCGACTTTGCGGCGCTGGAGGCGGCGTGGCGCGGCGAATGAGGCGCGTGGCGGCGCTGCTGCTGGCACTGGCCCTGCCGGCACAGGCGGCGACGGTCGGCAGCACCGACGGCGTGCCTGTCGTCGATCGGCTGGTGGTCGCCGATTTGCCGGCGGGCCAGCTCAGCCGCTTCTGGTTCCGCGCCGGGGAGACCGCCATCGCCCAGGACTGGCGGGTGCCGGTCATCGTCATCCGCGGCGCCCGCCCCGGGCCGCGGCTGCTGGTGACTGCCGGCATCCATGGCGATGAACTCAATGGCATCGCCGTCATCCACCGCCTTGCCGCCAGGGTCGATCCGGCGGCGCTCGCCGGCACGCTGGTGCTGGTGCCGGGGCTCAACACCCCGGGGCTGCTGGCGAGCACGCGCGAGTTTCCCGATGGCAGCAACCTCAACCGCACCATGCCGGGCGCCGAAAGCGGCGCCGCCGATCGCTATGCCCGGGCGCTTTGGACGGGGTTGCTGCGCCCCAACGCCGATGCCGCGGTCGATCTTCACACCCAGTCGCGCGGCACCGCCTATGTGCTCTACGCCTTTGCCTCGACGCCGCGGACGCGGCGGATGGCCGAGCTCGTCGGCCCCGACGTCATCAAGATGGACACCGGCGAGAAGGGCACCGTCGAGAATGAACTGACCAGGGACGGCGTTCCGGCGATCACCTTCGAACTTGGCCGCCCCGAAAGCTTCGACGAGGCGACGATCGGCCGCGCGCTGGCGGGGCTCGAGAATCTGATGGCCGAGATGGCGATGCTGCCCGGCCCGGTGCGGGCGACGGCGCCGCTGGTCACCAACCGCATCGTCGCGGTCCGTGCCAGCCGCGCCGGCTGGATGACCCTGCTCGCGCCGCTCGGCAGCGATGTCGCCAAGGGCCAGGCGATCGCCACCATCGCCGATGCCTTTGGCCGCGTTGTCGAAACGATCGTCGCCCCCCAGGCCGGCCGCATCAACACCATCGCCACCGACCCGCGCCGCGACGCCGGCGACATGGCGGTGCGCATCGTCTGGTGGGACCCCGACCCCAAATGCGCGCTCGGCTGTTGAGTTGGGCGCGGCTTGGCGGTAGCGGGCGGACGCGCGCCGGATTAGCTCAGCGGTAGAGCAGCGGTTTTGTAAACCGAAGGTCGGGGGTTCAATCCCCTCATCCGGCACCAGCTTTTGCCCGGCGCGGCGCCAGCCCGGCGACGGCCATCGGCGGCGTGGCACCGGGTGCCGCCGGCGCCAGTTCCAGCCAGTCGCTCGCCGGCAGGCCGTAGAGCGCGTCGAAAAACTCCATCTGCAGCCGCGCCGGCCGCGACACGCCGGTGTTCCACAGCATGACGATGCCGCTTTTCAGCGCGGGGTCGAACAGGATCAGCGAGCCATAGCCATCGACCGAGCCGCGATGCCCGACGAGCGCGTGGCCGGCATAACGATAGCTGCGCCAGCCAAGGCCATAGGCGGCATCGGTCAGCGCGCGGTCCATGGCGCCGCGGCGGGCGTGCTGGGGCGGTGTCGCGACGCGCGGCCGGTGCAGGGTTTCGAGCATCGCCGGCGACAGCACGCCGGGCGCCGCCCCCATCTGCGCCGCCATCCAGCGGGTCAGGTCGCGGATCGACGAATTGACGCCGCCCGCTGCCGGCACGCGGTAATAGCTGTCCTCGACCGCCACGACCTCGCGGCGGTGATGCGGCGCCGCCCAGCTGGGGCTCGCTTCGAGCCCGGCGCGGCCGATGCTGGCGTGGGTCATGCCGAGCGGCGCGAACAGCCGGTCGTGCGCTGCCCGCGCATAATCGGCGCCGGCGGCGCGCTCGACGATTTCGCTCGCCGTGTCATAGGCGATGTTCTGATAGGAATAGCAGGTCGCCGGCGGGCAATAGGGCGACAGGCCGCCGAGCAGGCTGCGCAGCCGTTTCGGGTCCTCGCCGGCTTCAAGGCGATCGTCCCAGGCATTGTGGACGAGGCCGACGCGGTGCGACAGCACATCGGCGACGGTCACCCGCGCGGCGTTGCCGGGCAGGGTGAGCGACGTGCCGAAGCTCGCGACCGGCGCGTCGAGCGCCAGCCGGTGCTCGCGCGCCAGCCCGACGACGAGCGCCGAGGCGACGCCCTTCGACAGCGACGCCCAGCGGAAGACGGTGTCGGGGGTGACGGGGTCGCCGCTGCCGGCGCGCGTCTCGCCATGGCCGCGGAGGTAGCTGACGCGGCCATTCTCGATGGTGCCGACGGCAAGGCCAATCATCTCGGGCTGCTGCATCAGCGCGGCGATGCGCGCGTCGAGCCTGCCGTAATCGACCCTGAAGGGCGGCGGCGGCGGGGCGGGCGGCGG
>LJHX01000145.1 GCA_001295935.1 alpha proteobacterium AAP81b
CTGACCGACGCCGGCAGCCGCTATCTCGCCCGCGTCGCGCCACTGCTCGACGAGCTCGCCGCGGCGCGCGATGCCGCCGCCGGTGAGGACAGCCTCAGCGGCCGGCTGCGGCTGACCGCCTCGGTCGCCTATGGCACCGAACGTCTGGTGCCGCTGCTACCCGCGTTCGCCGCGCGCTTCCCGGCGCTGCGGCTCGACCTGCTGATGAGCGACGCCAACCTCGATCTTGTCGGCGACCATATCGATCTCGCCATCCGGCTGGGGCCGGCGATCCCCAATGGCATGATCGGCGTCGAACTCCACGACGTTCGCTATGCCGTTTACGCCAGCCCCGATTGGATCGCGGCGCATGATCGGCCGGCGACACCCGGCGATCTTGCCGGCCACAATTGCCTGCTCTGGTCGGCGCCCCAGGCGCGCCGCGAATGGCAGTTCCTCTGCCCGGCCGGCACCGCGCACAGCGTGACGGTCGACGGCACCCTGGCACTTTCCAATCCGCTGGCGCTGCGCGGCGCGGCGCGCGCCGGTCTCGGCCCGGTGCTGCTGCCGGCGTGGCTCGTCGCCGACGACCTGGCGATCGGCCGGCTCGTCGATCTGCTGCCCGGCTGGCGCGCGACGACGGCGCATTTCGGCAGCGGCGCCTGGCTGATCTATCCCAGCCGCGCCTGGTTGCCGGCGCGGACGCGCGCCACGATCGACTTCCTGCGCGCCGGCCTTGCGGCACCGGCCGATTGAGCCTTCCGGCGGCGTTCGACCTGTTCCCGGCTGGCGCCGCAGGGACCGCGGCTTCGATCGCCGCGTCGCGACTTCGCCGCGCTTCGGGACGTGCCGGCGACCGTCCCTGTGCCCGGCCTTGCCATGTAATCGCGCAAGTAACGAATTCTTGTTGCTTTCATGCAGGATTTGCATCATTTGTGACATTCTATCCGGCAAGCATTGTTTATTGGGTTGGCATGACCTCCGCTCAACCACTTGAGATCGCCGGTGTGATGGCTCGGCGCGGCTGGCTTGCCGGGCAGCCCGAACATTTCACGGCTGAGCTGCTGGCGCGCTCCCGGCCGCGGCAGTTTCGTCGCGGCGACCTGGTTTATCGCGATGGCGAGATGGCCGGCGGCGTTTTCGGCATCGTCAGCGGCGGCATCGGCATCGTCAGCGCCCGCCCCGGCCGCGCCCCGGTGCTCGCCCATATCGAGCGCGCCGGCGCCTGGTTCGGCGAGGCGCCGCAAGTCGTCGGCAGCGCCCGGACGGTCAGCTTTCGCGCCACCGAAACCTCGAACCTGGTGTTCGTGCCGGCGAGCGCGCTCGACGAGATCGCCCGCGGCGATGCCCAGGCCCGGCTGCGCTTCGGCGAGCTCAGTCGCTGGATGCTCGAACAGACCGCCGCCGCGGTCGGCGACCTGCTCATCCCGCATGCCGAACGCCGCATCGCCGCGACGCTGCTGCGCGTCACCGCCGCCGCCGAGGGCGTCATCCCTGACGACCCCCAGGGCTTCGTCGTCACCCAGACCGAGCTCGGCGAAATGGCCAATGTCTCGCGGCACCATGTCAACCGCACGCTGACGCGCTTTCGCCGGCAGGGCTGGGTCGACAGCCGCTACAACCGCCTGCGGCTTGTCGATCTGGGTGCGCTCGAAGCGATGGCGGCGGGCTGACCCGCGGCAACCGGCTGCCATAAGCATATAAAGATATCTTTATGCTTGCCGCGGCGAGGGGCGCGCCCTATGTCGCCGCCATCCTCCCGCCCTTCCGACACAGGACGCCGCCGATGGCCACCCAGCCCAAGACCGAATTGCCCGATCATGTCGTCGCCGACCTCGGCCTGGCTGATTTCGGCCGCCGCGAAATCGCCATTGCCGAAACCGAAATGCCCGGCCTGATGGCGCTGCGCGAGGAATTCGGGGCCTCGCAGCCGCTGAAGGGCGCGCGCATCACCGGCTCGCTGCACATGACCATCCAGACCGCGGTGCTGATCGAGACGCTGACCGCGCTCGGCGCCGACGTCCGCTGGGCGACATGCAACATCTTCTCGACCCAGGATCACGCCGCCGCCGCCATCGCCGCCCGCGGCATCCCGGTCTTCGCCATCAAGGGCGAGAGCCTTGCCGATTATTGGGATTATGTCGGCCGCATCTTCGATTGGGGCCAAGACACCGCCAACATCATCCTCGACGACGGCGGCGACGCCACCATGTTCGCACTTTGGGGCGCCAAGCTCGAAGCCGGCCAGAGCTTCGGCGACCCCGAGAATGAGGAAGAAGTCGAATTCCAGCGCGCGCTGAAAGCCTTTGTCGCGGCGCGCCCCGGTTACCTGACCGAAACCGTCAAGAACCTGAAGGGCGTTTCGGAAGAGACGACCACGGGCGTCCATCGCCTCTATGAAATCGCCAAGAAGGGCGAGCTGCCCTTCCCGGCGATCAACGTCAACGACAGCGTCACCAAGTCGAAGTTCGACAATCTCTATGGCTGCAAGGAATCGCTCGTCGACGCCATCCGCCGGGCGACCGACGTCATGCTCGCCGGCAAGGTCGCCTGCGTCGCCGGCTTCGGCGATGTCGGCAAGGGCTCGGCGCAGTCGCTGCGCAACGGCGGCGCCCGTGTCATGGTCACCGAAATCGACCCGATCTGCGCGCTGCAGGCGGCGATGGAAGGCTTCGAAGTCGTGACGATGGAAGACGCCGTCAAGCGCGCTGACATCTTCTGCACGGCGACCGGCAACGCCGACGTCATCACCGCCGAGCACATGATAGGCATGAAGACCAACGCCATCGTCTGCAACATCGGCCACTTCGACAGCGAGATCCAGATTTCGGCGCTTAGCAACTACAAGTGGACCGAAGTCAAGCCGGGCACCGACATCGTCGAATTTCCAGATGGCAACCAGATCATCGTCCTCGCCAAGGGCCGGCTGGTCAATCTCGGCTGCGCCACCGGCCATCCGAGCTTCGTCATGTCGGCGAGCTTCACCAACCAGGTGCTGGCGCAGATCGAACTGTGGACGCGCGGCGAGAACTACCAGAACCAGGTCTATGTGCTGCCCAAGCACCTCGACGAGAAGGTGGCGATGCTGCACCTCGAAAAGCTCGGCGTGAAGCTGACCAAGCTTACGCCCAAGCAGGCCGGCTACATCGGCGTTTCGACCGCCGGGCCGTTCAAGCCGGATCACTACCGCTATTGAGGAACCCGTGCTTGCACGCGCGGTTGCGCGTGCAAGCACGGCCTGATAGGCTGCCGCGATGCAACCCCGCCGCGCCCAGCAGCCGATCACCATCCGTTCCGACCGCGCCGCCGCGCGGCTGGCCGTGTTGACCCGCGACGGCCGCAGCCAGGTCGAAGTCATCGAAGCGGCACTCGACGCGATGCCGGAGCCGACAAGCGTCGAGACGCCGGAAAAGGCCGCCCTCCGTGCCCGGCTCGACGCGACTATCGCGCGGCTGCAGCAGCGCAATATCCCCTCGATGGCCGAGTTCGATGCCCGCGAATATGACGAGCGCGGCAATCCACGGTGACGCGCGGCCGTAGCGTCGCATGATCATCGACACCTCGGCATTGGTTGCTGTCGGCTGGGCCGAGGCGGGGTACGCGCCGATCTTCGAAGCGCTGTTGGCGGGCAACGGCCTCATCCCGGCGCCGGTGCAGGTTGAATTCCGCCGCGTTACCGCCTTGCCGGGCAACCAGCCCGATCCCCTCGTCGATGGCTTTCTTGTCACCTTGTTCGCCGCCGGCGTCCAGGTGATACCCTTCGATGCCGCGGCGGCCGACGCCGCCGTTGCCGCCAACGCGCGCTTCGGCTCGGGCAACGGTCGCGGCGGCCCCCTCAACCTCCTAGACCTGATGGTCTATGGCATTGCCAAGGCGCGCGGTCTGCCGATCCTGTGCACCGGCAAGGATTTCGCCGCGACCGACGCCCTGCTCCACCCGGCGAGCCGGCCATGGTGAGCACTGGCCTGGTGATCACCGACGAAGCCGGCCTCGCCGCCCCCGCCGCGGCGCTCGCGGCAGCGCTCCGCCCTGGCGATACCATCGCTTTGTCGGGCGACCTCGGCGCCGGCAAGACGACGCTGGCGCGTGCCATCCTGCGCGCCCTAGGCTGGGCGGGCGACGTGCCCTCGCCGACCTACACCCTCGTCCAGCCCTATGACCTGCCGCGCCTCGCCGTCTGGCATGTCGATCTCTACCGCCTCGAGTCGCCCGACGATGCCGACGCCCTCGGGCTGTTCGAAACCGACGCCGTGCTGCTCATCGAATGGCCCGAGCGGCTGGGCGCGCGCCTGCCCGCCGACGCGCTGCGGCTGCATCTTGCCGGCAGCGGCGAGGCACCCCGCCACTTGACTTGGGCCCTGCCGGCGGCATGGGAAGGCCGGTGGCCAGCCTCCTTCCCAAACCCGTCATGACCCCGCCCGCCGCGGCGCCGGCCTTCCTCGCCGCGCATGGTTGGGAGGGGGCAACGATCGCCCCGCTCGCCGGCGACGCCTCGTTCCGGCGCTATTTCCGCGTTCATGCCGCCACCGGCAACACCGCGGTGCTGATGGACGCGCCCCCCGACAAGGAGGATTCGCGGCCCTTTCTCGCCATCGGCAAGACGCTCGACGCCTTCGGTTTCTCCGCCCCGCAACCCATCGCCGCCGACCTTGAGCAGGGGCTGATCCTGCTCGAGGACTTCGGCGACCGCCGCGTCGGCGCCGTTCTCGCCCGCGAACCCGAGCGTGAAGCACAGGTCTATGCGACCGCCATCGACATTCTGGTGGCGCTGCACGCCCATCCCGCCCCCGGCATCGCCCGCTACGACACCGCCGAACTGCGCCGCGAAGCCCGGCTGCTGCCCGAATGGTACCTCCCCGCCGTCGGCATCGCCGAGGCACCGGGCTATGACGCCGCCTGGGATTCGCTCTGGCCGCACGTCACCGCCGGGCCGCCGGTGCTCACCCTGCGCGACTATCACGCCGACAATCTGATGATCATCGATCGCCCCGGCGTGCGCGGCCTCGGCCTGCTCGACTTCCAGGACGCCCTCGCCGGCCATCCCGCCTATGATCTGGCGTCGCTGCTTCAGGACATCCGCCGCGAGGTCGCGCCCGACCTCGAAGCCGCGATGCTCGACCGCTATCTCGCCCGGCGCTCGCAGGTCGACGCCGCCGCCTTCCGCACCGCCTATGACATTTTGGCCACACAGCGGAACGTCAAGATTCTCGGGATTTTCACCCGGCTGCACGTCCGCGACGGCAAGCCCGGCTATCTCGCCTACCACCCGCGCCTCTGGCAATTGATCGAGCGCGGCCTTGCCCGCCCGGCGCTGGCGCCCGTCGCCGCCTGGTTCGCCGCGCATGTTCCCGCCGCCGCGCGCCTTGGCGTAAGGGCATGAGCCTCAAGCCGACCCTCGCCATCCGCCCGCGCATCGACGTCGAGGTGCCGGCGTGCGCGATGGTCCTCGCCGCCGGGCTCGGCAAGCGCATGCGGCCGTTGACGGCGACGCGCCCCAAACCGCTCGTCGAAATCGCCGGGCGCACCCTGCTCGACCGCGCCCTCGATCGTGTCGAGGCCGCCGGCATCGCCAGCGCCGTCGTCAACGTCCATTATTTCGCCGACCAGATCGAGGCGGCGGTGGCGGCGCGGCGTGGCCGGCTGAGCTTGCGCATTTCCGACGAACGCGCCCGGCTGCTCGAAACCGGCGGCGGCGTCACCAAGGCACTGCCGCTGATCGACGCCGACCCCTTCTTCGTCGTCAACGCCGACAATCTCTGGATCGATGGTTCGACCGACACGCTGCGGCTGCTCGCCCAGCGCTGGGACCCCGCCACCATGGACGCGCTGCTGCTGCTGGTGCCGCTGGCGCGCGCCAGCGGCTACGAAGGCCGCGGCGATTTCCACATGGACGCGATGGGCGCCATCCGCCCGCGCGTCGAAACGCGGCTGGCGCCCTTCGTCTATTCGGGGGTCCAGCTGCTGTCGAAATCGCTTTTCGACGGCGAGCCCGCCGAGCCCTTCTCGATGTGGCGCGCCTGGCACAAGGCGCTGGCGGGCGGCCGGCTCTATGGCGCCGTCCACCAGGGGCTGTGGTTCCATGTCGGCACCCCTGACGCCGTCGCCGCCACCGAGACCCTGCTTGCCGACGCCTGACCCGGCGCGCCCTCGCGGCGGCCGGCTCTACAGTATCGCACCGCATGTCGCCTTCGCCGACGCGCTGGCGCGCGGGGTGCTGGCGCGCACCGCCGCCGACCCGCTGGCACTGGCGCGCACCCAGATATTGCTGCCCAACCGCCGCGCCGTCGCCGCGGTGACCGACGCCTTCGTCCGCGCCATGGGCAGCGACGGCGTCCCGGCGGGGCTGCTGCTGCCGCGGCTGACTCCCGTCGGCGACCTCGGCGACCCCGCCTTCGAGCGTTTCGCCGCCGGCACCGCGCCGCTGCCCGCCGCGGTGCCGCCGCTGCTGCGGCGCTTCGAACTGGCGCGCCTCGTCCGCGCGCTGCCGAGTGGCGAGCCGGGTCGCACCCGCTCGGCGGTCGAGGCACTGCGCCTCGGCGACGCGCTCGCGGCGACGCTCGACGCGCTGCTCGCCGAGGAAGTGTCGCCCGATCGCCTGCGCGACGTCGTCGCCGACGCCGGTCCCGAGCTTGCCGCGCATTGGCAGGCGACGCTCGCCTGGCTCGACGTCATCATCACCGCCTGGCCGCGCGCCCGTGGCGACGCCGCCGATTCGGGCACGCGGCTGGCAGCGCTGGTCGACGCGACGGTGGCGCGCTGGCAGGCGACGCCGCCGCAAGCGCCGGTGATCGTCGCCGGCGTTACCGGCCATTCGCCGCCACTGCTTCGCCTGCTGCGCGCCGTGCTGGCGCTGCCGGCGGGCATCGTCGTGCTGCCGGGGCTCGACACCGACCTGTCGGAAGAGGGGGAGGCGCGCTGGGAAGCGATCCGCTGCGCCGCCGCCGACGCCGAGCCCGCCGAGGCCCCCGGCCGCGACAGCGAGGCGCATCCGCAATTCGCCATGAAGGCGCTGCTCGCCGGCCTCGGCTGGCGGCGCGATGAGGCCGAGGATTGGGGGGTCGCCACCCCCTGGGACGGCGCGGCAGCGCGCACGCCGGCGCTCCATGCCGCACTCGCCCCCGCCGACGCCGCCGATGGCTGGCACGCCGCTGCCGCCGACCCTGCGGCCTTTGCCGGCGTCCGCCTCGTCGAGGCCGCCACCCGCGCCGAGGAAGCCCAGGTGATCGCGCTGGCGCTGCGCGAGGCGCTCGAAACCCCCGGGCGGCGCGCGGCGCTCGTCACCCCCGATCGCGCGCTCGCGCGCCGCGTCGCGGCGCATTGCCGGCGCTGGGGGATCGCCGTCGACGATTCGGGCGGCACCCCGCTGCGGCTGACCCCGCCGGGCGCGCTGCTGCTGGCGCTGGCGGCGGCACTGGTCGAGGGCTTTGCCCCGGTGGCGCTGCTCGCGGTCCTCAAGCACCCGCTGGTGGCCGCCGGCGGCGACCGCCTCGCCTGGCTCGGCCAGGTCCGCCGCCTCGACCTCGCGCTGCGCGGCCAGCGCCCGCCGGCGGGCC
>LJHX01000146.1 GCA_001295935.1 alpha proteobacterium AAP81b
GCAGGCGACGACCGCCGCCAAGGCCGCCGCGATCCGCGCCGCCGCCACCGCGATCCGCGCGCGCGCCGAGGAGCTGCTCGCCGCCAATGCCGCTGATGTCGCCGCCGGCACCGCCGCGGGCCTCAGCGCCGCGCTCGTCGATCGCCTGGCGCTCGATCCGGCGCGGGTCGAGGCGATCGCCGCGGGACTCGACGCCGTCGCGGCGCTGCCCGATCCCGTCGGCGAGGTCATCAAGGACTGGCGCCAGCCCAATGGCCTGGCCTTCACCCGTGTCCGCGTGCCGCTCGGCCTGATCGGCATCATCTATGAAAGCCGCCCCGGCGTCACCGCCGATGCCGCGGCGCTGTGCCTGATGGCGGGCAACGCCTGCCTGTTGCGCGGCGGGTCGGAGGCGGCGCGGTCGAACGCAATCCTGGGCGAGTGCGTCGCCGCGGGGCTCGCCGCCGCCGGGCTGCCGGCGGCCGCGGTGCAGCTGGTGCCCGCCGGCGACCGCGCGCTGGTCGGCGCCATGCTCGGCGCCCAGGGGCTGATCGACGTCATCATCCCGCGCGGGGGCAAGGGGTTGGTGGCGCGCGTCCAGGCCGAGGCGCGCGTGCCGGTGCTGGCGCATCTCGACGGTATCAATCACGTCTATGTCGACGCCTCGGCCGATTGGTCGATGGCGACCGGGATCGCGGTCAATTCGAAGCTGCGCCGACCGGCGGTGTGCGGCGCGATGGAGACGCTGCTGCTCGACGCCGCGCTGCCGCCGGCGGTGGCGCAGACGGTGCTGGGCGGGCTGCTCGACGGCGGCTGCCGGCTGAAGGGCGACGCCGCGGCGCGCGCCCTCGACGATCGCATCGAGGCGGCGATACCCGCCGATTACGACACCGAATGGATCGATGCCGTCGCCTCGGTGGCGGTCGTCGATGGCGTCGCCGGCGCCATCGCCCATGTCGCCGCGCATGGTTCGGGGCATACCGACGCCATCGTCGCCGGCGACGCCGCCGTCGCCGCACGCTTCCTCGCCGAGGTCGACAGCGCCATCCTGCTGTGGAACGCCTCGACGCAGTTCGCCGATGGCGGCGAGTTCGGCTTCGGCGCCGAAATCGGCATCGCCACCGGGCGTCTCCACGCCCGCGGCCCGGTGGCCCTCGAAGGGCTGACCACCTACAAGACGATTGTGCGCGGCACCGGCCAGCTGCGGCCGTGATTTGGCGGGCGGCGGTGAAGCGGTTATGATCACGCGGTGAGCGAGCGCCAGCCTTGGGAGCCGAACCTGTTTCCACCTGGCGAGGAGCCAGACTGGGTCGTCGGCTATGAAATGACCGACAACGGCTGGCGGGCGTTGAGCGCCGCCGATGAGGAAGCCTTGATGCGCGAATCGGAAGCCGAACTGGATCGCGGCGAAGGCATTCCTCACGAAGAAGTCATGGCCTCCGTGCACGCGCTATTGGACGAATTGCGAGCAGCCGCCGCGAAGTGACGACGGTTTCCTGGTCGCCGCGGGCTTTGCGGGAATTCCGTGCCGCCGTTGCTGATGTCGGGGATCGCGACCCGGCCGCGGCGCGGCGGCTCGCCGGCCGGGTCGCGTCGCAGATTGCTCTGTTGACCCAATTTCCCGACATCGGAACCCCACTGCCCGAGGGTCATCGCAAGCTCAGCGTAACGGGCTATCCCTATATGATTCGCTATCGGGTGACCGCGCAACGGGTCGAGATCGTCTCGGTTCGGCACATGGCGCGCGCCGCCCCATGAAGCGCATCGGCCTCCTCGGCGGCTCATTCAACCCTGCCCACGCCGGGCATCGCCACATCAGCCTCGAAGCGCTGCGTCGCCTCGACCTCGACGAGGTCTGGTGGCTGGTCAGCCCGCAGAACCCGCTGAAATCCCGCGCCGGCATGGCGAGCCTCGGCGCCCGTCTCGCCTCGGCCGAGGCGGCGGCGCGCCATCCCCGCATCCGGCCGATGATCATCGAAGCCGAACTCGGCACGCGCTATGCGGTCGATACCGTCACGCTGCTCAAGCGCCGCATGCCCGACAAGCGCTTTATCTGGCTGATGGGCGCCGATATCCTGCCCGAACTGCATCGCTGGCAGCGCTGGCGCGCCTTTGCCGCGGCGATTCCGATCGCGGTTCTGGCGCGGCCGGGCTATCAGGGCCCGGCGCGGCGGTCGCCGGCGATGGCGTGGCTGCGCCGCTGGCGCCAGCCGGTGACGCAAGCCCGGCACTGGACAGGCTGGACGCCGCCGGCAATCATCATCCTCGACATCCGCACTGCCCCCGAGTCGGCGACCGCCATCCGCGCCGCCGATCCCGATTGGGCCCGCCGCATCCTGACCCGCCCCAAACCGAACCTCCCGGAGACGCCTTGACTATCGAAGCCACAATTCCCGACGCTGCCGCAGCCGCCACAGCCGAAGCCGACCGCGGCCTCGCCTTTGTCGAGGCGCTGCACCGGCTGATCCTGGCGACGCTCGACGACGACCAGGCGGTCGAGATCGTCTCGATCCCGCTCGCCGGCAAAACGAGCATCGCCGATTACATGGTGATCGCCAGCGGGCGATCGAGCCGCCAGGTCGCGTCGATGGCCAACAAGATCGGCGAGCGCATCAAGGCCGAACTCGGCCGCAACGTCCGCATCCAGGGGCTGACCACCGCCGACTGGGTGCTGATCGACGCCGGCGACGTCATCGTCCATCTCTTCCGCCCCGAGGTCCGCGAATTCTACAATCTCGAGCGCATGTGGGCGGTCGGCAATGAGTCGGACCCGGTGACGCTGCCGCGGCGGTGAAGCTGATCATCGTCGCGCGCGGCCGCATCGGCGCCTCGCCCGAGGGCGAGCTCGTCGAGCGCTACACCGCCCGGCTGCGCGGCACGCTGACCGTCACCGAGATCGGCGACACCGCCCCCTGGCCGGCGTTCGACGGCGGCCGCACCGTGGTGCTCGACGAGACCGGCCGCGATCTCGCCTCGGAAGCCTTGGCCGCCCAGCTCGGCCGCTGGCGCGACGAGGGCGCGCGCGCCTGCCGCTTCCTGATCGGCGCCGCCGACGGCCATGATGCCGCGACCCGTGGCCAGGCCGACCTGCTGCTGGGTTTCGGCCGCGCCACCTGGCCGCACATGCTGGTCCGCGCCATGCTGGCGGAGCAGCTCTATCGCGCGACAACGATCATGGCGGGGCACCCCTATCACCGCGGCTGAGGATCAGCTGGGGACAAGGGCGCTGTCGCAGCCTTCGACGACCGCTGGACATGAGCGACGGTGCCCAGAATGCCCTGCTCGATATCGCGAGCGGTACCAATGGAGCGATTGCAGCAGTGATGGAAGCACGGGCGGCCTGTCAGCAAGCCGCGCTGATGGCCCTTCTCACCAACATGGCGGTGCAGCTTCAACTTGCTTCGTATGTGCTATTCCCTAGAGCGGCTTTCACGGTTGTTGAATCGCCGTCATCGCCCTTCGGGCGACCGCTT
>LJHX01000147.1 GCA_001295935.1 alpha proteobacterium AAP81b
CACCCCCAGCCCCTCCCGCAAGCGGGAGGGGAGTCAGCGTAGCCCGGTGGTGATCGTCGCCGCGGGCTCGTCGGCTTCGAGGCTGGCGACGGGCCAGGCGGCGTAATCGGCGGCGTAATAGGCGCTAGGGCGGTGGTTGCCGCTGAGGCCGATGCCGCCGAAGGGGGCGCTCGACGCGGCGCCATTGGTCGGGCGGTTCCAGTTGACGACGCCGGCGCGGCTCGCCGCCCAGAAGCGGTCGTAGAGCGCCGCGTCGCCGCCGATCAGCCCGGCGGCGAGCCCGAACTTCGTCGCGTTGGCGGCGGCAATGGCCGTGTCCCAATCGGCGACGCGAGTCAGTTGCAGCAATGGCCCGAACAGTTCGCTATCCGGAACACCCGTCGCGCGTGTGACGTCGTAGAGCGCCGGGGTGAGGAAGGGGCGGTCGGCGATCGGGCGGGTCAGCGGGCGGATCGCGACGCCGCCGCGCGCCACCAGCGCCTCGGCGCCGGTGACGAGGCCGTCGGCGGCGCGGTTGGCGATCACCGGGCCCATGAAAGGGGCTGGGTCGTCAAAGGGCGCGCCGACGATGATCCGGTCGATAAGCGCGGTGACGCGGTCGATGAGGGGCGCCGCGGCGGCGTCGGCGACGATCAGCCGGCGGGCGCAGGTGCAGCGCTGGCCGGCCGACAGATAGGCCGATTGCACGACGAGCTGCGCCGCGGCGTCGAGGTGCGCGGGGTCGAGGTCCCAGACGATCAGCGGGTTGTTGCCGCCCATTTCGAGCGCCAGGATCTTGTGGGGCGTCTCGGCGAACTGGCGGGCCAGCATCGCGCCGACCGTCGCCGAGCCGGTGAACAACAGCCCGTCGATGTCGGCGGCGGCAAGCGCGCGGCCGGTGTCGCCGCTGCCGTGGACGAGGTTGAGAACGCCTTCGGGCAGCCCTGCCTCGCGCCAGCAATCGGCCATATAGTCGGCGACCGCGGGGGTCAGCTCCGACGGCTTGAAGACGATGGTGTTGCCGGCGAGCAGCGCCGGGACGATATGGCCGTTGGGCAGATGCGCCGGGAAATTATACGGCCCCAGCACCGCCAGCACGCCATGCGGCTTGTGGCGCACCATCTGGCGCACGCCGGCAACCTCCCCGGCGCGGGTGCCGGCACGCTCGGCCTGGGCGGTAATCGAGATATCGACCTTGGCGGCGACGCTGGCGGCTTCGGTCCGCGTTTCCCACAAGGGCTTGCCGGTTTCGCGGGCGATCAGCGCCGCGAAGGCCTCGGCGCGGGCGGTGACGACCGCCTTGAAGGCGCGGACGATGGCGATGCGGTCGTCCGTCGGGGCATTGGCCCAGCCCGGCAGCGCGGCGCGGGCGGTGGCAACGGCGGCGGCGGCATCGCCGGCAGTACCCTGCCAGAGCACCGTGCCGGTGCAGGGATCGATCGAGTCAAAGGGCAACATGGCGGATTTCGTCCCCGATCTTGAGGCCCATGGCATCGGCTTCGTGCACCGCGACGCCTTCCGCATCGTCGGCGACATGGGCGATCCAGGCCTGGAACTGCGTCAGCTTGCCCGCCGCGACGAGGCTGCGCGCGCCGATCTCGTCGGGCCGACAGGCGCGGGTGATCGTCGCAGCGCGCGCTTCGCGGACGGTCCTGAGGCTGTCGATCCGCGCCGTCACCGTCGGCCCGCCGTCGAAAATGTCGACATAATTGTCATAGGCGAAGCCCTCGGCCTCGAGCATGGCGAGCGCGGCGCGGCCCTTGGGGTGGGGCTGGCCGATGACGGCGCGCGCCTCGTCGCTCAACAGCGCGGTGTAGATCGGGTGCTTGGGCATCAGGTCGGCGATGAACTGGCTGCCGTTGATGGCGTTGAAACTGTCGGCCTCGGGGAAACTCATGCCGAAGAAGCGCCGGCCGAGGGCGTCCCAGAAGGGCGAATTGCCGTCATCGTCGAGGACGCCGCGCAGCTCGGCGAGCAGCTTGTCGCCGAAGCGGGCACGGTGTTGGGCGATGAACAGGTAGCGCGAGCGGGCGAGCAGCCGGCCGAGGCCGCCGGTCCTGAGGTCGGGATGGAGGAACAGCCCGCCGACCTCGCTGGCGCCGTCGTGATCGGTGACAAGGCTGAGGAAGGGCAGCGCGAAGGTGCGGCCGAGCTCGCGCGACGTCTGGCTGAGGGTGCCGATCTTGTAACTGTAGAAGGGCCATTCGGCGCCGATGCGGCTGAACACCATGGCGCAGCCGCCGATCTTGCCGCTTCCCGCCTGTTCGAGCAGCAGGATGTAGAGCTCGTCGTGGGGCGAGTCCTCGGGCCGGGCGTAGCTTTCGTCGGACCAGGCGAGGCGGTCGGCGAGCGATTTCTCGTCATGCGGCAAATTCGTAAAGCCGCCGCCGGTAAGCGCGGCAAGGCTCATCAGCGACGGCAGGTCGCTGCCGCGAGCGGCGCGGATATGCCAGCTCATCGCGTCCAGCCCCCGGTGGCAATGCGCGCCAGCAGCAATGCCGAGAGTTTGGCACGCTCCTCGAGGCTGTCGACGCAGAGGAATTCGTCGCTGGAATGGATGGCGCCGCCGCGCACCCCGAGGGTATCGACCACCGCCAGCCCAGTGGCGGCGAGGTTGTTGCCGTCGCAGACGCCGCCGGTATCGCGCCAGCCGATGTCCAATCCGAGGTCGCCACCACAGGCGCGGACGAGGTCGAACAACCGCTGCTGGTTGGCGTCGAGGGGTTTTGGCGGGCGGGCGAAGCTGCCGTGGAGATGGATTTCGACGTCGTGGGTGGCTTCGACATCGGCGATCAGCGCGGCGACGGCGGCGCTGGCGCGCGCTTCGGCGGCGGGGGTCGAGGGTCGCATGTTCCAGCGCAGCACGGCCTGGTCAGGGACGATGTTGTTGGGGCCGCCGCCATCGAGCTTCGCCGGATTGACGCTGAGGTCGGACGCCGTCAGCGCCTTCAGCCGCAGCGCCAGGTCAGCGGCGGCGACAATCGCGTTGCGGCCCTTTTCGGGCTCGCGCCCGGCATGGGCGGCGCGGCCGGTGACGGCGGCCGAGAAGTTGCCCGAGCCCTTGCGCGCCCCGGCGAGCGTGCCGTCGGGCAGCGCCGGCTCGTAGGTCATGCCGAGATGGCAGCGCCGCGCGGCGGCGTCGAGCAGGGCCGCCGAGCCGGGGGAGGAGACCTCCTCGTCGCTGTTGATGACGATTTCCCAGCCGAGATGGGGGGCAAAGGGCGAGGCCTCAAAGGCTTCGAGCGCGGCGAACATGACGGCAATGCCGCCCTTCATGTCGGCGGTGCCAGGGCCATTGATGGTGTCTTCATCAAGCCAGCGACACGCCTGGAAGGGGTGATCGGGGGCGAAAACCGTGTCCATATGACCGGTGAGCAGCACTTTCACGGGGGCTTCCGGGCGTCTGACGATGTGGAGGTTGTGGCCGTGGTGAAGGGCAATCTTGCGGCCACCGGCGTCGATCGCAGTTGCCGGGGTCGGTTCAACCAGCGTCGCGGTGCCGCCGAGGTCACGCGCGGCGTCGCGCAATGATTCGGCCATGGCGGCGAGGCCGGCAAGGTTGCGACTTCCCGAATTGATCTCCGCCCAGCCGAGCAGGCGCGCCAGCATCGCGTCGCGGCTGCCCGAAATTCGGGCAACCAGGCGCGATTCTGCCTCGGAAAGCGGCGACGACATGCCGCGCCTCTAGCCGAGCCGTTGGCGCCCCGCCACCCCCGCCGCAAATCGCTTGCGCAATGGCATTGCCGAAGCGCGACATACTTGACCGGTTTGCCGGGCATCGCGCACGATGATACGACATCGGACATAAGGGGCAGAGCCCCAGGGCTTTTAAGGGGCAGAGCCCCGAGGGGAATCACTTGGCAAACTGGCGTATCAAGTCGCTCGATTCGATCCTGGCGACCGCTGAGAAAAAGTCGCTCACCCGCTCGCTCGGCGCCTTTCAGCTGACGATGCTCGGCATCGGCGGCATCATCGGTACCGGCATTTTCGTGCTGACCGCCGAGGCGGCGCAGCTCGCCGGGCCGGGCATGCTGATCAGTTTCGTGCTGTCGGCGTTGGTGTGTGGCCTCGCCGCGCTCTGCTACGCCGAACTGGCGGCGATGGTGCCGGTGTCGGGCTCCGCCTACACCTACAGCTATGCGACCTTCGGCGAGATCCTCGCCTGGATCGTCGGCTGGGCGCTGGTGCTCGAATATGCGGTGGCGGCGAGCGCCGTCGCGGTCGGCTGGTCGGGCTATATCGTCGGCGTGCTCGACAATCTCGTCGGCATCAAGCTGCCGGCTGAATTCGTCAACGGTCCCTATGCCGGCGGGCTGATCAACCTGCCCGCCGTCGTCATCGCGCTCGCCGTCACCTGGCTGCTGGTCATCGGCACCAAGGAAAGCGCCCAGGTCAACGCCATCCTCGTCGCGGTCAAGATCACCGCGCTCGCCGCCTTTATCGCGCTTGCCGTGCCGGCGGCGACGGCGGAGAACTTCCAGCCCTTCCTGCCCTTGGGCGCCACCGGCGCGATCAGCGCCGCGTCGATCATCTTCTTCGCCTTCGTCGGCTTCGATGCCGTCTCGACGGCGGCGGAGGAAACCAAGAACCCGCAGCGCAACATCCCGATCGGCCTCGTCGGGTCGCTCGCCATCTGCACCTGCTTCTACATGCTCGTCGGCAGCGGCGTCATCGGCAGCTTTGGTGCCCAGCCGGTGTTCGGCCCCGGCGGTGAGGCGCTGCAGCCGGGCTCGCCCGAACTGACCGCGCAGTGCAACACCATCGCCGCCAATGTGCTGCCGGTGGTCTGCTCGAAGGAAGCGCTGGCGCATGTGCTGCGCTCGATCGGCTATCCGGCAATCGGCAATGTCCTCGGCCTCGCCGCGGGCTTCGCGCTGCCGTCGGTGGTGCTGATGATGATGTTCGCCCAGACGCGCATCTTCTTCGTCATGTCGCGCGATGGCCTGCTGCCGGCGGCGCTGTCGAAGGTCCACCCCAAGTACAAGACGCCGCATATCGTCACCATCGTCACCGGCGTCGGCGTCGCCTTCGCCGCGGCGTTCTTCCCGGTCGGTCAGCTGGCGGCGGTGTCGAATGGCGGCACCTTGTGCGCCTTCTTCTTCGTCAGCCTCGCCATCATGACCTTGCGGCGCACCAACCCCGATCGTCGCCGCGTCTTCCGCACCCCCGCCGTTTGGGTCGTGGCGCCGGCGGCAGCGGCGGGCTGCCTGCTGCTCTTCGCCTTCCTGTCGCTGACGGCGCAGCTGGTGTTCTTCGGCTGGGCCGGCCTCGGCCTGGTGTTCTACTTCATCTACGGCCGCTCGCGCAGCCATGTTGGCCGCGGCCTCGATGAAGTGAACGAACTCAACGCCGATATCCCGCCGCAGGGCGTGCCGCCGCTGCCGGGGATCCCGACGCCGGGAGGCAAGCAGGCGTAGGAGCGGCGCTAGAAGCTTGTCGCCACCGTCAGCGCCGGGCCGCTGTCGGGAAAGGCGTTGCCGCCGACGCGGAAGCGCCAGTCGGCGGCGACGCTGAGGTTGCCGCCGAACAGCGGCCGTCGCAGCAGCAGGCTGGGGCCGACATCGACTCGCCAGGCGGGGTCGAAGCCGGTCTGGCCGCCGCCCCAGGCGCCGCCGCCGGCGAACACCTGGCTCTTGCCGAAGCGCAGCAGCGGCGTGTGCGCGCGCGCCTCGGCGCCGCCGTAGAAGCTGCCATCGTCGATGACGCCGGCCTCGCCATAGGCCTGCCATTGCAGCCGGCCGCGATTGCCCTGCGCGCCGCCCGAAAGCCGCGCCGTCCAGCCATCGGTGGCAAAGGGGCCGAGGGCAAACAGCCGCTCGGCGTTGATCGCGAGACCCGGCAGCAACTGCCAGCGCACGCCCAGCGCCGCCTGGCCGGTGGCGGCGGGGTCGTCGATGGCGGCGGTCGAGCGCAGCACCACCGCGATCGGCCGGCGGTTGAGCGGGTTGGCGGTCCAGGCGACGGTGACGCCGGTCTGGCCGCCGCCGAGCACCGGGGCCGCGGCGGCGCTGACCGGGCCGGGGGCACGAAACAGCGAATAGATATCGTTCGACCAGCGCTTCCGGAGTTGTTTGGCCTGCGCCGCCCAGACCGGCGCATTGGGGTGCGGCCCCGCCGCGAGCGCGGCGTCGAAGCCTGCCGCGGCACCGCGGCGATCGCCGGCGGCGAGGCGGGCATAGGCTTCCGACGCCAGGGCGAAGGCTTCGGGCGAGGGGGGCGCTTCGGGCGCCGGCGCGCGGATCGGCGCGGCAGGGTTGCCGGAGGTCGTGGCGAACAGCGGCGCCGGTGGCAGGCGATAGTCGATTGGCAGGACCGGCAGAAAGAAAGTCCGTTCCGGATCGATCTGTGCCGGCGGGCGGGCTTCGGGCGGATCGGGGGCGGGAAAAGCCGGCAAAAGTGGCGGCCAGCCCCAGATCAGCGGCAGCGAATCATAGGTTGGCGGCGGCGGAGCGATTGCGACGGGAGATGGCGCGGGCGCCAATGCCACCGGCAGCCGCCACGCCCCGGCAAGCTCGCGACCATCGGCGAGCGCCGAGGGCAGCCGCCCCGCCGCCCAGCCGAGGGCCAGCAGTGCCACCGCCCGCAGCGCCCTTAGCGGTCGCCCCCGCCCGGACTGCCCGGGAACCGATGCGCGGTTTTCTCCCACGCCAGCGCGTCACCCCGTTGCAACATTGCCCCGTAACGATTGCAAGCTACCCATGCGGCAGCGGCATTGACAAGGTTGCTGACGATCGCGCGCGGGATCGCCCGCAGCCCTTCGTGCCAGCCATAGGCATGGGTCGTGAAGCCGGCCCGCAATACCAACCGCCAGGCCAGCATCGCGGCGTTGAAGATGACGAGCGGCGCCAGCCAGCCAGCGGCGAGCGGCGGCACCACCAGGCCAGGAGTGGCGCGCGTCGCTGCGGCGACCAGCGCGGTGTCAACCGCGACGAGCCCGACCACCGCATAGCCCGCCATGGTCAGCGCCGCGGCGACCAGCGCTTTCCTGTCGCGCAGCAGCATGTAGCGATCGGCGGCGCCGCCCGGCCAGCCGAGGCGGTCCCAGCCGGCCAGCGCGATCCCCGTCAGCCAGCGCGACTTCTGGCGCACCGCGGCGGCGAAGGTCGCGGGGAAATGCTCCTGCGTTGCGACGATGACGCGGTCGGCACCGCTGCGGATGCGCACCAGCGCGGCGCGGCCGCCGAAGGCGCGGATCCGGTGGCCAAGTTCATAGTCCTCGGTCAGGCTGGCGGCATCAAAGGGGGCGCCGCCGGCGGCCGCGGCGATGCGGCCGAGGATGGCGCGCTCGATCCCGGAAGCCACCCCCGCCGAGGGCAGCGCCGCGCCGAGCGCCTCGCGCACCACCAGGTCCTTCATGTGGCTTTCGGCGAATTCGTCGAGATAATGGCCGCTGACCCAGCGCGAGGTCGGGTCGGGCAGTGGCAGCACCGGCAGCTGCACCATGGCGAAGCGCGGGATCAGTGCATCGTGGACCCAAAGCTCCTGGGGGTGGACGACATCCTCGGCGTCGTGGAGCACCACTGCTTTGGCGGCGACGCCGGTGGCGTCCTCCCAATCGACCAGCGCGCGCCAGAGATGGTTGAGGCAATCGGCCTTGGTGGTCGGCCCCGGACGGGTGCATACGACGGTTTCGATGCGGCGATCGCCGACGCCGCGGACGGCGGCGAGCGTAACGGGATCGTTGGGATAGACGCCCACGAAGACGCGATAGCGCGGGTAATCGAGCGTCGCCGTGAGCCGGCGCAGCATGGCGCCGACGATGTCACCCTCGTCCCAGGCGGGAACGAAGATGGCGATGACCCCCGGGTCGGCGCGGCGCACCGATTCGGCGGTGGCGCGAGTGTGGCGGCGATAGACGGTCAGCCGTCGCCACAGACTGCGGCCGATCCATACCGCGTCGATGAACAGATCGTCGAGGCTGCACAACAGGATGCCGAGCGCGACGAAGAGCAGCGCCTCGCGGACGAAGATGTGGAAGCTGGCGAGCAGCGCGAGCGCCGTGTCGCTCACCGGTTGATTCTGCCAGGGACATCCCGCGATAGAGGGACATGAGCGAAGCCCAATATCTCGATCTCGTTGCCCGTGTCTGGGCGACCGGCGACGAACGCCGCGACCGCACCGGCACCGGCACGCGAGCCTTGTTCGGCGAGACGATGCGCTTCGACCTGTCGGACGGCAGCGTGCCCTTGCTCACGGTGAAGCGCGTCTATTGGAAGACGGCGATCCGCGAGCTGCTGTGGTTCCTGGCGGGGACACGCAACATCCGGCCGCTGGTGGCGCAGGGCGTCGGCATCTGGACCGACTGGCCATTGAAGCGCTTCAACGAGGCGACCGGCGAAGGCCTGACCCAGGCGGCGTTCGAGGCACGCATTCTTTCCGATGATGCGTTCGCGGCGGAATGGGGCGATCTCGGCCCGGTCTATGGCGCGCAGTGGCGCCACTGGCCGCGCTTCCCGGGGGATAGCGAGGGCATCGACCAGATCGCCGCGCTCGTCGCCGGGCTGAAGACCAATCCGGCGAGCCGCCGCCATATCTTCACCGGCTGGAATGTCGCCGAGCTCGATCAAATGGCGCTGCCTCCCTGCCACATGACCTATCAGTATTTCGTTTCGGGGAACAAGCTTTCGGGCATTCTCTACCAGCGGTCGTGCGACATCGGCCTGGGGCTGCCCTTCAACATCTTCGAAGCCGCGGTGCTGATCCGCATGCTGGCGGCGCAATGCGACCTCGAACCCGGCGAGCTCGTCTGGATGGGCGCCGACTGCCACCTTTATCTCAACCACGAGCATCTCGTCACCGAACTGCTGGGCCGCGAACCCAAGGGTTTCCCGACCCTCCGCCTGACCCGCCGCCCCGATGACATCTTCGGCTATCGCTTCGAGGATTTCGCCATCGACGGCTATGATCCGCACCCCGCCATCCCGGCGCCGGTTGCTGTTTAGGAAGCCAATGTCTGCCTTCTCGTTCACCGAACTGGCCCAAGGAATAGCTCTCGTCGCGGCACCGATGATCGCTTGGCTTGGGCTTCACACTTGGCGCGAACAAAAACTGGACGGCAAGAGGATCGAGATATCTGAACAAACACTAATAGATGTTTCCCGTTTAATCGAAATGATATATCAAATTACTTCTCCGGCCCTTTGGCCATACGAAGAAGAAAAAATAAGGGACAAATTTATGAAAGACGAAAATGGGACGCTTTCCAACATAAGTAAACAGTATCAGGCCTGTCTTATACGAATAGATGGCAATGCCGCTGAAATTGAACGTATTCTTGAAAAGAAGTATCTTGTGGGAGCGTATTTTGGGAAGGAAGGGGCTAGTATATATGAGAGTATAGCCGATTTCATTCGCGACATCGCGTTTGCCGCACACAGTTTGATTAGAAGACAAGCGAGCAATACCCCTGCTAATAATCAGGAAGATCTTGAAGTTGCGCTGGATAAAAAAGAAGCAGATGAGTCTATCATTTGGATGACTAGAAGGGGAAATCACGAAAGAAATATGGCGCTCATTAGAATCGAGGCGCGTGCAAACACGGTGTTTGGAAGGTATCTTTCAAGCCGGTCGTGGTTGCGATGGAGCTGATCCTCATCGCTGCGGTCGCGCGCAACGGCGTCATCGGCCGCGACGGCACGATGCCCTGGCACCTTCCCGCCGATCTCAAGCGCTTCAAGCGGATGACCGTCGGCAAGCCGGTCATCATGGGGCGCAAGACCTTCGTCTCGATCGGCAAGCCGCTGCCCGGCCGCCACAATATCGTGCTGACGCGCGATGCCGGCTGGAGCGCGCCGGGGGTCAGCGTCGCCGCCAATCTCGCCGAAGCGGTCGCCGCCGCCGGGCTCGACCCGCGCGCCCGCGCCGAGGGGATCTTCGTCATCGGCGGCGCCAGCGTCTATGCCGAAGCGCTGCCCTCGGCGACACGGCTCGAACTGACCGAAGTCGATTTGGCACCCGACGGCGACACGCTGTTTCCGGCGTTCGACCGCAGCCGCTGGCGGGAGGTGGCGCGCGAGGCGCACCCCGCCGAGGGCGATGCGCCAGGGTTCGCCTTCGTCACGCTGACGCGGACGTGATCCTGTCCAAGATTTAGAGAAGCAAGAAGAGGAGCCTCCGGCGGCCAGGGCCTGAGGCCCTGGACCCGCTCTTTTTTGGGTGGTCTTTATGCTGCAAATGCAGTGACTTAACGAAAGTGGGTCCAGGGGCTCAGCCCCTGGCCGACGGAGGCCCACTTCTTGATTCTTCCTGGCATTCCACGGCAGCTCAGATCGCCGCCTGCAAACGCTCGCGGCCGTCGTCACCGCCCGGGGCGCGGCCGGCGAGGTGGAGGAGTTCGACCGTCACCGGCGTCTTGCCGTCGGCATCGGCGCGGGCGGCGAAGTTCGCTGCCGCCGCCGCCAGCACGTCGCGGCGCAGCGGCGCCCGGCTGGCGAGGGGCGAGCGCGCGCCCATCGCGGTCAGATCGTCGAACAGTGCGAAGACCGAGCGGTAGCGCACCGTCAGCCGCTCGACATCGCTGACCGGGCTGGCGAAACCGGCGCGTGCCAGCAGCGCGGCGCCGGCCTGGGCCTCGACCATCGGCGCGGTTCGCGCCGCGGCGCCGCCGGTGATCGCCGATTCGGCGGCAATGAAGTCGGCGCGAAGTTCGGCGAGGGTCATGCCGCCGGCGATCGTTGCGAGGAGCCAGCCGCCTGGGCGCAGCACGCGGCGCGCCTGGACGAGCGCGCCGGGGAGATCGGAGACGCTGGCAAGGCCGGCGGCGCTGACGACGAGATCGAAGGCGGCATCGGCGAAGGGCAGGCGGTCCTCGTCGGCGACGAGGCTCGCGGCGCCCGGCGCCAGCGCCAAGCGGACGGCGCCGGGCCAGGCCGGCGCCGGGCCGCCGAGATCGAGGACGTCACGCGCCGCCGGCGCCAGCACCTGGCCGCGATGGCGCAGCTCATCGGCGATGTGCGCGAACAGAAAGTCGGCATCGGCGAGGCGTGCCGCGTCATGGCGGCGGCGGCGCAGCGCGCGGTCGAAAGGCTCCATCGCGCTGCGATAGCGGCCTCAGTTGAGCTTGGCGATGTCGCGCTTCGGCATCGAGGTGACGGGGTCGCCGTCGACGAGCTTCATCGTTGCGCCGGGGATGGTGACGTAGCGGCCGTCGAAGATCACCTTCGCCGAGCCATCGGCGAGGACCTTGTCGATCTTGCCGATGCGCGCGCCGCTTTCGTCCTTGAGGACGCGGCCGGCCTTGATGTCGGCGGCGGGCGTTTGGGCGACCGCCGGAACGGCGAGGGTGAGCGCGGCGGCGGCGAGAAGCGTGCGGATCATGCGCGATGTCCTTGCTGGGGCCGCAGGAGCATATCGGCTCGGGCGGCGATTGATGAGCTTAGCTTAATATCAGCTTTGCAGGTTCGTCAACAAACTCTTCGCACTTGCAGCAAAAGATTTGATTGCCGCTCAACTCTTGCGCTCAGTCGTCCTCGTCGTCGCGCCCGACCAGCGCCAGCGCCCGGGCGCGGATCTGGTGCAGCCGGCACCAATGGACCAGTGCTTCCTCGCGGCCATGCGTCACCCAGACCTCGCCGGGGGCGACCTCGCGGACGGTGGCGGTCAACTCGGGCCAATCGGCGTGGTCGGAGATGATCAGCGGCAGCTCGACGCCGCGCTGCTTCGCCCGCTGGCGGACGCGCATCCACCCCGACGCCATGGCGGTGATCGGCTCGGGCAGGCGTCGCGACCAGCGATCGGCGAGCGCCGACGGCGGCGCCATGACGATGGCGCCCTTGAGATCGGCGGGTTTCGCCTCGGTGGCGGCGCGCAGGTCGCCGAGATCGACGCCGAAATCCTGGTAGAGCGTGCAGATGCGCAGCAGCGCGCCGTGCAGCCAGATCGGCGCGTCATGGCCGGCGCGGCGCAGCTCGGCGATGACGCGCTGCGCCTTGCCAAGGGCATAGGCGCCAATCAGCAGGCAGCGGTCGGGATTGGCGGCGAGACGGGCGAGGGCCGTGGCGATCTCGGCGGCGGCGGGCGGGTGGCGAAACACCGGCAGGCCGAAGGTCGCTTCGGTGACGAAGACATCGCAATTGACCGGCTCGAAGGCCGGGCAGGTCGGGTCGGTGGCACGCTTGTAATCGCCCGAGACGACGATGCGCTCGCCCTTGTACTCCAGCACGATCTGCGCCGAGCCGAGGACATGCCCCGCCGGCACGAATCTCGCGCTCACCCCGCCGAGGTCGAGCGTCTCGCCATAGGTGGCGATCTGCGCGCCCGTCTGCGGCCCACAGCGCACATCCATGATGGCGAGCGTCTCGCGCGTCGCCAACACCTTGCCATGGCCGCCGCGGGCGTGGTCGCTGTGGCCATGGGTAACCAGCGCGTTGGCCTTGGGGGTCGAGGGGTCGATCCACGCGTCGATGGGCACGATGTGCAGCCCCTCGCGGTGCGGCACCAGCCAATTGGGGGTCGCCATCGCGCGACCCTAAAAATCGACGGCGATGCCGCCCTTTTCCCAATCGCCGTAGCGCACCGGCTCGGGGCCATCGCGGCCGCCGATTTCCTTTTCGGGCGGCGGTGGCGCAGCAGGAGCCGGCGTGGCAGGGGCCGGCGGCGCTTCGGGAACGGCTTCGGGCTTGTCGGTCATCGCAGGTTTCCTGTCGCGGGCGGGCGGGCTACAGCCGAGTTAGGCGTGCCGGCGTCGCGGCAAAAGGGGCCGCGCCAAAGGCACGCACGGCAGGGGGCCGCGCCGGAGGCGCGAAAGGGGACGGCATGGACTTCGACAACAAGGTGATCGCCATCACCGGCGCCGGCAGCGGCATCGGCCGGGCGCTGGCGCTCGATCTCGCCGACAAGGGCGCCGTGCTGGCGCTCGCCGACAAGGACGCCGCGGGGCTTGCCGAGACGAAGCGCCTGCTCGGCAACCGCCCGGCGTCGATCACGCCCTTGGACGTCACCGACACGCCGGCGTTGCAGGCGTGGATCGATGGCGCCGTCGCCGAATTCGGCCGCCTCGATGGCCTTGTCAACAACGCCGGGCTGACGGTGGTGGCGCCCTTCGCCGATTGCCCGCGCGACGATTTCGACCGGGTGATGGCGGTCAATTTCACCGGTGTCGTCGAAGGTTGCCGCGCCGCGCTGCCGCACCTGCGCAAACAGGCGGCGGCGACCGGCACCGCCTGGCTGGTGAATGTCTCGTCGGTGTTCGGCATGATGGGCTATCCGACGCAGAGCGCCTACAACGCCTCCAAATATGCCGTGCGCGGCCTGACCGAGGCGCTGCACCTCGAACTCGGCGTCACCGACCCCGGCATCTGCGTCATCCGCGTCCACCCCGGCGGCATCAAGACCAATGTCGTCAAGAATTCCAAGCACATCGCCGGCATGCCCGGGGCGCGCACCGACATCGATTTCGCCGCCGAGTTCGAAAAGGCGGCGAAAACGACACCCGCCCAGGCCGCCGCGACGATCGTCGCCGGGATGAAGGCGCGCCGCCACCGGGTGCTGATCGGCAATGACGCGCGTTTCATCGACTGGATGACGCGCATTTTCCCGAACAGCTATTTCCGCCGCATCGGTGCCCTGATGGGAGGCGGCAATCGCTAGGCCTGGCACGCGGCGCCCCCAGCCGACCGGGCTCGTCCCCGGCCTCGCCGCGCGGCGCGGCGCCTTGAAACTGCTGATGGCGGTGCTCGGCCGCGGCCTCGCCATCGAGCGCGCCCAGGAAGCGGCGCTCGACGGCATCGCCATGGCCGCCGATCGCGGCCTCGCCCGGCTGCTCGCCGCGACCGCCTTGCGCTGGCTGCCCGAGCTCGACGCCCTCATCGATTCGGCGACCGACAAGCCGCTGCCCGACGATGCCCGCGCGCGGCACGTGCTGCGCATCGCGCTCGCCGGCTGGCTGCGGCTGGCGACGCCGCCGCACGCCGCGATCGCGACGGCGCTGCCGCTCGTCGAAGGCGGGCCGCGGCGGCTGGTGCATGGGGTGCTCGGGGCGCTCAGCCGGCGCGGTGCCGAACTGCCCGCCGCGCCGCGACTGCCGGCGCCCTTCGATGTGCGCTGGGCGACCGACTGGGGTCCGCAAGTCGCCGAGGCGGCATCGCGGCTGCTCGCCGACGAACCGGCGACCGACCTCAGCCTGCGCGACCCCGCCGAAACCGAGCGCTGGGCCGACGCGCTCGGCGGCACCAGCCTGCTGCCCGGCCATGTCCGCGTCGCACGCAAGGGCGGGCTGACCGAATGGCCGGGGTTCGCCGAGGGCGCCTGGTGGGTGCAGGATCTGGCGGCGTCGCTCCCCGTCCGGCTGCTGGGTGCGAAGGCCGGCGACCGCGTTCTCGACGTTTGCGCGGCACCCGGCGGCAAGACGCTGCAGCTCGCGGCGATGGGCTGCGCGGTGACGGCGCTCGATGTCGCCGAACCGCGGCTGGCGATGGTAGCCGAAAATCTCGAGCGCACCGGCCTTGCCGCCGAGATCGTCACCGCCGACGCGCTGCGCTGGGAGCCGGAAGCGCCCTTCGATCACATCCTGCTCGACGCGCCCTGCTCGGCGACGGGCATCTTCCGCCGCCACCCCGATGTCCTGCACCTGAAAGGCGCGCGCGACCTGGCGCCGCTGACGCTCCTCCAGGCGGCGCTGCTGCGCAAGGCGGCGACGTGGCTCAAGCCTGGTGGCACCCTCGTCTATGCGACGTGCTCGCTCGACCCGCGCGAGGGCGAGCGCATCGCCGAACGCGTGATCGCCGGGCTGCCGCGCTGGCCGTTCGAGGCGGCGGGACTGCCACTCGGCCTCGTGCCGACCGCCGACGGCTTCGTGCGGACAATGCCAGGGATGATGGCGGCCGACGGCGGCATGGACGGCTTCTTCATCGCCCGCCTTCGAAAGCTGTAAGCCAGGGTTTACAGTGGTCACGGCGCTTCAAACATAAGTTACTGATTTCTCAGTTCGGCACGTGTCTTGCCTGCCGATTATCAAACGCGTGCGCGCGCAGGGGGAGTAGCAGATTTGAAGACGCCTCTGGCACTGGCGCTTGCCGCCGCAACCTTCGCTGCGGCACCCGCCAGCGCTGCCGTCTATGATGCCTTTACCAGCTTCGACGGCACGCAATTCGCTGGCGGGTTCATTCATACCACCGTGTCGGACACTTTTTCGAACAGCCAATTGCTGACCGCCAATACCAATTGCTTCATCGCCGGCTCAATCTGTCTGCAGGCCGCCCCCAATTTCGACGTCCCGGGCGTTACCAAGTCGAGTGTGACGTCATTCCAGTACAACAGCGTCAATGTCCCGACCGACCGCCTGCTGGTCCATCCGGGCCCGACTGCCGACATTGGCAGCGTTGCGGTGACGTTCATCGCGCCGGTCGGCAGCTTCTACAGGCTGGATGCGACGTTCAGCATCCAGGACATTCACCCGACCGGCATCGATGTCTTCTTGAGCGCCACAGGGATCGCAGGCAGTTTTGGCGTTGCATCGCTCGGCGCCGGCAACCCCAGCTACAGCTATTCGGGCACGATTTATCTGGCCCAGGGCTGGTCGGTCGCCGCGGTGGTCAACCGCGCCGGCAATTACGGCAGTGATTCGACCGGCCTCAACCTGACGCTGACCGCCGTTCCCGAGCCCACCAGCTGGGCGATGCTGATCGCCGGCTTTGGTCTGACCGGCGCCGCGCTGCGCCGCCGTCGCGGCCTGCAGCCGGCCTGATCCTCGCCCCATTTCGGCCAGCCGCCGGTCCCGCCGCTCGGCGGGACCGGCTGTTGGCGTTTCAGGCCAGCGCCTTCCAGATACTGTAGCCGCTGGTCAGCGTCAGCACCGTGCCGACCAGCCCAAGCAGCAGCCGCGGCTGGACATGGCGCGCCGCAAAGGCCGCGACCGGCGCCGCCAGCACGCCGCCGACGAGCAGCCCGGCGGTCGCCAAGGTGAAGGCCGCGGCGCCAATGGTGGCGAAGAAGCCCGCCGAAATGCTCAGCGTCAGGAAGAATTCGACGGCGTTGACCGTGCCGATCGTCTTGCGGGCGTCACTGCCCTGGAGCAGCAGGTTCGACGTTACCACCGGCCCCCAGCCGCCGCCGCCCGAAGCATCGAGGAAGCCGCCGGCGAGGCCCAGCGGCACGACGATGCGGGGGTTGTCGAACTTCGGCGTCGGAAAGCGCCAGGCGCGATAGAGCAACAACAGCCCGATCGCCGCGAGATAGGCCATCACCACCGGCCGCGCCTGGCCGGCGTCGATATGCGTCACCAGCCAGACCCCGGCGAGGCCGCCGGCGATCCCCGGCAACACCAGCCGCAGGAACAACCGCCAGTCGATGTTGCGCAGGAAAGCGTGACTGAGCCCCGACGCGCCGGTGGTGAAGATTTCGGCGAGATGTACCCCCGCGGACGCTTGCGCCGGCGGCATGCCGAGCAGCGAGACGAGCAGGGTCGACGAAATGACGCCATAGGCCATGCCGAGCGCGCCATCGACGATCTGCGCCGCGAAGCCGACCAGGATGAAGGGCAGCAGCGCCCAGATATCGAATCCCATCAGGTCCATCGGCATCGCTCCCTGCTTGGCAAGATTGCCTATCGACTTGCTGGGATTATTGCCAGTGCCGAGATGCCGGTCGCAGCCGGGATGGGCTTTTCTGTGCATGGCTTCGGCCGCCGCGCTTCCGGCCCGCCTGCGCCCCTGCTAAGCCTGTGGCCATGCAGCAGCCCGTCCGCATTGCCCCGTCGATCCTGTCAGCCGACTTTGCCCGGCTCGGCGAGGAGGTGGGCGCCATCACCGCCGCCGGCGCCGATTATGTCCATGTCGATGTCATGGACGGGCATTTCGTCCCCAATCTGACGATCGGCCCAATGGTGGTGAAAGCGCTGCGGCCGCACACGCATCTGGTGATGGACGTGCACCTCATGATTTCGCCCGCCGACCCCTTCCTTGATGCCTTTGCCGAGGCCGGCGCCGATATCCTGACCGTCCATCCCGAGGCCGGGCCGCACATCCACCGCTCGATCCAGCGCATCAAGGCATTGGGCAAGAAGGCGGGCGTCTCGCTCAATCCCGGCACGCCGGCGAAGATGCTCGACTACCTCATCGACGATGTTGATCTCGTCCTGGTCATGAGCGTCAACCCCGGTTTCGGCGGCCAGAGCTTCATCACCGGCCAGCTCAAGAAGATCGAGGCGATCCGCAAGATGATCGACAAGAGCGGCCGGACGATCGACCTCGAAGTCGATGGCGGCATCGATGTGACGACGGCGCGCCAGGCGATCGACGCCGGCGCCGATGTGCTGGTGGCGGGAACGGCGACCTTCCGCGGCGGCGCCGACGCCTATGCCGCCAACATCGCGCGCTTGCGCGGCTGACCATGGCCAAAGCGCCAGCCGCGCCTGCGCCGCCGCCGGCCGCTGAAGCCGCGACCTTGCGCCGCGAAGACGGCGACAGCGTTTTGCGCCGCGAAGGCGGCGAGAGCGTCTTGCGCCGCGAAGGCGGCGACAGGGGCCCCTCGCTCGCCGAACGCCTGGCCCAGCGCGCCACGGCGACGCTGCATGCATCGCCGCTGCACCGCCTTCGCCTCAAGGGCCGCCAGCCGCTGCGGCTGCTCGGCGTGCCCGCCGACCCGGTGCCCGGCGACCCCCAGCTTGGCGAACGCCTCGCGGCGGGGCGGCTGATCCACGCCGGCGCGACGGTGATGACGCGCGACCTCGATTTCGGCGGCGCGGGGCTCGCCCCGGCGTGGCGCGACCATGCCGACAGCTGGGGCTGGCTGCGCGACCTCGCTGCCTGGGCGCCCGACCGCGCCGCCGGCGCCAAGGTCGCCGAACCGCTGGTGCGGCGCTGGTTGGCGCGCTTCGCCGATTACGACGCCGTCGCCTGGTCTGCCCTCGTCACCGGCCGGCGGCTGCTCTTCGCCTTTGCCCATGCGCCGCTGATCCTGTCGTCGAGCGACTCCGGCTATCGCACCGCGCTGCTCGGCGGCCTTGCCGGCTGGGCGCGGCATCTCGACCGCGCCGCCTTCCGCCTGCCCGATGGCCTCGCCAAGGCCGAGGCGCTCGCCGGGCTGCACGCCGCGGGGCATCTGATCCCGATGGGGGAGGCGCGCGTCGCCGCGGCGCTCGCCGGGCTGGAGAAGCTGCTGCCGACGCTGGTGCTGCCCGATGGCGGGATCGCCAGCCGCGCGCCTGTCGACGCGCTGGCGCTTGCCGAGCTGCTGATCTTTTCCGGCAACGCCGCGCTCGCCGTCGATGCCCGCCCGGCGCCGGTGTTCGCCGACAGCCTCGCCCGCCTGGCGCCGAGCCTGATGGGCATGGCCTTGGGCGACGGCATGATCGGCGCCTGGGGCGGCGGCGCGCCGATCGCCGCCGGTGCGCTCGATCGCCTGGCCAAGGGCTGCGCTACCGGCACGCAGCTCGTCCGCGCCGGGCGCTGGTCGGGCTATTACCGCCTGTCGGCGGGCAGGACGGTGATCGTCGCCGACGCCGGGCCGCCGCCGCTGGCGCGCATCGCCGCCGGCCACGCCGGGACTTTGGCGTTCGAACTTTCCGACGGGCCCGACCGCGTCATCGTCAATTGCGGCGGCGACCGCGGGCTGCCGGCGCCACTACCGGGGCCGCTGGCGCAGGGGCTGCGGACGACGGCCGCGCATTCGACCCTGGTCGTCGCCGACACCAATTCGACGCGCATTCGCGACGATGGTGCCCTCGGCCTCGGCGTCGAGGAAGTCAGCGTTTCGGCACGGAGCAGCGAGGAGGGGCATTGGCTGGAAGCGTCGCATGATGGCTATGCGAAGCGCTTCGGGATGGTCGTCACGCGGCGGCTGTTCCTCAGTGCCGACGGCAGCGACCTGCGCGGCGAGGATGCGCTGGCGCCGGCGGTGCGCCGCCGCCTTGGCCGGGCGACCGACCGCGCCTTCGATATCCGCTTTCATCTGGGCGTCGGGGTGACCGCGACGCCGACCGCCGATGGCGCGGGCGCCTTGCTCAAGCTGCCGGCCGGGCGCGTCTGGGCGATGAAGGCCCGCGGCGGCCCGGTGGCGATCGAGCCGTCGCTGTGGATCGACGCCGCCGGCGGGCTGCACAAGACCTGGCAGCTGGTGATTGCGGCGCGCACCGAGAAAGCGGCGGCGAGCGTGCAGTGGAGTTTCAAGCGCGCGGGGAAGTGAGCCTTACTTCCCCCTCCCCCCACGCGAGCGAAGCGAGCGTAGAGTGGGGAGGGTTGGGGTGGGGGTCGTGCCACCTGGACGGCGCCTTGCGGAACGGGCGCTGAAGCAGAATTTCGGCCCAGTGGCGCACCCCCCACCCCGACCCTCCCCACTCTCGGTTCGCTGCGCTCACCGGGGGGAGGGGGAAGGAAGGGTGTTTGCCGCTTGCCCCTCGCTCCGCCGCGATTGCCGCTCCCTCCCCCCACGTGAGCGCAGCCAACGTAGAGTGGGGAGGGAGAAGGAAGAGGGTTCGCGCTTCTTCACTCTGCCGCGATCGCCTGTTCTTCCTCGGCCTGCTGCAGCGCCCACATCTCGGCATAGGCGCCGCCGCGCGCCAGCAGCGCGTCGTGGCGGCCGCGTTCGACGATGCGGCCGGCGCTCAGCACCAGGATCTCGTCGGCGTCGGTGATCGTCGACAGGCGATGGGCGATGACAAGCGTCGTGCGGCTGGCGGCGACGGTGCCGAGCGCGTCCTGGATACCCGCCTCGGTTGCAGAATCGAGCGCCGAGGTCGCTTCGTCGAGGATCAGGATCGCCGGGTTCTTCAGGATGGTGCGCGCGATGGCGACGCGCTGCTTCTCGCCGCCCGACAGCTTCAGCCCGCGTTCGCCGACCTGCGTCGCATAGCCATCGGGCAGCGAGGCGACGAAATCATGGATCTGGGCGCCGCGCGCCGCCGCCTCGATCTCGGCTTGCGTCGCATCGGGGCGGCCGTAGGCGATGTTGTAGCCGATGCTGTCGTTGAACAGCACGGTATCCTGGGGGACGATGCCGATGGCGCGGCGCAGCGATTCCTGCGTCACCGCGCGGATGTCCTGGCCGTCGATCGTCACGCTGCCGCCGCTGATGTCGTAGAAGCGGTAGAGGATGCGGCTGAGGGTCGATTTGCCGGCGCCGGAATGCCCGACGATGGCGAGCTTGGCGCCCGGCGGCACGTCGAACGACACGCCGTGGAGGATCTGGCGCCGCGATTCATAGGCGAAGTCGACATTGTCGAAGCGGACATGGCCGCCGCGGATAGCGAGCGGCACGGCGTCGGGGGCGTCCTTGATCTCGGCGTCGGTATCGATGAGCCCGAACATCGCCTCCATGTCGATGAGGCCCTGCTTGATCTCGCGATAGACCATGCCGAGCATGTCGAGCGGCCGGAACAGCTGGGCGAGGAGCGTATTGACCAGCACGACGTCGCCGACGGTGAAACGGCCCTGGCTCCAGCCCCAGACGGTGAAGCCCATGGCGCCGGCCATCATGACATTGGTGATCAGCGACTGGCCGATGTTGAGCCAGGACAGCGAGACCTCGTTCTTCACCGCAGCGTCGGTGTAGCGCTTGAGCGCTGTGCGGTAATTGCGGTTCTCGTGCGGCTCGGCGTTGAAATATTTGACCGTTTCGTAGTTGAGCAGCGAATCGACGGCGCGGGCGCTGACCTTGTTGTCCGACGTCACCATGTCGCGGCGCAGCTTGGCGCGCCAGTCGGTGACCTTCTGGGTGTAGAGGATGTACGCCGCGACGAAACCGAGCACCGCCGCCACCATCGCCGGGCCGAGCTTGATCCAGAAGATGACGCAGACGGCGGTCAGCTCGAAGATTGTCGGGAAGATGTTGAACAGGATGAAATAGAGCATGATGTCGATGCTCTTGGTGCCGCGCTCGACGATGCGCGTCAGGCTGCCGGTGCGGCGCTCGAGGTGGAAGCGCAGGCTGAGGCAGTGGATGTGGGCGAAGACATCCAAAGCCAATTGTTGCGCGGCTTCCTGTCCGACGCGCTCGAAGATGGCGTTGCGGATATTGTCGAACAGCACCCCGCCGAAGCGCGCCGCAGCATAGGCGCCGACAAGTGCGATGGCGAGCAGCGCCGCTTCGCCGGCCTGGCCCGCCGGTCCCGACATCGCGTCAATCGCGCCTTTGTAGGCGAAGGGCATGATGAGGTTGATGCCCTTGGCGACGAGCACCAGCACCAGCGAGGCGGCGACGCGCGCCCGCAAGCTCGGCTGCGACCGCGGCCAGAGATAGGGCAGGAACCGCCGCAAGGTGGCGAAATCCGCCTTGCCGGCGGGTGGGCCGGCGGCATCGTGGAAGGACTGCATGGTGCCTATGTGGCCCCACGTTGGCCTGCGCGCAATCGGTGGCGCGGGAGGGGAGGCCGACGGTCGCGACCCACCTGCCCCCTCCCCCCCGGTGAGCGCAGCGAACCGAGAGTGGGGAGGGTTGG
>LJHX01000148.1 GCA_001295935.1 alpha proteobacterium AAP81b
GGGGAGGGAGGTTGTGGTGCGGTCACTCATCGACCACCCAGGTATCCTTGGTGCCGCCGCCCTGCGATGAGTTCACCACCAGCGACCCCGGCGTCATCGCCACCCGCGTCAGCCCGCCCGGCACGATATGCACCCCGCAACTGCCGGTCAGTACGAAGGGGCGCAAATCGACATGGCGCGGTGCGATGCCGGCGTCGAGGGCGACGGGGCAGGTCGACAATGCCAGCGTCGGCTGGGCGATGAACTTTTCGGGGCGCGCCTTCAGCTTGGCGGCGAAGGCAGCGAGCGTCGCCGCCGGCGCGTGCGGGCCGATCAGCATGCCATAGCCGCCCGAACCATCGACTTCCTTGACGACCAGTTCCGACAGATGATCGAGGACATGGCCGAGCGCCTCGGGCTCGCGGCAGCGCCAGGTCGGGACATTGGCGAGCAGCGGCGCCTCGCCGGTGTAGAAGCGGACGATCTCGGGCATGTAGCTGTAGATCGCCTTGTCGTCGGCGATGCCGGTGCCGATGGCATTGGCGAGCGTCACATTTCCCGCATGATAGGCCGCCATCAGCCCCGGCACGCCGAGCATCGATTCGGGCTTGAAGCACAGGGGATCGATGAACTCATCGTCGATGCGGCGGTAGATGACGTCGACGCGCGCCGGCCCCTGGGTGGTGCGCATCCAGACGATATCGTCGCGGACGAAGAGGTCGGAGCCCTCGACAAGCTCGATGCCGAGCGTGTCGGCGAGGAAGCTGTGTTCGTAGAAGGCGCTGTTGTGGCGGCCGGGGGTGAGAAGCACGCAGGTCGGCGCGCTGCCGCCGCGCGGGGAGACCGAAGCCAGGGTTTCGAGCAGCAGTTCGGGATAGGTTTCGACTGGCGCCACCTTCATGCTGTCGAACAGCTCGGGGACGAGCTTGAGCATCACCTCGCGGTTTTCGAGCATGTAGGAGACGCCCGAGGGGGTGCGGGCATTGTCCTCGAGCACATGGAATTCGTCGGGGCCGGTGCGGACAAGGTCGATACCGGCGATGTGTGTCCAGATGCCGGCGGGGGGCACCCGGCCGGCCATGTGGAGACAATAGCCGGGGTTGCGCAGCACCAGGTCCTCGGGGATCAGCCCGGCGGCGAGGATCTCGCGTTTGCCATAGATGTCGGCGAGAAAGGCATTGAGCGCGCCGACGCGCTGCTTGAGTCCAGCTTCGAGGCGGCGCCATTCGGCACGCGCAAGGATGCGCGGCACGATGTCGAAGGGGATCAGGCGCTCGTCGGCTTCGGCCTCGCCATAGACGGCGAAGGTGATGCCGATGCGGCGGAAGAACAGCTCGGCCTGGCGGCGACGCGCGGCGAGCAGCGCCGGCGGGGTGGCTTCGAGCCATTCCGCCACGGCGCGATAGGGCCCCGCGGCGGCACCATTGTGGCCGGCATAGCCTTCGGCGCTGCCGAACATCTCGTCAAAGGCCGAAATCGCCGCCATCCCGTCTCCGCTGCACCGCCGCACTTTGGGTGGAGTGCGGCGGTCAGCGCAAGGAGATTGTTGGTCGGCGTGCCCAAGCGGCGGAAAATTGCCGGCCGGCGATGCTTATTGCGGGCGTTCGTCGGGGCGGTCGCGCCGCGGCGGCGGTGCCTCGCGCGGTGTCGGCGCGACGCTGGCGCCGGCGCCGCGACCGCCGCCGGCATTGCCCGGGTTGCCGCCACCGCGCGGG
>LJHX01000149.1 GCA_001295935.1 alpha proteobacterium AAP81b
CGGCGGCGCGGATCGCGGCGGCCTTGGCGGCGGTCGTCGCCTGCGCCAGCGCCGGCAGCGCGGCGCGGCCGGCGCGCGCCATGGTATCGATCGTCATGTCGGTCATAGCAGCACCAGGTGATCGGCATGGACGAGCGCCGCGCGGGGAGCATAGCCCAGCGCGGCAGCCTGCGCATCGGCGCGCAGGCCTTGGATCGCCGCGGCGTCGGCGGCATCATAGCCGGCAAGGCCGCGGCCGATGACGCCTTCGGGGCCGGCAATGGCGATGACATCGCCGCGCCCGAAGCCGCCTTCAACCCGCGTCACCCCGGCGGCGAGCAGGCTCTTGCCGCCGCGCAGCGCCGCCGCCGCGCCGGCGTCGATGTGGAGCGTGCCCTTGACCGTCAGTCGCCCGGCGAGCCAGGCCTTGCGCGCCGGGGCGCCGCCGCCGGCGAGGAACAATGTGCCGATGCCGGTGGTCGCGAAGCGCTGCAGCGGATGCTCGGCGCGGCCATCGGCGATGGCGAGCGGGATGCCCGCGGCGCCGGCGATCCGCGCCGCGGCGACCTTGGCGGCCATGCCGCCGCTGCCCATCCCCGATCCCGAGCCGGCGGTCGCCATCGCTTCGATCGCCGGGGTGATGGCGTCGACCACCGCGAGTCGCGTCGCGCCGGGGGTGGCGGGGTGTGCCGTATAGAGGCCGTCGACATCCGAGAGCAGGATGACGCCGCTGGCGCCGGCCGCCTGGGCAACGCGCGCCGCGAGGCGGTCATTGTCGCCGAAGCGGATCTCGGTCGTAGCCACCGTGTCATTCTCGTTGATCACCGGCACCGCGCCGAGCGCCAGCAGCCGCGCCAGCGTCGCGGTGGCGTTGAGATAGCGGCGGCGGTCCTCGAGATCGTCGAGGGTCACCAGCAGCTGCGCCATGGTCAGCCCGGCATGCCCAAGCAGCGCCGACCAGACCGCCGCCAGCGCCACCTGGCCGACCGCCGCCGCCGCCTGGGCATCCTCGAGGCTCGCCCGGCCGCCGCGTTCCAGCCCCAGCCGCCGCGCGCCCAGCGCAATCGCCCCCGACGAGACGATAATGACCTGCTGGCCCGCGGCGCGCGCCGCCGCCAGATCGGCGACGACCGATGCCAGCCAGTCGCGCCGCACCGCGCCATCCGGCGCGATCAGCAGCGACGAGCCGATCTTGACGACGAGGCGCGGGCACGCCGCCGGGGCGAAGCGCCCGGCCAGGCTCGATATGCCTAGAGCGGCGTCCACGCCCGCCCCCCGGCGCCGACCGGCGCCCGCCCCAGGCTCGCCGCTTCGAGCAGCGCGTCGCGCACCGCGTCGAGCCCCGTCGTCGTCGCCGCCGACAGCAGCAGCACGGGCTTGCCGGCGGCGGCTTCGAGGGCGCGCTTCTTGGCGGCGAGGCCCTGCGGGCTGACGAGGTCGGCCTTGCTCAGCACCAGCACCTCGGGCTTGTCGGCGAGGCCGCCGCCATAGGCATCGAGTTCGTCGCGCACCGTCGCCCAGGCGTCGACCGGCCCCGGCTGCGAGGCGTCGACAAGGTGCAGCAGCACGCGGCAGCGCTCGACATGGCCGAGGAAGCGATCGCCGATGCCGACGCCATCGGCAGCGCCGGCGATGAGACCCGGGATGTCGGCCACCACCAGTTCGCGGCCCTTGTGGCTCATCACGCCCAATTGCGGCTTCAACGTCGTGAAGGGATAGGCGCCGACCTTGGCGCCGGCGTTCGACACGGCGTTGATGAAGGTCGACTTGCCGGCGTTCGGCGCGCCGAGGAGCCCGATGTCGGCGAGCAGCTTCAGCCGCAGCCACACCCACATCTCGTTGCCGGGGAAGCCCGGCTGGAACTGGCGCGGCGCGCGGTTGGTGCTGCTCTTGTAATGGTCGTTGCCCTTGCCGCCGTCGCCGCCGCGCAGCAGCACGACGCGTTGGCCGGCGCGCGTCAGGTCGGCGAGCAGGGTGCGGTTGTCGTCATCGGCGAGGATCTCGGTGCCGACGGGAACGGTGATCAGCTGCTGCGGCGCCGAGGCGCCAGTGCGGTTGCGCCCCATGCCATGCCCGCCGCGCTTGCCCTTGAAGTGCTGGGTGTAGCGAAAGTCGATCAGCGTGCCGATGCCCTCGCGCGCCTCGAAGATGACATCGGCGCCGCGGCCGCCGTCACCGCCATCGGGGCCGCCATATTCGACATATTTCTCGCGGCGGAACGACACCGCGCCGTCGCCGCCGGCGCCCGACGCGATGAAGATCTTGGCCTGATCGAGAAACTGCATGGGGAACTTTCTGGCACCGTCGGCGCAAATCAAAAAGGGGCCGGTCGCCCGGCCCCTTCTGGTCAGCGCTGAATGGGGCCAGCGGCCGCTTATTCGGCGGCGATGGCTTCCGGCTCCGGCGCGCTGTCGTTGGCAGCGGCATCGACCGAGACGTACTTCCGCCCGAGCTTGCCGGTGTGGAAGACGACGGTGCCATGCGCGAGGGCGTAGAGCGTGTGGTCCTTGCCGAGGCCGACATTGCGGCCCGGGTGGACGCGCGTGCCGCGCTGGCGGATGATGATCGTGCCGGCGTTCAGTTCCTGACCGCCGAAACGCTTGACGCCGAGGCGCTTGGAGGCCGAATCACGACCGTTGCGCGACGAACCGCCTGCTTTCTTGTGAGCCATGGGTCTCTCTTACGCGATGCTGGTGATGCGCAGCACGGTCAGCTGCTGGCGATGACCGTTCTTGCGGCGATAATTGTGGCGACGCTTCTTCTTGAAGATGATGATCTTGTCGCCCTTGGCCTGCTCGACGATCTCGGCGGTGACGGTGCCGCCGGCGCTGAGCGTCTCGCCTTCGGCCTGCATCAGCGATTCGAGGGTGACGATCGAGCCTTCCTCGCCGTCGATCTTCTCGACGACGATCCGGTCATCGGTGGCGACCCGGTATTGCTTGCCGCCGGTGCGCACGACTGCGAACATGCTTGAAACCCAATGATAGAGTGGCGGCGGGCATCGCTGCCCGACCGAACGAAGGCGCGCGCTTACGGGACGGGTGGACCCATGTCAATGTGGTTGTGCCGCGGCGGCGCCCGCCGGACGCCCCTGCCCGACGGCTTTCCCTCCCCGTCGCTGCCAGCTAGCGTCGCCGGCGATGACCTTCCCCCGCCTGCCGCCGCACCGCCTCGTCCTCATCGGCATCGCGATCAGCCTCGCCATCGGCATCGGCTTCGGGCTGGTGCCGCGCCAGCTGCGCCCCGACGAAGCCATGGCGATCGGCGACCGCGTCATGGCAAGCTACCGCCGCGGCAACGGCGAGCCCGCCTGGCGCTTCGGCCCGCGCGAAACCACCGCCTGGGCCGATGGCTGGGAAATGCGTTGGCGCTACCGCCCCTGCGCCGCGATGGCGTCGCTGCGCGTCGTCGTCAGCCGCGACGGCAGCCGGGTCCGCGTCGCCGAATTCCCCGATTGCGCGCCGCCACGGGGGTTCGGCGCGTTGCCGTTGAAGGTTTGAACAACCCAAGAAAAGGGGCCTCCGGCGGCAAGGGGCTGAGCCCCTTGACCCGCTTTCGTGAAGGCCGTGCCTTTGCAATATGAGATCGGCACATACAACAGTGGGTGCAGGGGCTCAGCCCCTGCCCGCCGGAGGCCCTTCCTTTCTATTTGGTCGGCTGCACTGCCGCGACGAAGCGCACGACTGCCGTCGCCACCGTCGCGGCGTCGTCGCCGGGGCGATAGAGCGCCGATCCGAGGCCGAAGCCGTCGGCGCCCGCCGCGGTCCAGGCAGCGAGGCTTTCGGGGGTCATGCCGCCGACGGGCAGCACCTTGATGTCGCGTGGCAGCACGGCGCGGATGGCTTTCAGCACCGCCGGCGACCCGGCTTCGGCGGGGAAGAGCTTCAGCGCATGGGCGCCGGCGGCGAGCGCGGTGAAGGCCTCGGACGGGGTGAAGAAGCCGGGCAGCGACACCAGCCCCGAGGCGACGGTCGCGGCGATCACCGCGGCGTCGGTCGATGGCGACACCACGAGTTGCCCGCCGGCGGCGGCGACGCGTGCGACGGCGTCGGTATCGAGCACCGTGCCGGCGCCGACGATCGCGCGCCCGGTGGCAAGCCCGGCGAGGCGGGTGATGGTGACGAAGGGCTCGGGCGAGTTGAGCGGCACCTCGATGATGCGGATGCCGGCATCGATCAGCGCGCCGCCGATGCTTGTCGCGTCGTCAGGGCGCAGCCCGCGCAGGATGGCGACGAGCGGGCACTCGGCGAGCGCTTCGAAGAACAGGTCGGCGTTGGCGGGCATCGGGGTGCCTTTCGAGGGTCAAAGCCGCGCCGCCAGGGCGCGAGCACCGGCGACGAAGGCATCGGCGCCATCGATGACAATGGTCTGGCGGCCGGCGCGTTCCAGCGCCATGGCGAACTGGCGGCACAGCGCCGGGTCGCCGATCAGCGGCACGACATCGGCGCGCAGCCGGCCGAGGCCGATGCGGACGTCGCTGCCGATCAGCAGCCCTGAAATGTAACTCGCCGCGGCGGTTTCGACTGTCGCGCCGGTCAGCACGCGGGCGCGGACGGTGAAGAGTTCGGCGGTCAGATCGGCGTTGGCCAGGGCATGATCGACCCCGGCGGCGAAGGCCACATCGTCATCGACGGCATGCGCCAGCAGGTCGGACAGGATCGACTGGCGTTTCAGCGCGGCGAAGATGTCGCCGGTCATCACCGTGCGGAAGCGCGCGATGGCGCCATCCTCGATCTCGGCCCATTTGCTGTGGGTGCCGGGGTGGCAGACCAACCCCTCGCCGATGGCGCCCGTCGCCAGCGCGCCGAGCAGCTGGACCTCCTCGCCGCGCATGACGTCGGGACGGGCCGCGTCGAGCACGCCGGGCACCAGCATCACGCCGGCGCGCGGCCGGGCAACCGCCTGCGCGAGGTCGGCGAGCCCCGCCGGCGCCGGCACATAGGGCGCCTCGACCCAGCCGCGGTTCGAACCGATCATGCCGGCGAGGAGCAGTGGCCGCCCGGCGGCCTCGAGGACGAGTGCGTCGATCGCCGCGGCGAAATCCTCGGTCGCCAGAATGCCCTGGTCGTCGCTGCGCTGGCGCACGCCGTCGGCGCCGATATCGAAGATGCGGCGGTTGCTGGTGCCCCAGTCGACCGCCAGAAGTTCCTGCTCCGCCATCACGCCAGCCTTTCGCCACCAGTCACACTATACGCGTGTAGCGGCGTGGCGGTGGCGCGGCCATCGGCGGACGAGGTCAGCGGCCGGGCTCAGCCTTGGCCGACAACCCCCTGCGCGATCATGCAATAGAGCATCGGGAAGCTCAGCGCGAAATTGGTGCGGCTGAACAGCATCGCCGTCTTGGCGGCCTTGGCCTTGGCGTCGGCATCGGCGTCGACGATGCCGAGCGCGATCTTCTGGTTGGGCCAGATCAGGAACCAGACGTTGAACGCCATGATGAGGCCCAGCCACATGCCGGTGCCGATCAGTCGCGAGCCGTCCTGGAAGGTCAGCGCTTCGACGAAATAGCCATTGTGGCCGGCGATCGCCAGGCCGAGAATGACCGTCAGCAGGGCGCTGTGGCGGAAATAGAGCAGTGCCTTGGGGGCGATATATTTGGTGACGCCCGGCTTCAGCTCGGCGGGGACCGACGGCATCGTCGGGATCTGTACGAAATTGAAGTAATAGAGCAGGCCGATCCACAGCACGCCGGCCCAGGCATGGGCGAAGCGCAGGAAGGCATTGGCCCAGCCGGCGGCATCGACGCCGACGAGGCCGCCGTGGAAGCCGAGAATGACGATCAGCAGCAGCGCCAGCCCGAGGTAGAGCGTGCGATCGAGCTTGCCGAGGATGTTGGCCATGTCGTTTGTCCCCTGAAAAGATGTCCCGGCTATAGGCGAGGCGATGGCGGGTGTTAAGGGCGCCGGTGTCGCCGGAGCGGAACGCTGCCTCAGCCCTGCATCAGGCTGAGCACCTCCTTGCGGCTGCGGTCGTCGTCGCGGAACACCCCCATCATCCGGCTCGTCGTCATGATGACGCCCGGCGTCATGACGCCGCGCGCCGACATGCAGGCATGGGTCGCCTCGATGATCACCGCGACCCCCAGCGGCTCGAGATGGCGCTGGATGCAGTCGGCGACTTCGGCGGTCAGTCGCTCCTGCACCTGCAAGCGCCGCGCGAAGCCCTGGAGGACGCGCGCCAGCTTGGAAATGCCGACGACACGGTTGCGCGGCAGATAGGCGATGTGCGCCTTGCCGATGATCGGCGCCATGTGGTGCTCGCAATGCGACTGGAAGGGGATGCCCTTCAGCAGCACGATCTCGTCATAGCCACCGACCTCGGCGAAGGTGCGGCTGAGATGGCTGCCGGGGTCTTCCTGATAGCCGCGGAAATATTCGCGATAGGCGCGCGCTACCCGCGCCGGCGTATCGAGCAGGCCTTCGCGGTCGGGGTCGTCGCCGGCCCAGCGCAGCAGGGTGCGCACCGCCGCTTCGGCGTCGGCCTGGGGAATGGGGTCGACATGGGCAGCGGGCCCCTGCGGCTGGTCGTCGTCGTCGATCATTTATGGTCCATCCTCGGGCAGTCGTCGCCGCCATCAAGGGTTTGGCCGCAATCGGCGCAACCGCGCAAGTGTCGCAGGGGTGAAACGAGTGCGGCGCCCGACCCGCCGGGCCAGGCGCCGCGAAGGCAGTAAAGCTTGCGTCCGGTGCCGGACGCGCACCCGACAAGGTCAGGCGGCGACGACCGGCTTGCGGCGGCGCTTGGCGGCGCCGACCAGGCCAAAGCCGGTAAGCAGCAGCGCCCAGGTGGCGGGTTCGGGAACGACCTGCGCCGAAACGCTGTCGAGCTGGAAGCTGCCTTCGGTCGGGTGGATGTAGCGGAACAGCACGTTGGTGCTGCCCGCCTGGCCGACGAACTGCTGGGTGAACTGGGTGTAGCCGAAGGCGGCGCGGTCGCCGAAGCTCACCGTGGTGGCGCCGGTGACGACTTCGAACGAGTCGACCGGATTGGGATTGCCGCGGTTCTGCAACCAATAGGTCAATTCATAACGGTAGCCGGCGTTGGTGACGATGTTCTGCGACAAGGTGCGAACACCGGTCTGGTTGGTGCGCAGGCGCGCGTCGAAGCCGCCGGCCTGGGGTTGCCGGCGTTGATCGCGGTGGCGTTGTTGTTGCTTGAGCGCGTCCAGCCGGTGAAGTCGCCGGTTTCGAAGCCGCCGTTGACGATGAGCTGGGTCGCGGCGCTGGCCGGCGCGGCAAGGCCAAGCGCGAGGGCGAGAAGCACGGTGCGCATGATGGGGTCCCCTGTGGCGATCGTTACGTGTCCATCATAGGCAATGAGCGTGCCAAAATAATCGTGCTTGATATTGTTGAGGTTTTTGAAACCATGCTGTCACAAGTCTAAAGATATTTTACAGTGCGCCGCAGCATTCGTTACCAAGGCGTTAAGGTCCCGTGCGGCGCCAAGGCGCTCGCCGCCGGCTCGGGCGCCCGGTGACCGGGCGCTCCGGCCGTACAGGGTCGATCGATCCTGTCGCGAACATCGACGTCGCCGCCGAAGCCCGCCGGACCCCGGCGCCGCGACGCGCTGCGGCGTCCCGATGGGTCGCCGCTGCGTTCAGTCGCGCTTGGCGCGGCTGGCCTTCTTGGGCTGGTCGGGGTCAATGTGATCCTGGTGATTTGCCGTGACGGCAGGCAGCGTCGCTTCCGACGGATCCTCCCGCCGCCCTAAGGGGGCGGCGGGGCTCCCCTGGCCGGCTGCGGCCGCTCAGGCGGTGGCGGCGGCGCGGCGGCGCATCGCGGCGCCGACCAGGCCGAAGCCGGCGATCAGCATCGCCCAGCTTGACGGTTCGGGCACCGAACCGATGCTGAGTGCGGTCAGGGTCAACCGCGACACCCCATCGGAACCGGTATCCGTGAACACCACCGAGGTCAGCGTCTGGCTGGCGAAGCTGCCGGGCAGCGCGAAGGTCTGGCGATCGAGGCGGCGGGCGCCTTCGGTGAAGACCTGGACGGTCGTCGTGTTGTTAATGTTGTTGGTGTAAACATTGTTGAGATAATCGCGAACGTCATCGTTGCCGACGAGCACGAAGGTGGCGCTGAGGCCGCCGGTAGCATTGAAGGTAACCGACTGAAGCCCTTGGCCCGCCGCACCCCAGAACTGGTTGATCAGCGTATAGCCGGTGTGGGCGCCGAAGATCGAGACGGGCACGGTCAGGGTTTCGGGATTGCCACCGCCGGCTGCCGTCCAATAGCGCGCGCTGGCGCCGGGTTCGACGGTATGGATCAGAAACGGCGTGCCACCCAGGGTGACGTTGCCGGTCGGGATCGTGTTGAAGGACTGGCCCGCCCAATCGCCATTGGTCACGCCGGAAAGATCGATCGGCGTGATCGCCGCCGTCGCCGGCGCCGCGATCAACATGCTTGCGGCAACAAGAAAGCGCATCATCGGTGTTCCCCCTGCTTTTCCGCCGCGGCAGTTGCTGGTCCCGCGGGCAAACCAGTTTTGTACAAGCAAGATTGAGGCCAAAAATGCAACACACTGAAACTTATGGGTGCGCGCCATGTTGCGCCGCACCAAGTGTAAACCACACCGACAGTTTCGCGACCGCCGAGACATTGGTATCCGCGCGGCCCGCAAATCGGCCGGCAAGCGCCCCGCCTCAATCGCGCTTGGCGCGACTGGCCTTCTTGCGCTCGTTGGGATCGAGGTGGATCTTGCGCAGCCGGATGTGGTTGGGGGTCACTTCGACAAGCTCGTCCTCGTCGATATAGGCGATCGCCTGTTCGAGCGTCAGTCGCTTGGGCGGGCTCAGCTGAATGGCGTCATCCTTGCCGCTGGCGCGGAAGTTGGTCAGCGCCTTGGACTTCAGCGGGTTGACCTCCAAATCCTCCTCGCGGGCGTTCTCGCCGATGACCATGCCCTGATAGACCGCCTCGCCGGGGCCGATCATCAGCACGCCGCGCGGCTGGAGATAGCCGAGGGCATAGGTGACGGCCTCGCCGCTTTCGGTCGAGATCAGCACGCCATTGGCGCGCCCCGAGATATTGCCCTTGTGGGGGCCGTATTTGTCGAAAAGCCGGTTCATGATGCCGGTGCCGCGCGTGTCCGACAGGAACTCGCCATGATAGCCGATGAGGCCGCGTGCCGGCGCCGAGAAGGTCAGGCGCACCTTGCCGCCGCCCGACGGCCGCATGTCGGTCATCTCGGCCTTGCGGATCGCCATCTTCTCGACGACCGTTCCCGAATAGGCCTCGTCGACATCGATGACGACGGTTTCATAGGGCTCGGTGCGCTTGCCATTCTCGTCGGTCGAGAAGATGACGCGCGGGCGGCTGATCGAAAGCTCGAAGCCTTCGCGGCGCATCGTCTCGATTAGCACGCCCAATTGCAGTTCGCCGCGGCCGGCGACTTCGAAGGCATCCTTCGACGGCAGCTCGGTGACCTTGATGGCGACATTGCCTTCGGCCTCGCGGTGCAGGCGATCGGCGATCATCCGGCTCGTCACCTTGCTGCCGTCGCGGCCGGCATAGGGCGAATCATTGACGCTGAAGGTCATGCTGAGGGTCGGCGGGTCGATCGGCTGGGCGGCCAATGGCTCGGTGACGCTGATATCGGCGATGGTGTCGGCGACGGTCGCCTTGGCCATGCCCGCCATGGCGATGATGTCGCCGGCGCGGGCCTCGTCGACGGGAACGCGCTCGAGGCCCTGGAAGGCGAAGATCTTCGAGGCGCGGCCTTCCTCGGCGACCGTGCCATCGGGGTTCAAGGCACGGATCGGGGCGTTGAGCTTCAACGTCCCCGACATGACGCGGCCGGTGAGGATGCGGCCGACGAAGCTGTCGCGGTCGAGCAGCGACACCAGCATCTTGAAGGGGCCATCAGGGTCGCCCGCCGGCGGCGGCACATGCTCGACGATCCTGGCGAACAGCGGCGTCAGGTCGCCCGAGCGGACGTCGGGGTTGTCGCCGGCATAGCCGTTGCGCCCCGACGCGAAGATCACCGGGAAATCGAGCTGGTCGTCGCTGGCTTCGAGGGTGACGAACAGGTCGAAGACCTCGTCGAGGACTTCCTGGGCGCGCGCGTCGGAACGGTCGATCTTGTTGACGACGACGATCGGGCGCAGGCCCAGCGCCAGCGCCTTGCCGGTGACGAACTTGGTTTGCGGCATCGGGCCTTCGGCGGCATCGACGAGCAGCACGACGCCATCGACCATCGACAGGATGCGCTCGACCTCGCCGCCGAAGTCGGCGTGGCCGGGGGTGTCGACGATGTTGATATGCGTCGTCTCGCCATTGGCCTTGTCGGTCCATTCGATCGAGGTGCACTTGGCGAGGATGGTGATGCCGCGTTCTTTTTCGAGATCGTTCGAATCCATGGCACGCTCGGCGACGCGCTGGTTGTCGCGGAAGGTGCCCGACTGGCGGAAAAGCTGGTCGACGAGGGTGGTCTTGCCATGGTCGACGTGCGCGATGATGGCGATGTTGCGCAAAGGCATTGGGGGTCTTTCCGGGGGCAGGGCGGCAGTGCGCGACAAAAGGCGGGCGCGCGCCCCATAGCGGCAATGCTGCGCTGCGCACAAGCCGCGAGGGCTGGTCTGGCCGCCGCGCGGCGCTGTCCGGCCCGATGCCGGCGCGCGGCGCATTGACTTCCGGCGCGCGCCTGCGGCAACTCTTTCTTGGTTCGGTCGCGCCGTGCGCGGCGGAAAGTCAACGAGAACGCCGCGGGTCGCGGCCGGAGACAATCGATGGACGGCGCCGAGGCGCGAGGGAACGCAGGGCGGGTCGGTGCCGCGCTGGCGGCGGCGCGCGTCGCGCGCGGCCTGACCCTGGCCGACATCGCCCGCGACACCCGCGTGCCGCTGCGCCACCTGCGCGCCATCGAGGCCGATGAGCATGAGGCGCTGCCGGCGCTGACCTATGCGATCGGCTTCGTCAAAGCCTTTGCGACGGCCGTCGGGCTCGACCCCGAAGCGACCGCCGCGCAGTTCCGCGGCGAAACCTCGAAGCTGCCGCATGCCCCCTCGCCGATCGAAGCCTTTCCCGACGCGGCGCGGCGGCTGCCGTCGGCGGGGCTGGTGACGGCGAGCGTCGTCATCGTCGTCGGCGTGATCGGCGCGCTTTCCGCCTGGGGGGCGGGGTTGTTCGATCCGGCGCTGCCGACGACCCCGGCGCCGATCGAAGCGGCGGCCCCCGAGCTGGCGCCGGCCGGCGATGGCAATGCCCTGGCCGCCGATGGCAACGCCCTTGCCGCCGACGGCAATGCCCTGGTGACCGGCGACGCCCCGGCGGCGGCCGCCGCGCCGCCGGTCGTGCCGACGACCGGCGCCGTCGTGCTGACGGCGCGCGAGGAGGTCTGGGTGCGGATCGCCGATCCCGCGACGCGGACGACGGCGAAGATCGGCATTCTGGCGCCGGGCGAAAGCTTTGCCGTCCCCGCCGACCCGCCCGGGCTGCGGCTGTGGACAGGCAAGGCCGGGGCGCTGGCGGTGACCGTCGGCGGGCGCGACCTGCCGCCGCTCGGCGGGCCGATCGAGCGCCTGCGCGGCCTCAGCCTCGCCGCCGCCGATCTGGTGGCGCGCACGGCACCGCCGGCCGCGCCGCCGGCGGCATCAG
>LJHX01000015.1 GCA_001295935.1 alpha proteobacterium AAP81b
GCGCCAGCCGGAATGTGTCCCCCTGCGGCACCGAGACCCGTGCTCGCGGCACGGCTGGATGCCAGCCTGCGCTGGCATGACCGTGTGCGGAAGGTCGGCGAGCGGCTGCAGAGCGATGGCCCCGGACCTGGCGACGAGCCGATACCCCCGCCGCATCATCCGGCATTGACATCCTGCGAATAAGACGCAACAACGCGGCTATTGATAATCATTCGCAGGTAATTCGATGCGTAGCGCCTCCCAAATCCTCCTCTCGGCACTGCTCGCTACCGCTGCGCCGGCGGCGCTTGCCGCGGAGGCGGGCGACGCGGCCGACGATACCGCGTCGATCATCGTCACTGGCATCCGCGACGACGGCTATCAGGTGCGCTCCACCGGCACCGCTACGCGCACCGATACGCCGCTGCTCGACACGCCGCAGACGATCGACATCTTCAGCCGCGACCGCCTCGACGATCAGGCGATCCTGTCGATCGGCGATGCGCTGCGCTATGTGCCGGGCGCCTTTGCCGCCCAGGGCGAGGGGCATCGCGACCAGATCGTGCTGCGCGGCAACAACAGCAGCGCTGATTTCTTCGTCGACGGGGTGCGCGACGACGCCCAATATTTCCGCGATTTCTACAACATCGAGCGACTGGAAATCCTGAAAGGACCCAACGCGCTGACCTTCGGGCGCGGCGGCGGCGGCGGCATCGTCAACCGCGTCACCAAGACCCCCGGCGCCGGCCGCTTCGGCGAGGCGACCGCTGCCGTCGATACCTTCGGCGCCTGGCGGCTGGCGGGCGACGTCAACACGCCAGTCGCCGGCGGTCTGTCGGCGCGGCTGAACGGCTTCTACGAAAACGGCCGCAACCACCGCCAGGTCTATGACTTCGAGCGCTGGGGGGTGAACCCCAGCCTCGGCGTCGATCTCGGCGGGCGCGGCAACGCCGTCATCGCCTATGAGCATGTCGCCGATTATCGCGTCGTCGATCGCGGTGTGCCGAGCGATAGCCGCGGCGTGGCGACCGGCGCCGTCCGCTTTCCCCTGCGCGGCTTTCGCGACACCTTCTTCGGCAATGCCGACATCAACCGCAGCCGCTTCAACGCCGATGTTCTGACCTTCGCCGCCGATTATGCGCTGACCGAGAAGCTGACGATCCGCAACCGCACGCGCTACGCCGATTATGAGAAGCTGTACGTCAATCTGTTCCCCGCCGGCCCCATCCTTGCGGCAACCGCGACGCAGCCCGAGCGCCTGGAAACCGATTCCTACAGCGATGCGCAGAGCCGCCAGAATTTCTTCACCCAGACCGACCTTGTCTGGAAAACCGAGTTGCTCGGCACCCGGCATACATTGCTCGCCGGCTTCGAAGTTGGCCGGCAGATCACCCGGACGACGCGGCGGCCGGGCAGCCGCGCGACGGTAGCGTTCACCGATCCTTTCATCGCGCCGGTGCCGGTGTTTGCCAGCAGCGGATCGGGGTTCCGCCGTGTCCGCAGCGACGCCGACATCGTCGCCGGCTTTATCCAGGACCAGATCGAGTTCGGCGACCATGTCGAGCTGCTCGCCGGCGTCCGCTATGATCGCTTCACGCTGGGTGTCGACAATCTCGTTGATAGCACGCGGCTGGTCCGCACCGACAATCTCTGGTCGCCGCGCGTCGGGCTGGTGATCAAGCCCGCCGCCAATGCCTCGCTCTACGGCAGCTACACGCGCTCCTACCTGCCGCAATCGGGCGACCAGTTCGGCACGCTCGACCCGACCACCGCGACGCTGAAACCCGAACGCTTCGACAATTACGAGGTCGGCGCCAAATGGGACATCACCGCAGGCCTCAACCTCGCGGTCGCCGCCTATCAGCTCGACCGCAGCAACACCCGCGCCAACGACCCGGCCACCGGCCTTCCCGTGCAGACCGGCCGCCAGCGCAGCAAGGGCATCGAAGCGTCGCTGACCGGCAAGATCCTGCCGAACTGGCAGGTGGCGGCGGGCTTCGCGCTGCAGGATGCCGAAATCCGGTCGACGACGACCGCGGCGCCCGCCGGCCGCAAGGTGCCGCTGGTGCCGCGCACCCAGCTCAGCCTGTGGAGCCGCTACGACATTTCGCCGAAATTCGGCGTCGGCGCCGGCATCGTCCACCAGGACCGCAGCTTCGCGACGATCAGCAACGCCGTCGTCCTTCCGGCGTGGACGCGCGTCGATGCGGCGCTGTATGTTGCGGTCAGCAAGGCGGTCGAGTTGCAGGTCAATATCGAGAATCTCTTCGACACGACCTATTTCCCGACGGCGCATACCGACAATAACATCACTACCGGCACCCCGCGCGTCGCGCGCTTCACCCTGCGGTCGCGGTTCTAGCGCGATTTCGGTTTCGGCGCACTCGCCGAGCCCGCTCATGCCGAGCGAAGTCGAGGCACGCTGCCGGCTGGACGTGCCTCGACTTCGCTCGGCATGAGCGGTTGTTTTCACATTCGACGCCAGACCGGAGCTTGCTGCCCCCACCTCCCGCCGCCTCCCTCTTTTCGCCCGTTGCGCTACGCCGGCGCGCTGCCACTCTGCGGCAAAACCATCCGGGGAGCCGCCAATGCATCCGCACCGCATCATCGCCGAGGGCCTGGCCTTTCCCGAAGGCCCGATCGCCATGGACGATGGCAGCGTCATCGTCGTCGAGATCGCCGCGGGCAAGCTGACCCGCGTCCGCCCCGACGGCACCACCCAGACCATCGCCACCCCTGGCGGCGGCCCCAATGGCGCGGCGATCGGCCCCGATGGCGCCATCTATGTCTGCAACAACGGCGGCTTCGAATGGTACAGCCAGGACGGCATGCTGCTGCCCGGCAATGCGGCGGCCGATTACACCACCGGCCGTATCGAGCGGATTGACCTCGCCACCGGCCATGTCGAGCGCCTCTATGACAAGACCGACGACGGCCTGGCGCTGTCGGGCCCCAACGACATCATGTTCGATGCCGCCGGCGGCTTCTGGTTCACCGACCTCGGCAAGCATTTTCCGCATCACGAGACCAAGGGCGGGCTGTTCTACGGCAAGCCCGACGGCTCGGGGTGCGTCTGCGCCGTTTACGGCCCCAATCTCAACGGCGTCGGCCTGTCGCCCGATGGCAGCAAGGTCTATGCCGCGGTCACCGCCGGGCGGGTGATCCTCGAATTCGACGTGACCGGCCCCGGTACCGTCGCGCCGTCGCCGCTCGCCGCCATCCCCGGTCGCTTTGTCACCACCTGGCCGAACAAGACCTATCTCGACAGCCTCGCCATGGAGGCCGACGGCCGCATCGCCCAGGCGACGCTGATCGAAAGCGCCGGCATCACCTCGGTCGATCCGGCGACCGGCGCCCAGGAATTCTTCCCCTTCCCCGATCTTCTGACCACCAACATCGCCTTCGGCGGCGCCGACATGAGGGACGCCTATGTGACGCTATCGACGACCGGCAGGCTCGCCCACGCCCGCTGGCCGCGCCCCGGCTTCCGGCTGCCGTTCAACGCATGATCACGACGCGCCACATCGCCGCGAACGGCCTCGATTTCGCCATTGACGAAGCCGGCGACGGCGATGCCGTGGCGCTCTGCCTCCATGGCTTTCCCGAGAGCCGCAAGTCATGGCGGCACCAACTGCCATTCCTGGCGGAGAAGGGCTGGCACGCCGTCGCCCCCGATCTGCGCGGCTATGGCGACAGCAGCCGGCCGACGGGGCTCGCTGCCTATCGTTTCGATCCGCTCGTCGCCGATGTGACGGCGCTGTTCGATGCCCTTGGTGCCAAACGCCGCCTGCTCGTCGCGCATGACTGGGGCGCGCTGATCGCCTGGGTGTTCGCCCAACGCGCGCCGCTGGCATTGGACGGCCTCGTCATCATGAACGTGCCGCACCCCAAGGTTTTCGCCGATGTGCTGGCGCGGTCCTGGGCGCAGAAGCGCAAGAGCTGGTATGCGCTGTTCTTCCAGCTGCCCTGGCTGCCCGAGGCGCTGCTCGGCGCCAATGGTGCCGCGGCGATCGGCAAGGCCTTCACCGACTGGGCGATCGACAAATCCGCCTTCCCGCCCGACATCGTCGCCCATTACCGCGACAATGCTGCCAGGCCCGGCGCGCTCACCGCGATGATCAACTATTATCGCGCCAACACCCGGACGCTGTTCGCCGAGCCGGTTGTGCCGATCACCGTCCCGACCTTGATGATCTGGGGCGAGGAAGACCAGGCGCTCGATATCAGCCTGACCGACGGCTATGGCCCGCTGGTTCGCGATTTCACCCTGGTGCGGCTGCCGCGGGTCTCGCATTGGGTCCAGCAGGAAGCGCCGGACAAGGTCAATGCGGCGCTTGGGGACTGGCTGGCGGCCAAGGGCCTCGCCGGCTGAGACGGCGAGGCCCGGCGGCTCAGCGATAGCGCCAATAGCCGCGATAGCGATAGCGATGCGGGCGATAGGCGCGGCCGGTCCAATAGCCGCGGCCGGGGTAGAAGACCCCGACGCGCGGCGCCACAATGACGCCGCCGCGGCGGACATTCGGGCGGCAATAGCCGGCGGGACCGCGGTGGAAGCCGGCGCCGCAACCGTCGCGCGCCAGCGCCGGCGTGGCGAGGCTGAAGGCACCGCCGACAGTGATCGTCGCCGCCAGCGCCAGGCCGAGTAGTTTCTTCATGATACCAAGCTCCTCTTGCGCCCCCGGGCCGGTTACGCGGCACACCGGCGCGCCCCCCGCCAGCCCACGACGAACGGTGGCCGCGGCGCGACGGGAAGTTCAGCGCGTGTGCGGCGCTGCCCACCAGTCGGTCGCCGGCATGTCGGCCGATACCGTCTGCGGAAACGCTGGCGGTCGCTTGGCGAGGAAGGCCGCGACGCCCTCATGGACGTCGCCGCCCTGACCGCGAACGATGTTCAATCGCGCGTCGACGCCGAGCGCGCCGGCGGGGCTCGCCTCGGCGCCGAAGTGCCAGAGCATGCGCCGCGTCAGCGCCAGCGACACCGGCGAACAATTGTCGGCGATTTCGGTGGCGAGCGCCCGCGCGCGGTCCTCGAGCGCCTCGGCGGCACACAGCTCGCTGACGAGACCGTGCGCCAGCGCCTCGGCGGCCGGGAAGACCGTGCCGGTCAGGCACCAGCGCAGCGCCGTCGCCATGCCGACCAGCTGGGGCAGGAACCACGCCGAGCCGGCTTCGGGCACCAGGCCGCGGCGGGCGAAGACGAAGCCGAACTTGGCGGTATCGGCGGCGATGCGGATGTCGCAGGGCAGCGCCATGGTCAGCCCGACGCCGACCGCGGCGCCGTTGAAGGCGACGATCGACGGCTTGCGGCAGTCCATCATCGCCTGGACGAAGTCGGAATCGACCTCGCCGCCGCCGCCGAAATTGCCGGCGCCTTCGCCGGCATGGGTGTCGAAGGCGCCGGCGCCCGCCGAAACATCGGCGCCGGCGCAGAACAGCCGGCCGCGCGCCGTCAGCACGACGACGCGAACGCTGTCGTCCTGGTCCGCCCGCCGGAAGCCGGCGGTCAGCTCGGCGCCCATGGCGGCGTTATAGGCGTTCATCGCCTCGGGCCGGTCGAGCCGCAGCCAGAGGATGGGGCCTTGCTGTTCGATTGCGACCGTCGCCATGGAGCACCTCTGCCGGCGAGCGTCGGCGCCTGGCGCGGCGTCGCCAACTGCGAAAAGCCGCAGCGGCGGGCGGAACGGCGGAAGACCTGCCATCTCCACTCGGTCATGCCAGCGCACGCTGGCATCCAGCCGTGCCGCGGGAGGCGCCGGCGGAGGCCTAGCACTGGGTGTCGGTCCCTGCCTCGGCTCGGGCGCGTGCCCTACGGCTGGATGCGCGCGCTGGCCTGACCGCATTGGGCGTCAGCGCCGCGTTGCGAAGAAGTCGCGCAGCAGCGCCGCCGCCTCGGCCTCGGCGATGCCGGCGACGATTTCCGGGCAGTGATGCGCCTGGGGGTGGGCAAACACGCGCGCGCCCTGTTCGACCCCACCGCTCTTCGGGTCGCTGGCGCCGTATACCAGCCGCGCCACCCGCGCGGCGGCGATCGCGCCGGCGCACATCGCACAGGGCTCCAGCGTCACGTAGAGGCTGCACCCGGTCAGCCGCGGCGATCCCGACAACGTCGCCGCGGCGCGGATCGCCAGCATTTCGGCATGGGCGGTCGGATCGGACAGTTCGAGCGTCCGGTTGCCGGTGGCGGCGAGTAACGAGCCATCGGCAGCGAGTACGACCGCGCCGACCGGCACTTCGCCACGCGCTGCCGCGGCGCGGGCTTCGGCGAGGGCAAGGGTCATCCCGGAAGAGGGGGGAAACGGCATCGCGGAACTATCGCCAGCGCCGCCGGGATCGACAAGCTCCCCTCCCGCTTGCAGGGAGTCGCAGACGGCGCGCAGCGCCAGCGGCTGGGGGAGGGAAGTCGTTCAACCGAAGGGCCGCCCGCCGAGGCCAAGCCCTTCCCACCCCCGACCCCTCCCGCAAGCGGGAGGGGAGAAGACGCTTACTTCTTGTCCTTGGCCGGCGTCACGTCGATCGTCGGCACTTCGACGGTTTCCTTCTTGGTGCCGACGTCGACCGTCGCGGTATTCACGTCAAAAGCCGGCGCCTGGCCGCCAGTGACGCTGATCTCGGGGGCCTTGGCCGAGCGGGTCTGGTCGATGTCGATCAGGCCGAAGGCGAAGGCGGCAACGACAAGCGCGACGATCACCAGCAGCGCGATCAGCCAGCCGGGGGTGCCCGAACGGGTGTGGACGACGCGGCCATCGCGGGTTTCATAATCAGCCATGGGGAAATCTCCTGTTCACGAAAGAAACGGCCGATCACCAGCGAGCGGCCTTGCCCGAGGGAACGCCCCCCCGCCAACGCCAGTTCCGCCCGCCCCGTCGCACTGCTAGCCTGCCGCCAAACCATTGATTTGGGGACGAGCCGTGACCGAAGTCTTTCCAGTGCCGCCGGGCACCGCGACGCTGACCAGTGCCGACGACTATCGGGCGCGTTATGCCCGGAGCCTCGCCGACCCCGATGCCTTCTGGCGCGGCGAGATCGGCCGGCTCGACTGGCTGACGCCGCCGACCAGGATGGGCAATTGGTCCTGGGACCCGGTGCGCATCCGCTGGTTCGAGGACGGGGTGCTCAACGCCAGCGCCAATTGCCTCGACCGCCACGCCGCCGCCGACCCCGGCCGGACTGCGATAATCTGGGAAGCCGATGATCCCGCGACGCCGCCGCGCACCATCAGCTATGGCGAGCTGTTCGAGGAAACCTGCCGCTTCGCCAATGCGCTGGTGGCGCTCGGCGTCGAGCGCGGCGACCGCGTGACGATCTACATGCCGATGATCCCCGAAGCCGCCATGGCGATGCTCGCCTGCGCGCGCATCGGCGCGGTGCATTCGGTGGTGTTCGGCGGCTTTTCGGCCGAGGCGCTCGCCGGGCGCGTCGCCGATGCCGACAGCCATTTCATCGTCACCGCCGACGAAGGCCGCCGCGGCGGCAAGACGGTGCCCCTGAAGGCGATCGTCGACGCGGCGCTCGCCAACCATCCCAATGACGTCGGCGCGGTGCTCGTCGTCCGGCATACCGGCGGCAAGGTGGCGATGACGGCAGATCGCGACCATTGGTGGCATGAAGTGCGGCCGCACCTGCCGCTGACCTGCACCCCCGAGGCAATGTCCGCCGAGGACCCGCTGTTCATCCTCTACACCTCGGGATCGACGGGGAAGCCCAAGGGCGTCCTCCACACCACCGGCGGCTATCTGCTCTGGGCCAATCTGACCTTCGAAACGGTGTTCGACTATCGCCCCGGCGAGGTCTTCTGGTGCACCGCCGATGTCGGCTGGGTGACGGGGCACAGTTACATCGTCTATGGCCCGCTGTCGGCGGGCGCCACCGTGCTGATGTTCGAGGGCATCCCCTCCTGGCCCGATTCGAGCCGCTTCTGGCAGGTCGTCGAACGCCACAAGGTCAACATCTTCTACACCGCGCCCACCGCCTTGCGCGCGCTGATGCGCGACGGCGACGCGCCGGTGGAGAAGCATGACCTGTCGTCGCTGCGGCTGCTTGGCAGCGTCGGCGAGCCGATCAATCCCGAGGCCTGGCTGTGGTATCACCGCGTCGTCGGCAGGGGCGCGCTGCCGATCGTCGATACCTGGTGGCAGACCGAGACCGGCGGCGCGCTGATCACGCCGTTGCCGGGTGCGACGCCGCTCAAGCCCGGCTCGGCGGCCTGGCCCTTCTATGGCATCGAACCGGCGCTCGTCGACGAGGGCGGCAACATCATCGAGCAGCCGGCGGGCGAGGCGATCTCGGGCAATCTCGTGCTGTTGCGATCCTGGCCCGGCCAGGCGCGGACGGTGTTCGGCGACCACGAGCGCTTCACCCAGACCTATTTCACCGCCTATCGCGGCAAATATTTCACCGGCGACGGGGCGCGGCACGATGGGGACGGCTATTGGTGGATCACCGGCCGCGTCGACGACGTCCTCAACGTCTCGGGCCACCGCATGGGCACCGCCGAAGTCGAGAGCGCGCTGGTCGCGCACGAGCATGTCGCCGAGGCGGCGGTCGTCGGCTTTCCGCACGACATCAAGGGCCAGGGCATCTACGCCTATGTCACCTTGAACGCCGGCATCGAGGCTTCCGACGCACTGCTGGCGGAACTGAAGGCAACGGTGCGCCGCGAGATCGGCGGGATCGCCATTCCCGACCATCTCCATCTCACCCCGGCGCTGCCCAAGACGCGCAGCGGCAAGATCATGCGGCGGATTCTGCGCAAGATCGCCGAGAACGACTTCGGCGCGCTGGGGGATACTTCGACCCTGGCGGATCCGACGGTGGTCGAGGCGCTGATCGAGGGGCGGCTGAATCGCTGACGCCTCCCCTCCCGCTCGCGGGAGGGGTCGGGGGTGGGAAGTATCGTGGCGCGAGTGGCGAACGCAGGCACAAAGCCCAAGGCCCTTCCCACCCCCAGCCGCTGGCGCTTCGCGCCGTCTGCGACTCCCCGCAAGCGAGAGGGGAGCTAGACCAGCGACGCCAGTTCTTTGACCAGCTTCGCCGCCACCACCGCCGTCATGTCGTTGATGTCGAAGTGCGGGTTCAACTCGACGACATCGGCCCCCACCAGCCCGCCCTCGATCCGCTGCAACACGTCGAGCACCTGCCGGACGCTCAGTCCGCCCGGTTCGTGATGCGACACGCCCGGCGCGAAGGCGGGATCGAGCCCGTCGAGATCGATCGAGACATAGAGCGGCGGCGGCGGGATCGGCACCGCGCCGGCAACGAAATCGCGCATGCCGAACACCTCGACCCCCCAGCGCGCCGCCTGGGCCCGGCAATGGCCATTCATCGTGCGGATGCCGACCTGGACCAGCCGGACCGCCGCGCCTGCCTCCATGATCCGCGCGAAGGGCGAGGCATGGCTGCGCGGATTGCCTTCGAAATCGTCGTAAAGATCGGGATGGGCGTCGAAATGCAGGATGTTGACCGGGCCATGGACGGCCGCCAGCCCGCGCACCGCCGGGCCAGTAACATAGTGATCGCCGCCGAGCAGGATCGGCACGCCGCCGCCGCGCGCCGCTGCCGCCATGGCGTCGGCGATGATGCCATCGTCGGCTTGTGTCTCGGTCAGCGCCAAATCACCGAGATCGGCAAAGTCGATGTCGCGCCCGAGCTCGCGGCCATTCTCGGCGGCGGCATTGCCCATGTCCGAAAACAGCGCGGCGCGGATACGCGGAGGCGCCGCCGCCGGGCCGCGCCGGAAGCTCGAATTGCTGTCGGTCGGCGCGCCGAGCATCACCACCTTGCGCATCGGCGTCTCCAATCACTTGCGAACCCCCCGGGCCGATACGGCCCCGGTCGGGAAAAGGCACGATTTTCGCGATAGCCCGGACAAGGCATCAACGCCACATCGACGCAGCGATGGCGGCGAGCCTGACGGGGAAAGGCTCAAACCCATAACGCAGCGTCGATGGGCCGGTTCCCGCTTCGGCAGGAACTTTCGCAGCCGGGTCGGGGGACCAGCGCTGCGCCGGGACAGGCGCTCCCTTCCAGTCGGGGACACCGGAAGGGAGCGCCGCCTTTGCCCGCGGACATGCAACCGTGCCGCGAGATTGAGAGGCGGACGCCGGCAGGGCGCGATGGCACAATCCGGGCCATGTCATCCGGGGACCTGCCGCCATGCTGACCGCCGCCGACGAATATCCCTTCCACCAGACGCCCGATCCGATCGCCTTCGCCGGCACCGACCGCAATTTCTATGATCGCTTTTTCTTCAACGGCTTTTCCGCCGACGGCCGGGTGTTTTTCGCGCTTGCCTTCGGCCTTTACCCGCAGCTCGACATCATGGACGCCGCCTTCAGCATCGTCGTCGACGGTCGCCAGCACATTTTGCGCGCCTCGCGCCGTATGGACGGCAACCGCGCCGCGCTCGCGGTCGGGCCGATCCGCATCGAGATCGTCCGGCCGCTGGAAAGCGCACGGATCACCGTCGCCCCCAACGAACTGGGGATCACCGCCGACCTCGTCTGGCACGCCCGCCACGCGCCGATCGAGGAGCCGCGCTTCACCCGCCGCATCGGCACGCGCGCCTTCATGGACTATACGCGGCTGACCCAGAATGTCGGCTGGACCGGGCAGATCGGCCTCGGCGGTCAGACGCTCGCCCTCACCGATGGCGCCTTCGGCACCCGCGACCGCAGCTGGGGGGTGCGCCCCGTCGGCAAGCCCGATGCCCAGCCGCCGGCGGCGGGCAACCTCGCGCAATTCTTCTGGCTATGGACCCCGGCCAACTTCCCGGGCGCCGTCGCCTTCAGCCACACCAACGACGACGCCCATGGCCGGCCGTGGAACCGCCGCGCCGTCGTCGAGACATTGGGCGGCACCCGCCGCGAGTTCGAGGCGGTCGATTATGGCTGCGACTGGAAGCCCGGCTCGCGCCGCCTGACCGGCCTTGAAGTCCGCCTGCGCGACGACGCCGGCGACGCCGTGCTGCGCTATCGCCCGGGGGTGCATTTCACCATGCAGGGCCTCGGCTACACCCACCCCGAATGGGGCCATGGCCTCGATCACGGCGGGCTGCGGATTGCCCATGACGTCATCGACCTTGCCGCGATCGACGACAATGCGCCGCTCTATCTCCACATCCAGGCGCTGAGCCAGGTCACGCTCGAAATCGGCGGCGAGACTCACCATGGCCGCGGTGTCGTCGAGCAATTGTTCATCGGCCCCCATGCGCCATCGGGAATGGGAGCAGGGCTCAGTCCGATCGGCTGAGACAGGTAGCATCGATGCCGGCGACGCTGCGCACGCCGGCCAGCGCCATGGCGACGCGCATTTCGGCGGCAAGCGCGCGCAGCAGATGGGCAACGCCCGCCTCGCCGCCCGCCGCCAGCGCCCAGGGCCACAGCCGGCCGATCATCACGCCATCGGCGCCGCGCGCCAGCAACCGCACGACATCGAGCCCCGAGCGCACCCCGCCATCGGCGAGCAGCGCGATCCGTCCGGCAACGGCTTCGGCGACCGCCGGCAGCGCATGCGCCGCCGATACCACGCCATCCAGTTGCCGGCCGCCATGGTTCGAAACGACGATGCCATCGGCGCCCAAGGCCACCGCCTCGCGGGCATCCTCGGGGTCGAGCACGCCCTTGATGACCAGCGGCCCCGCCCATTCGGCACGGATGAAGTCGAGATCGCGCCAGCCGATGCCGGGATCGAAATTGGCGCGCATCCAGGCGAAGAAATCGTTGAGACCGCTCTTGCCGGCCAGCACCGGCGCGACATTGCCGAGCCCCAAGGGCCGGCCGCGCACCCCAACGTCCCAGGCCCAGCGCGGCCGCACCATCGCCTGGCCGACCCGCCGCATCGAGCCCGCCAGCCCCGGCGCGCCGGCCAGCCCCGAACGATAGTCGCCATAGCGAATGCCCGGCACCGGCATGTCGACGGTGAACACCAAGGTCGTGCACCCGGCCGCCCGCGCCTCGGCCAGCAGGTCGCGCATGAAACCGCGATCGCGGATCATGTAGAGCTGGAACCAGAAGGCCGCTTCCGCCGGCAGTCCGCGCCGCACTTCGGCGATCGGGCAGGCCGACACCGTCGACAAGGTGAAGGGCACGCTCGCGGCATGGGCAGCACGCGCCGCCTGGACCTCGCCGCGCCGTGCCGTCAGCCCGGCAAGGCCGATCGGCGCCAGGACGACCGGCATCGCCAGCCGCTGGCCGAGCAGGGTGGTGCCGAGATCGACATCGGCGACATCGCGCAGCACGCGCTGGCGCAGCGAAATCGCTTCGAGGTCGGCAAGGTTGCGCCGCAGGGTGACCTCGGCAAAGGCGCCGCCGTCGATATAGTCGAACAGGAAGCGCGGCAGCCGGCGGCGCGCGGCGGCGCGGAAATCGGCGGGAGCAGCGGGCAGCGACATCGTGTCAGCCCTAGCCGGTGGTCGCCGTCCCTGCCAGTTCCACCATGCTCATGGAAAGAGCAGGCGATGGCCGCCGCGCCGCGCGCCTAGGGTCCTCGGCATCATCGCCAGGAGCGCCCCCATGGACTTCGACCTGCCGCCGCATCTGCCGGCTTTCCTCGAAAAGCTCGACGCCTTCATCGCCGCCGAGATCATGCCGCTGCAGCACGCCGACGACAACGACCGCTTCTTCGACCATCGCCGCGAACACGCCCGCACCGATTGGGACAACCAGGGCCTGCCGCGCCCCGAATGGGAGGAACTGCTCCACGAAGCCGCGCGCCGCGCCGATGCGGCGGGCTTCTACCGCTATGCCTGGCCGAGCCGCCTCGGCGGCAGCGACGGCAGCCATCTCGACATGGCGATCATCCGCGAACACCTCGCCGCCAAGGGTCTCGGCCTGTTCAACGACCTCCAGAACGAACATTCGGTCGTCGGCAACAACCCCTTCATCCAGCTCTTCGAAGCCTTTGCGACGCCGGAGCAATGGGCGCGCGATAGCCAAGCGATCATCGATGGCAAGCTGCGCACCGCCTTCGGCCTGACCGAGCCCAACCACGGCTCCGACGCGACCTGGATGGAAACCCGCGCCGAACGCCATGTGAAGGACGGCCAGCCGGGCTGGCTGATCAATGGTGCCAAGATGTGGACGACGGGGATGCACGTCGTCAGCCATTGCCTGACCTTCGCGCGCACCAGCGGCAAGGATGGCGACGCCCGCGGCATCACCGCCTTTCTGGTGCCGCGCGACGCCGAAGGCTTCAAGATCGAGGAGTACCTCTGGACCTTCAACATGCCGACCGACCACCCGCGCGTCAGCTTCACCGACGTCTGGGTGCCCGAGCATGCCTATTGGGGGGAAGTCGATCGCGGCCTCGGCATCGCCCAGAGTTTTGTGCACCAGAACCGCATCCGCCAGGCGGCTTCCTCGCTCGGCGCGGCGGTCTATTGCGTCGCGGAAAGCGTCGAATATGCCCGCACCCGCATCACCTTCGGCAAGCCGCTCGCCGCCAACCAGGCGATCCAATGGCCGCTCGTCGAACTGGCGACGCAATGCGAGATGCTGCGGCTGCTGATCCGCAAGACCGCCTGGGAGATGGACCGCCTCGACCACAAGGCGATCGAGCGCCAGCTCTCCGACAAGGTCTCGATGTGCAATTACTGGGCGAACCGGCTGGTCTGCGAGGCCGCCGACCGCGCCATGCAGGTGCATGGCGGCATCGGCTATTCGCGCCACAAGCCCTTCGAGCACATCTATCGCCACCACCGCCGCTATCGCATCACCGAAGGCTCGGAGGAGATCCAGATGCGCAAGGTGGCGGGGCATCTGTTCGGCTTCATGGGGCGCGGCTGACGCGGCCCTGACGCGACATTGTGCAGCGCCCGCCGGCCCCCTAGGGTCGGCGGCGAAATGACGACCGTCGCCCCCGCTTCGCCCGCCGCCGGCCCGCCGCCGCCGTGCCCGTGCCTCAGCATCGGGTTGACCGGGCATCGCAGCGGCAATGCCGCCTATGCCGCCAACCAGAGCGCCATCGCCGCGGCGCTCGCCGAAATCTTCGGCCTGCTCGAAGCCGCCCACCCGGCCGCCGCCTGCGCCATGCGGCTCAACACCCTCCTCGCCGAGGGCGCCGACCTGCTCGCCGCCGACCTCGCCCTGGCGCGCGGCTGGGAACTGGTGACGCCGCTGCCCTTTGGCGAGGCGCTCAACCTTGCGGTCAACGGCCTGCCGATGACTCTCGCCGATGCCGAGGCGATCCTCGCCGGTGCCGCGCCCGGCGACCCCGAGGTCGCGGCGCGCGTCGGCGCCATCGCCGCCGTCGCCGCGCGCGCCCGGTGCTTCGCGCTCGCCGAACAGGATGCCGAGCTGGCGCCACTGTTCCTCGCCAGCCTTGCCGACCCCGGGGCGGCCGCGGCGCCCTGGTCGGCGCGCATGGGCGAACGCGCGGCGCTGGCCGCCCGCGTGATGATCGAACAGGCCGACATCATGATCGGCATCTGGGACGGCGCCGCGCGCGCCGAACCGGGCGGCACCGGCCATACCGTCTTCGCCGCGCTCCAGGCCGGCGCGCCGGTTGTCTGGATCGACGTTGCCCGGCCGCAGGCCTGGCGCATCCTCCACGCTCCCGAGGCGCTTGCCGATCGCGACACCCCGGCGCCCGAGGATCGCGCCGCGGCGCTGCAGGCGCTGGCGCGCGCCGCGACGACGCTGGCGGCAACCGGCGGCGCCAGGCGCTCGGGGCTGGGTGCCGAGGCGCTGGCGCCTGCCGCTTGGCGCCGCCACGGCCGCCGCTGGCCGCTCTACCGCCGGATGGAGGCGCTGTTCGGCGGCGATGGCCGGCCCTTCCGCCGCCTGCGCCAGACCTATGAGCACCCGTCCGAAGTCGCCACCGGCAGCGGCGCCGCGCTGCTCGCCGCGGCGCGCGCGCTGCCCGGCGGCGACCCGGCGCTTGCCAGCGCGATCGACAGCGAAGTGCTGCAGCGCTTCGTCTGGTCGGACGCGATTTCGGCCGAGCTGTCGGACGCCTATCGCGGCGGCATGACCTTGAACTTCTTCCTGTCGGCGGCGGCGGTCACCGCCGGCATCGCCTATCAGCCCTTTGCCCATCCGATCGACAAATGGGGGTTCGCCCTTGTCGAACTCGCTCTGCTCGTGCTGATCCTGGTCAACACCAGCCTCGGCCGCCGCCGCGGGCTGCACGCGCGCTGGTTCGAGACGCGCCGCGTCGCCGAATATCTTCGCCATGCCCCGGCGATGCTGCTGCTCGGCACGGCGCGCGCGCCGGGGCGCTGGGCGCGCAGCAGCGACGCCGATTGGCCCGAGACCTATGCCCGTCAGAGCCTGCGCCGCCCCGGCCTGCCGCAGGTGGCGGTGACCGGCGCCTATCTGCGCGGCGTCCTCGGCGGTGTGCTGGCGCCGCATATCCGCGGCCAGCGCGACTATCATCGCGGCAAGGCGCACCGCCTCGAACATGTCCACCACGGTCTTGATCGCATTTCGGAAGCCTCGTTCGGCCTCGCCATCCTTTCGGTATCACTGTTTCTGATTCTGTCGGGGCTGGCGGCGGTGACAATGGTCCCCGAAGGCTGGCCCGAAGCCGCCGCCAAGGCCTTCACCTTCCTCGGCGTCCTGTTCCCGACGGTCGGCGCGGCGCTCGCCGGCATTCGTTACTTCGGCGATTTCGAGCGCTTTGCGGCGATCTCCCGCGTTGCCGCCGAGAAACTTGACAGTATCGACCGCCGGCTTACCCTGTTGCTCGGGGCCGAAGATGATCAACTCGATTACGCCGGCGCCGTGGAACTCGCCCATGCCGCCGACGATGTCGTCTTCACCGAGATCGAAAGCTGGCAGGCGGTTTTCGGCGGCAAATATATTACCATTCCGGCGTGAGGCGGCCCGGGCGCTCTGCCTGCTGCTTATCGCGCTGGCCGGCGCGACGGCGATCGACGGCGCCGCCGCGCAGCAGGCCGGCGCCTGGCGCGGTGATCCTTGCCGTTATTTCCGCCAGCAGCGCGCCGCCGGGCGCTGCACCGGCGTCGGCAATTGGAAGGTCAACGAGGGCGGCTTCTTTACCACCTATTTCGCCGACGGCAGCATGCGCAGCAACGCCCCGCCGGTACCGCCGCCGCCGCCCCCGCCGCCCCCGCCGCCGCCGCCGGAGCTGCCGGAGGCGGCGCCACCCCCCGATCCGTTGCCACCCGACCCGGGCCCGCCGCCACGCCCGCAAGCCACGGCTGCAGTGGCACCGGCTGCCGAGGCTGCGGCGAGGAAAGCCACGCCGGCTGGCGCCGTCGCCCACGCAACCGACGCGCCCCTCGAGGGCGCGGATGCCGAGATTGTCGATCAAAGCTCGAAATCGCCATGACAGCCGCGCCGCGCGCCATCGGCAAGCCGCCCCGCCGCGAGGCTCGCGGCCCCCAGGCCATTGCCGCGCTGGCGCTGCTTTGCGGCCTGGCGCTGGCCGGCGCCGATGCGGCCGCCGCCCAGCCCGCCGGCGCCGGCCCCTGGAAGGGCGATCCCTGCGGCTATTTCCGGCAGCGGCGCGTCCCCGGTCGCTGCACCGGGGTCGGCAATTGGCAGGTCAACAATGGCCGCTTCTTCTTCATTTACTACGCCGATGGCTCCAGCCGCAGCAACGTCGGGGAGATGGCGGCGGTGGGGGCACCGCGATCGCCACCGCCGCCGCCGCCGCGGCCACCCGACCCGGGACCGCTGCCACGCCCGCAAGCCACGGCTGCGGCGGCACCGGCTGCCGAGGCTGCGGCGAGGAAAGCCACGCCGGCTGACGCCGACGCCAAAGCAACTGACGCGCCCTTCGGGGATCCGGTTCCCGAAATCGTCGATGAAGGCCCGAAATCGCCATGACAGCCGCGCCGCGCACCATCGGCAGGCCGCCCCGCCGCCAGGCTCGCGGCCGCCAGGCCATTGCCGCGCTGGCGCTGCTTTGCGGCCTGGCGCTGGCCGGCGCCGATCCAGCCGCCGCGCAGCCCAGCGGTCCCTGGAAGGGCGATCCCTGCCGCTATTTCCGCCAGCAGCGCGCCGCCGGGCGCTGCACCGGTGTCGGCAATTGGAAAGTCAACGAGGGCGACTCCTTCACCACTTATCATGCCGACGGCACCCTGCGCAGCAACACCCCGCCGCCGCCCCCGCCGCCGCCGCTGCCACCGCTGCCGCCGCCTTCGCCCGATTGGGTGCCGCCGGAAGGGTTCGAGCCGCCGCGCGAAGCCGCCGTGACAGCGCCGATGCCGGCCGCGACGGCGGTCGGCGCCGTTTCGCCGGGGCCGGTTTCGTCAGGCCCCTGGCGCGGCGACCCCTGTGGGCATTTCCGGCGCGGCAACGTCAGCGGCCGCTGCGACAAGGGTGTGTGGAAACAGGCGACCGGCGCCGATCGCTTTCAATGGTTCTTCGCCGATGGCAGCTCGCGGACGGTGACATCGGCACCGGCGGTCAACAATTCAAAGACGATGACGCTGACGATCGCCGCTTTGCCCCCGGCCGTCCGCGTCGAGGCGACGATCGCGCCCCCCGATCCGCCGTCGGGGGCCTGGCGCGGCGACCCTTGCGGCTATTTCCGTCGCAGCAACGCCGTCGGACGCTGTCAGAACGGCAGCTGGCGGATCGCGGCGGGCACGGGCCGACTGACGCTGTTTCTTGCCGACGGCAGCAGCCGGACGATAACCGTGCAGCCTGCGCTTCCCGCCACCAAATGAACCGGATTGCCGCTTCTTCCACTGCCGCGCCGGGCGCGGCCCACACGTCGAAGGAGCGTCCGACGATGCGTTTCGCCACCCGGTCGACCGGGCTGTGCCTGGTCCTTATCACCATCTTGCTCGCCGACACCGCGATCGCGCAGACGCCCGGCCCCTGGCAGGGCGACCCGTGCGGCTATTTCCGGGCCCAGAACGCACGCGGTCGCTGCACCCCGGAAGGCCGGTGGCGGGTAGCGGCCGGCGGCAACACCTTCAACGTTTACAACGTCAATGGCTCCAGTCAGATCGTGCGCGGCGCCCGCGCCCAGGCCAATGGCGCGATCTATGCCGATCCCGAGGAAGCCGAACGGGCGGCGCGCGCCGTGGACGAAGCGATCGACGCCGCCGCTGACGCCGCCCCGCCATGGTGATCGACGGCCGCCGCCGATGATCCTCGCCGGTCTCGCCCTCGCAGCGATGACGGCTGCCATGCCAGCGCCGGCCACCGCGCCGCCAGCCGCCCCGCCGGCGGTGCGCGCCGTGCTGCAGATCGGCCATGACAGCCCGCCGCTGGTCGCCGCCTGGCTCGAAAACCCCGGCTATCTGGTCAGCGCCGGCGCCAGCGACGTCATCATCTGGGATGCCGCCACCGGCCATGTCGTCAGCCGCCAGGCGCTGTCCCCGCCGATCGTGCCGCCGCCGGCGGTGCTGACGCGGCTGCAGCCGCTCGGCTTCACCGCCGGCGGCCGGCAACTGCTGGTCAGCGCCGCCTTCGACCGTGGCCAGGGGCAGGACGAAAGCTTCTGCGCCAGCTTCACCATCGACCCGCTCGCCACTGGCGACCCCGCCCCGCCCGTCGCTGCCGCAGCGCCCGCCACCGGCTGCCCGGCGCCGCCGCCGCTCAGCCAGCGCGACGCCACCGGGCGCAGCTGGCAGATCGACGGCAACGACATCGTCATCCTCCCCGGCGCCGGCGGCGGCGCGCCGCTGCGGCTCGCCAGCCCGCGCCAGCGCTACGACAGCGGCAGCGTCTCGCCGGATGCGCAGTTCGTCGCCCAGGTCGCGGTATCGGGCAGCGGCGACAGCGTCGAAACCCGCGTCGTCGCGCGCTCGCTGCGCTCGGGGACAGTCTTTCCCGAGGCGCGCTTCCGCGGCGGCTATGGCCGGGTGCAATGGCTCGACGACGGCCGCCTGCTGCTTATCCCCTGGCCCGAGGCCGACGATTTTTGTGTCGGCACGGTTCCCGAAACGCTGATCGTCGACGCCGCCACCGGCGCCATCGTCGACCATGCCGCCACCCTGCGCCAATTGAACCCCCTCGGCAGCGACGGCACCCTTGTCGCCATCGGTCCCGCCGCCTGCCCGTCACCGGGGACGCGTGCCGCCGACATCGTCATGATTCGCCGTCCACCAAAGGTCGACCAGCGATGGAAAATGCGCGACGGCACCGGCGTCTGGCTGCCGCTCGACCTGCCAACGCTCGCCGGCCGCGAGATCGCCCGGCTGACCGCGCGCCCCGACGGCAGCGGCATCGCGCTGATGACCGCGGCGCCGCGGCGCACCCGCGACCTGCCCTATAGCGGCTGGCGCATCCTGCTCGCTGGTCTCGATGCCCGGCAGCAGCCGGTCCGCACCGGGCTGCTGCCCGACCGCTTCGACGATCCCGACAATGATCTCGAACAGGGCAATCTCTGGGGTTTCGGCATCGGCCGCGATGGCAAGGTGCTGGTCGTCGGCGTCGAGAATCACGTCTTCTGCTTCGAAACCGCCACCGGCAAGGCGATCTTCCACACCGGCGACCTCGAATATGGCTTCGATTCGCCGAGCTTCTATTCCGCCGACCGCGCGGCGTTGATGATCGGCGGCGCCCGGCTGTCGAAGTTCGTCCTCTACGACCTTGGCAACGGCAAGCCCGCCTATATCGACGCCCGCGGTCTGCAGAGCGCCGGCGTCCTGCCCGGGCGCAATTTGCTGTGGAGCCTCAGCCGCGACGGCACCGCGCGCTTCTATGACCGGCGCAGTCGGGCGCGCATCCTGACCAGCTTCCGCCTGCCCGACGGCGGCTATTTCACCCTCGATACGACCAACCGCTACGATACCAACCAGGGCGCCGACAGCGCGACCGTGCGCTGGCGGCTGACCGACCGCCCCTGGGAGACGCTGCCGCCGCAGATGTTCATGCGCGATCGTTACGAGCCCGACCTGCTGCCGCGCCGGCTCGATTGCACGATGGCCGGCACTTGCGACCAGGTTTTCCGGCCGCTGCCGCTGGTCGCCAGCCTCAACCGCGCGCTGCCACAGGTACGCATCGTCGCGGCGCGCCCCGGGCCGACGCCCACCACCGCGCGCGTCGACGTCGAAGCCCGGATCATCGATGTCGGCGGCGCGACGTCGGGGCTGCACGATCTGCGACTGCTGCGCGACAACCGCCTGGTCGCACAATGGCCCCTGCCGCGCGAGCGCGGCGACGGCAGCGACGACGACCGCGACCGGCTGCGGCCCGACGCGCAGGGGATCGTCCGCCACAGCTTCGTCGTGCCGCTGCCGGTGACACGGGCCAACGCCCCTGTCGCCTTCACCGCCTATGGCTTCAACGCCGATCACCGCAAGGGCGAGACATCGGACCCGGTGCGGCTGGCGCCGCCGTTCCTGGCGACCCGCCAGCGCCGCGCCTTTGTGCTGACCATCGGCATCGATCGCTATGCCATTCCCGGGCGAACGCTCGATTTCGCCGCCGCCGATGCGCGGGCGCTGGCCGGCGCGCTGGCGAGGATCGACGGCTATCCCAAGGTGTACCCCCTGACCCTCGTCGCCGATGGCACGGTCAACCACGCAACCAGGGCGCTGATTCGCGCCGCCTTCGCCCTGCTTGCCGGCATGCCGGGGGACTGGGCGAAACAATTGCAGCGCGCCGGCGTCGAGACCAACGGCTTCGGTGCCGCGACCCCCGACGACATCGTGGTGATCAGCTGGTCGGGGCATGGCATCGCCGACGCCACCGGGCATTTCGCGCTGCTGCCGTCGGACGCCCGCCAGGCCGATGCCTTCACCCCGCCCGATCCCGCCAGCCTGGTTTCCGCCGACGACCTCGCCGCCTGGCTGCGGCCGCTCGACGCCGGCGAGACGGCGCTGATCATCGACGCCTGTCATTCGGCAGCGAGCGTCACCGCCGGCGGCTTCAAGCCCGGGCCGATGGGCGACGCCGGGCTCGGGCAACTCGCCTTCGACAAGGGCATCCGCGTGCTGGCGGCGACCCAGGCCGACGATGTCGCGCTGGAAAGCCGCGAGCAGGGGCTGGGGCTGCTGACCGCGACGCTGATCAACGAAGGCCTTGGCGGCAAGGCACCGGGAACGAGCGACGGCTGGGTGCGCCTCGATGCCGTGCTGCGCCACGCCGCGGCGCGCCTGCCGCAACTGATGGCCGAGCAGGCCGCCAGGGCGGAGCAAGCCGCCGACGCCACCTGGCCGCCACTGCTGGTCGCGGCGAGCCCGCAGCCGCCGCGGCCACAGGTGCCGGCGGTGTTCGATTTCACCGGGCGCAGCAGCCCCGCCTGGGTATCGGCGGTGCCGCAGTGACGCCCCGCGCGCTTCTGCTCGCGGCGGCGCTCGCCACCGCCACCCCGGCGACAGCGACGATCCGCGCGCTGTTCGTCGGCATCGACAATTACGCCGTCCGCCCCGGCGACCCCGAGCCGCCGGCGCAACTGCATGGGCCGGTCAACGATGTCGCCATCATCAAGGCGGCGCTGGCGCGCCATTATGGCCTCGACGTCGGCCCGGCGCCCGCCGCCGACTGTGTCCCGCCGCCGGCGACCGCGATCACGTTGATCAACCAATGTGCCACCCGCGACGCAATGCTGGCGGCACTCGACGGCCAGATCGCCGCGGCGACAAGCGGCGACCTGCTGATCTTCTACTATGCCGGCCATGGCAGCTTCGTCGCCAACACCGAGCGCAGCGCCGGCCAGGACAAGCGCAACTCGACGCTGTTGCCCCATGACGCCCGCGCCGGCAGCCCGCGCGACATCTACGACGTCGAGCTGCGCGACCGCCTCTACACCGCCAATGCCAAGGGCGTCAGCGTCGTCACCATCTTCGACAGCTGCTCGAGCGGCACCGCGACGCGCGACCTGCGCGTCGGCACCGCGGCGCGCGACGCGGCGGCGATCACCACCGCGCCGGCCGCCGACGCCGGCAGCGTCATCCCCGCGCCCGTCGCCGGGGCCTATCTCGTCCATTTCGCCGCGGTCGCCGACGATGGCATCGCCGTCGAAACGCGCTTCGCCGCCGACGACGGGCTGGCACCCGTGGCGCAGGTCGACGGTGTCTTCACCCGTGCACTGGCGCTGGCGCTGGCGCAGGACCCCGGGCGATCGACCTATCGCGACATCGCCGAGCGCACCCGCCGGCTGATGGCACTGCTCGGCGCGGCGCCGCCACCGTTGCTCGACAGCAAATTCCCCGGGCCGCCGCCGCGCGGCGCGCGCCTTGCCGCAGCGCTGAGTGGCGCCGCCGCCACCAGGCTCGCCGCCCAGGCGGCGCAGGCCGAAGGCGCCCTCGATTCGGCCTTTCTCGGCAGCGCGGCACCGCCGGCACGGGTTTATCCCGCGGTTGCGACAGGCGGGCAGACCCTGGCGACCCGCCAGGACGGCAGATTGTCGGGCCTCACCGCCGGCTCGCGCTTCGCCGTCCACTGCTCGCTCGCCGACGCCGGCGCGGCGCGTGGGGTCGTCGCCGGCACCGCGGTCGTCACCGGCGTCACCGCGACGACCGCGCAATTGCAGCTGGCGGCGCCGCTCGCCGGTTGCGCCGCGGGCGACGCGCTGGCGATCCGCGAAACGCGCCACAGCTATGGCGACCTCAAGCTGCGCCTCGGCGCGCAGGGCACCAACGACGCCGAGGCGGCGAAATTCGCCGCCGCGCTCGCCGGCGCGGACGCCCTCATCCGCGACGACACCAATGCCGCCTATTTCCTCAGCGTCGAAACCGCCGCCGACCGCTGCGACCCGGCGAGCGGCCCGCGCACCGCCGCCTTTCGCGCCGCCGACAACCGCCTGATCCTCTGCCTCGGCGCCCCCGACGGCGCGCTGTTCGAACGCCGCCTCGGCGAGATCGTCCGCGCCGCCGCCAATTACCACGCCGTCGTCGGCCTCGCCGAGGAGCGCACCGCCGAACTCGCGACGATCACCCTGCGCCCCCCCGATTGCGAAAAAGTCGCCTGCAGCTTTGTCACCGGCAGCCACAACCGCGTCAGTTCGGGCAGCGGCCTTGCCGTCTATGTGACGGCGACCACGACCCCGGTCCATGCCTATGCGCTGCTGCTCGACGGCCGCAACTTCCGGGTCCAGCCGTTGAATGGCGCCGACAATCAGGACGGGACGCGCATCGAGCCAGGTAGCAGCGGTCGCCAATTGTTCGCCGGCACCTTCGGTGCCCCTGGCGAACTCGGGCTGCTGGTGCTCATCGCGCCAACGCCGATCAGCCTGGCGGCGCTGCGCCAGCAGCCGGTGCGCGACGCCGGCAGCCGGCGGCTCAGCGCGCTCGAACGCCTGCTCACCCGCGCCGGCCAGGGTCGCCGCGATACGCCGACTGCCACCCCCGAGGCCTGGGAGGCACGCCTGACCCGCTTCACCATCGGAGCCAATCCATGAAAGTATCTCCTGTCGCGCTGGTGGCGGCGCTGCTTGCCGGCTGCGCGTCGCGGCCGATGCCACCGGCACCCGGTGTCGCTGCTGCGCCTGCCGCCGCCGCCACGGAGGACGGAGGCCGCATCGTCGGTGGGACGGAGGCCGGTTACGCTACCGCCCCCTGGCAGGTGCGACTGGTGTACGCCAGCCGCACCGCGAGCTCGCAATGCGGCGGCGTGCTGATCCGCGACGAATGGGTGCTGACGGCGCGCCACTGTGTCGAGGAGAAGAATACTCGCTTCGATTTGCCGACCGCCATCGCGGCGATCACCCTTACCGCCGGGCATTTGTTCATCGGCAACACGCCGCCGAAGGAGGATGCCCGGCTGCTGCAAAGACGACAGATCGATCGCGTCGAATTCCCTCGCCCCCAGGAGACGCTGCCCAATGGCGTCAAGCTCGACGATGTGGCGCTGCTCCACGTCACCGCGCCCTTCACGCTCGGCGTGCGCACCCCCGGCCCCGAGTTCGCCCGCTCCCCCAGGAAGATCGCACTGCCGCCCGCCGACGCGACCTTCCCGCGCCAGGGCGACGGACAGATCTCGGGGTGGGGCAAGACCGCCACCGCGTCTTACAGCCTGCAATTGCTCTATGCCGATGTCGACATCCTGCCGGCGGACGAGTGCCCGGCGGCCAGCGGGCTGCCGCCACCCTTTCCACAAAAGCTGATCTGCGCCTGGAAGGCACGCGCCGCGGCGGCGACCAACAGCACGACCTGCCAGGGCGACAGCGGCGGTCCGCTGATCCTGCAGGGCAGCCCGCCAATCCTCGTCGGGCTGGTCTCGAAGGCGCGGGGCTGCGGCCCGAACGCCGCGCTGTTTACCCGAGTCAGCTACTATGTGCCCTGGATAAACTCGGTCATTGGAGCAGAGGAATGATCCTTCCCGGTTTCGCCCGCCTGCCCCTGCTGGGCCTTGCCTGCGCCGCTGGCGGCGCCGTGATGGCGCTGCTTGTCGCCGGCTGCACCGCCACCCCGGCCGTCAGTCTGCACCCGCTTTCGCCCGCGCTGGCCGGCCGCGGCGCCATCCCCTTCCGCCTTGCCGACAGCGTCATTGCCCTTGGCGTTCCGCCTGAGTCCGGCGACAACAAGGCCGCGCCATCGATCGACTTGCAAAATGCCACTGTCCGCTGCCCGGCACGGGGCGGCGGCGAATGTTCGGCGGCGGAGGTGGCGAGCGTCGTCACACCAGCCGATTTCGCTGGCGCCACCTATGCCATCGAAACCCGCGCCCGGCGCTTTGTCGAAACCCGGCTGGCACCGACCTATATGCCCAATTCGCTGCGCCTTGCCGAACTCGCCGTCGAGATCAAGGACCATCGCCTCGAAGTCATCAACGCCATCGGCACCGCGGCGGCGGGCTTCGCCAGCCAGAGCGGCAACGTACCCGATGCGGTCGGTCCGACCCTCAGCCTGCCGCTGACCATCGACGGCGCCGATGCCCGCGCCGCCGATTCGCGCGGCGCGCAATGCCGGCCCGGCATCGTGGCCGCCGGCGCCGGCGGCTGCCATCCGCTGCCGCGCAACCCGGGGTGGAGCTATCGCCTGATCGCCACCGACGACCCCGGCGCCCAAGGATTCCTCGCCCGCCGCGATCTCGATGCCGTCCGCGACGTGATGGTGGCATCGATCTGCCGCCCGGCGCGGCTTGAGATCGACTTCACCGACGAGCTGGGGGTGCGACCGATGTTGACGCTCAACCTCACGGTCATCGATCCCGACTGGCTGTCGACGATGCCGCTGCCGCCCAAGGGGGAGCTGGTCTTTCACAGCCACTGCGGGATCGACCTCAAGCGCCAGGAAGTCACCGAAATCGGGATCGACGCGCTGACCCGCGCCCTGTTCGATCAGGTCGCCGCGGTGCGTGCCGCGTCAAAATGATCGACCCGCCGGCGCGAGGTCGGTCCGGTCAGTGACTGGCGGTCGTCGTGTTCTGCGTCGGCGCGCCGGGGGGCAGCGAGCCCTTCTGGTCATCGAAGCCGCTGGTGTCGCCGGCGTCGTTGCCGGTGGCGGCATCGGGCGTCGCCTCGCGGCTCGCCATGGCGTCGTTGCCGGCCATGGCGTCGGCGGTCGCCATCGCGTCGTTTGCCGCCATGGCGTCGTTGCTCGCCATCGCCTCGGGGGTCGCCAGCGTGCCATTGTCGGCGGCGGGCTTGTTGCCACCGCAGGCCGCAAGTCCGAGCAGTGCCGTGGCAGCAACGATCATCGCAAGCTTCATGGGTGCATTTTCCTTTTTTGACCTGGTGATGACGATACAGAACCGACGCGGGCTCGGGGATCAGGGTTCAGGGCGCCGGTGCCGGCAGGCCGAGCCGCTTTATTATGTCGCGGAAGCCCGGCTGCTTGGCAAGCGGGTCCATGAAGGGATCGGCAAGCACGCCGTTCAGCCCCGAATCGCCCAAATTATAGGCGCGTTCGAGCGCGGCAATCGCCGCGGCCGCATCGCCGCGTTGCGCCAGCACCTGCGCCTCCTGATAGCGGATCGTGTCGATGCCGATCGCGCGCAGGGCGGCCAGTGCGGTGTCGGCGCGCGCGGCGTCGCCCAGCTTGGCGAACAGGATCGCCTCGCCAGTCAGCCGCTCCCAGGCTTCGGGTTCCAGTGCATAGGCGGCCTTGGCCTCGGCGTACTTGTTCTGAAGGACGAGCGCCTTGCCGATTTCGGCATGGGCGCCGACCATGCCGGGGCTCAGCGCCAACGCGCGCTGCTGCGCGGCGATCGCCGCCGCGTAGCGGCCGGCGCGCAGCGCCGCGAACCCCAGCGCGCGGTGCGCGGTCGGGTTGAGCGGGTCAAGGCGCACCGCCTCGCCGAGCGCGGCCAGCGCGTCGGCGGTCTTGCCGATCCGCAGCGCATAAAGACCATAGCGCAGCTGTGTCGCGGCATCGGGTGGCCCCGCCGCCAGCGCCTGAGCGAAAGCAGCCCCGGCGCCGGCGAAATCGCGCTCGCCTTCCACCAGCGCCACCGCCAGCGTTGTCTGGGCGTCGGCGAGCGTCGGCGCCAGCGCCACCGCGCGCCGCGCCGAGGCGAGCGCCGCCTCATAGGTGGGGCGGATTTCAGCCGCTGGTACGAACTGGTTGGCCAGCCCGACAAGCACCCGCGCCCGCGCCGCATGGGCGGCGGCGAAGCGCGGATCGGCGGCGATCGCCGCGTCGAAGCGCGCCAGCGCGTCGCGATAGGCGTCGCCGCCGGCGCCGCCGGCAAGCAGCGCCTTGCCCTTGAGATAGGCATCCCAGGCGGCGGGATCGACCGTGCCGCCGCGGCTGAGCGTCGCCGTGTCGCCGCCGAGCAAGGTCACCCGCAGCGCTTCGGCGACCGCCTCGGCGATGCCGGCCTGAACGGCGAAAATGTCCTTCAGTTCGCGATCATAGGTCGCCCCCCAACGCTGGAAGCCGCTCTGCGCGTCGACGAGCTGCGCCGAAACGCGGACGATATTGCCGTCGCGCCGCACGCTGCCGTCGAGCAGATAGCTCACCCCCAACTGCCGGCCGATCGCCGCGCTCGCCTCGCGCCGGTCGCGGAAGCGGAACGACGAGGTGCGCCCGGCGACCTCGAGCCCCGGAAAGCGCGTCAGCCGGCTGGCGAGTTCCTCGGTAAGGCCGTCGGCGAAATAGGCCTGGTCGGCATGGCCCGACAGATTGGCGAAGGGCAGCACGGCGATGCTGTTGCGCGCCGCCGCCGCGGGACAGGCGACGCCAGCGACACGGCAGGCGGCGCCGGTGCCGACCGCTGCAACGCCGGCGCCGACGAGCACGAGCGCGCCGATACCCGCGATCCAGGCGCGCGACCGCGGCCGCCGCACCGGCGCGGGCACTGAAGCCACGCCCGCCGGCCGCCCGGCGAGATCGGCGACCGCCGCGACAAGCGCCCGCGCCACCGGGGCGTCGGCGGCGCCGTTCCAGCCGATCAGATCGATCCACTGCAGTTGGCGGAAGCCGAGCGGCGCCGAGATGTCATCGAGGCGCAGCGGCAGCAGCCGCCCGCGATCGCGCCCGCTGCCGGCTTCGTCCTTGACCCAGTTCGATTGCACCGATGCCGCCGACCAGGCGACGACTACGACATCGGCGGCCTCGAGCGCCGCCTCGGTTTCGGCAGCGAAGGCGGCGCCGGTGCGCAGGTCACTGTCCCACCAGACATCAAAGCCGGCGCCACGCAACAGGAGGACGACCGGGGCAACCCGCGCCCGGTCGCTTCTTGAATAGCTCAGGAAGACGCGCACGCCCCCGGTTCCGGTCAAGTCCCGCTCCAACCCGCCTATCACCGCCTTAGCTGTTAACGGGGTGATACGTCCAATGGCCAGACGGCAATGGTCAGACCGGGAAGGGCGTCCAGATCACCTCGGCGATGTGACGCGCGCCGAGGCTGAGCATCGCCAGCCGGTCGAAGCCCAGCGCGACGCCGCTCGCCGGCGGCATCTGCGCCAGCGCGGCGAGGAAATCCTCGTCGATCGGGTAGCGCCGGCCGTAGATGCGCGCCTTTGCGGCCATGTCGGCCTCGAAGCGCGCGCGCTGCTCGGCGGCGTCGGTGAGCTCGCCGAAGCCGTTGGCGAGCTCGACGCCGCAGGCATAAAGCTCGAAGCGCTCGGCAAAGCGCGGGTCGCGCGCCAGCGGCCGCGCCAGCGCCGCTTCGGCAATCGGATATTCGGTCAGCAGGGTCAGCCGGCCGAGGCCCAGTTGCGGCTCTATCCGCGTCGCGATGACCTTGCTGAACAGGTCCGACCAATTGTCGTCGGCGGCGACGGTGATGCCCGCCGCCGCGACATCGGCGGCAAGGCCGTCGCGATCGTCGAGCCGCGCGGCGAGATCGATCCCGGCATGGCGCTCGAACGCCGCGACGCAGGTCAGGATCTCGGGGTCGGCCAAGGGATCGCAGGTCCGGTCGCGCCAAGCGAGCGCCGGCCGGCCGGCGGCGGCAAGCGCCGTCCGGCACAGCGCGACACTGTCGGCCATCACCGCCGTCCAGGGCGCCCCCGCGCGATACCATTCGATCATGGTGAATTCCGGCGCATGCAACGGGCTCGTCTCGCCATTGCGCCAGACACGGGCGAAATCGACTATCCGTGTTTCGCCCGCCGCGAGCAGTTTCTTGGCGGCGAATTCGGGCGAGGTGTGGAGATAGCGCGTTTCGGCCACGCCGCCTTCCGGCCGCCATTCGACGGCGAAACCGTGGAGATGCGTCTCATTGCCCGGCGACACCTGCACCGCGCCGCATTCGACCTCGGTGAAGCCTGCAGCGGCGAACCAGCCACGCAGCGCCGCCTTGATGCCCCCGCGCGCCAGCAGGCGCGGGCGGCGGTCGGCGTGGACGTCGGGGTGCCAGAAGGGGCGGTCCATGGGGCCTCGGGTTGGACAGTTGCGGTTCCAGCCTTTAGGGGCGACCCCACGCATTCTCCAACCCAAGGGCAGGCCAGATGGTCAAGGTAATCGCCAGCAACATCCGCAAGGGCAATGTCGTCGAGCATGACGACGGCCAGCTCTACGTCGTTCTCAAGGCCGACAGCTTCCGCCCCGGCAAGGGCACACCGACGACGACGATCGACATGCGGCGGATTTCCGACGGCGTGAAGACGGTGATCACCGTCAAGACCACCGAAGGCCTGGAACGCGCCTTCGTCGAAGAAGTGAAGCACAATTTCCTCTATAAGGACGGCGAGGAATTCATCTTCATCAACAACGAGAATTACGAGCAGATCACCATCCCCGAAAAGCTGATCGGCGACCAGGCGGTGTGGCTGCAGGAAAACGCCGAATGTTCGGTGCTGATGTTCGACGGCAAGCCGGTGACCATCGACCTGCCGCCGCGCGTCACCATGGCGATCATGTCCACCGAGCCCGTCGTCAAGGGCCAGACGGCGTCATCGTCCTACAAGCCGGCGATCGTCGAAAGCGGCGCGCGCGTCATGGTGCCGCCGCACATCGACGTCGGCACCCGCATCATCATCAACACCGAGGATTCGAGCTACGTCGAGCGCGCCAAGGACTGACGGTCAACGCGACGCCGTCGCGCGCAGCAACGAGACGCCATAGCGGATGAGTACCCCGCCGGCGACGATGAGCACCACGCCGATCACGATCAGAAATACCGGCACGCCCATCGCTCTTCCCTTCGGCTAGCGGCCCGCTAGACCCGGTGCGCCCAGCCGGCGCAAGCCCAGATCGAGCTTGCGCGCCGCCTGGGGGCAGAGCCGGTCGGCATCGATCGGGGTCCGGTCGCCTGCCTGGCGCAGCGCCAGCGCCGAGAAGATGCGCGCCGCATCGAGGCCGTTGACGGCCAGCCGCACGCGGCGGACCCCCGCGGCGCCGCGCAGCCGCACCGGCGGCGCGTTGAGCCACACCCCGCTGACGCGATCGTCCCCCGGGCGATAGCCGATGAACCAGCCATAGCGGCCGTCGCTGTTGGTGCCGGTCTTGCCGCGGACCCCGAGCGCCGCCATCGGCAGGCCGCGCGCCGTGCCGCGCTGGACGACATCGGCGAGCAGGCCATCCACCAGCGCCGCCGCCGACGGCGTCAGCACCGGCCGTGGCAGCCGCACGGGGAGCGGAACGGCGGCGCGGCGGCTGCCGTCGGCGGCGAGATAGGTAACACTCGCCAGCAACCGCGGCGGCGCGGCTTTGCCGGCGTTGAGGAAGGCGGTGTAGGCGGCGATCAGTTCGAGCGGGCGGACGCGCGCCGCGCCGCCCTCGCCGATGACCGCCATCGCCCATTTGTCGGCGGCGCCGGTCGGAAAATCATGCGGCGCGGTGGCTTGCAGGCTGCCGGGGTCGCCATGGAAGCGCACGCCGGCGGCGCGGAACACCGTCGCGATGGTTTCGGGCCCCAGCGCCGCGGCGACGCGAACCGCCGGGCGGTTCTTCGACTGGACCAGGGCCTCGCCGAGGCCGATCGTGGCTTCCGGATCGCCGCGATTGGGCCACCATGGCGTGCCGCCGCGCCCGAGCGGCCAGCCCCCCGGGGTTTCCGCCAGCGCCGGCAGGCTGTTGTCGTCGGCGATCGGCGATGCCGGATCGACCTCGGGAAAGCGATCGAGATAGGCGCCATAGAGAAAGGGTTTCAGCGTCGATCCGGGCGGCACGCCGAAATAGCGCTCGCCCGGAACCCCATCGGCCAACCCCTGCGCGGGGATTTCGATGACGCTGAGCAGGTCGCCGCTCTTGTCGAAGGTGGCGAAGCCGACTTCCGACGGCGGAAAGCGACAGCGTCGCAGCGATTCGGCGACATCGACGAGCGCCGTGTGCGCATCGCGATCGAAAGTGGTGGCGATTTCGAGCGCCACGCCGGGCCGCGAGGTGACACCCATCGCCTCGACCTGATCGATCGCCATGTCGATGAACTGGCGCGGGGTGCGCCGGCAGAGTTTTTCGTCGGGCGACCGCAGCCCCATGGCGCGCTGCTGTGCCATGTGCAGCGGGTCGTCGCAGGTGCCCAGCGTCAGGATTTCGGCGCGCGCCGCCTGATATTCGGCCTCGTCGAGCATGGTGCGGCCCGCGACCGCGCCCGGGCCGCTTTCGGTCTGGCGATGCATTTCCTCAAGCACGGTCAGCGCGCGGCAGCGGTTGTTGCGCAGGCGGGCGCCCTGCGGCCCGCAATCGGCGGGCGACGCCAGCGGCCGATTGGCGCTGTAGACCTGGCGGCCGTCGCGATCGAGCGTCCGCGGCGGCTGGCGACCGGCGACGCCGATGTTGCGCGGATCATAGCCCGTCGGCGCCTTGAGCGTCGCCGCCAGCGCCGCCGCCTGGGCGGCCGACAGATATTCGGGGTAAACGCCGAACATCAGCTGCGCCACGCGCTCGATGCCGCGGCTGTGGTCGCCATAGTCGGGCGTGGCGCGCAGATAGACGCCGAGCAGCTGTTGCCGCGTGAATTCGCGTTCGAGATCGGGCGAGAACAGGATTTCCTGGAACTTGCGGACGAAGCGATCCTGGCCGCCGTCACCGCCCCAATAGACGTTCTTGATGACCTGCATCGGGATCGTCGAACCGCCGCGGCCTTCCAGCACGACCGCCTTGGCCAGCGCGGCGATGTTGACACCCTGTTGCTGCCAGAAGTCCTTGTCCTCGATCGCCACAACGGCATCGAGCAGGTTGCGCGCGCCCGGCCGGCCATGCGCCGCCTGGTGGAGCAGATCGGCGACGCGCGGCCCCGGCGCGAGGCGCGTCGCCAGCTTGGCGCCCTGGCGATCGAGAACGACGATGGTCGGGTCGCGATCGATCTTGCGCACCGGGTCGAGCGACAGCGGCACGCCGAGACGGATGAACAGGAACAGCCCCAGCGCTGCCAGCACGCCGAGGATGACGACAATGAGCGCGACGAACGCCACCACCACCAGGGGACCGGTGCGCGGCGCGGCGGCGGTCGTCGGGGACGTCACCATGGCGTCACAGCGACGCGCCGGGGGGCACCCGTACCGACATGCCATCGACGCGCTCACCGTCCTGGATGACGTTGAAGCAGCCGGGAACGCCGCTTTCGCGTGCCTCGGCAAGGGCGCTGCGGATGGCGGCGCGCGATTCGGCGCCAGACGTGCCGCAGCGACCGAGGACGACATCGCCGGCGGCGAGCCCCGGCAGCAGCCCCGAGCGCGGCACCCGCAGCCCGCCGCGCGGCACCCCGGGACGCGGCGCAACCGGGCGGGGCGCCGCCGGACGGGG
>LJHX01000150.1 GCA_001295935.1 alpha proteobacterium AAP81b
CGCTGGCATCCAGCCGCGCCGTCAAGCGGCGAGTTTCGGTACTCGCGACCGCAGCTGGATGCCAGCGTGCGCTGGCATGACGGGGGGGGGCGAGCGCCTATTTCACCTTGTAGCGATCATACCAGTCGACCACCGTCAGGATCGACTGCAGCCATTGCGACGGTCGCCCCATGCCATGGCCCGCCTCGGGCAGGCGCACCATCCGCGTCGGCACGCCGCGCCATTTCAGCGCCTGGTAATAGGCCTCGGATTGTCCGATCGGTGTCCGCCAATCGGCCTCGCCGTCGATGAGCAGCGTCGGCGTCCTGACCTTGCCGACGAGGCTGAGGGTCGAGCGCCGCCAATAGTCGTCGTGATTGTCCCAGGGAGTGCCGGGCACCCAGTTGCGCAGGGTGACCGCGGTGATGTCGCTGGTCAGCGCCTGCACCGTCCAGTCGGTGACCGGGCGCAGCGCGGCGGCGGCGCGGAAGCGGTCGGTGTTGCCGATGGCGTAGGTCGTCAGCACGCCGCCGCCCGAACCGCCGCCGATGAACTGGTTGCGCGCGTCGACATAGGGGCGCTTGACCATCTCGTCGACGCCCGAGAGCAGGTCGGCGAGGTCATCGCCGGGATAGGCCTTGTCGATGGCGTTGGCGAATTTGGCGCCATAGCCGATCGACCCGCGCGGGTTGGTGAACAGCACGATATAGCCGGCGGCGGCGTAAAGCTGGTGAGTGATCGAGAAATAGGGGCCATAATCGGTGTTGGGGCCACCGTGGATTTCGAGCGCCAGCGGGTATTTCTTCGCAGGATCGAAGCCCGGCGGGAACTGCACCCAGGCTTCGATTGGCAGCCCGTCCTTCGACGATTTGTAGGTGACGCGCTCCAGCGGCCCGATCGCCTTGCCGGCGCGCCAGTCGGCGTTGAAGTCGATGCGGGCGAGTTGCTTGCCGGCCCGCATGATGCCGAGCCCGGCCGGGCGGTCGGCCTCGACCGTCGTATAGGCGAAGGTGCCGCCGCCCTCCGACCAATTGCCCCCCGACGACGGCAGGTAGAGCCGCGTGCCGCCGATCGCGGGCACTTCGACCTTCGCTGCGCCGCCTGACAGCGAAATAAGCGCCACCTTGGTCAGTCCTGCGTCATTGTAGAAGACGTGCAGCGCCTTGCCGTCGGCGGCCCATTTGCTGGCGATGATCGGCCGGTCGAGCGTCGCCGTCAGGTTGCGCGGGGGCCCGCCCGCCAGCGGCTTCACCCAAAGATCGGTCTGGACATAGAAGCTCGTCGCCGTCGCGGCACCGGTGAAGGCGAGCAGCGTGCCGTCGGGCGAGACGTGCGGGTTTTCCTCGGTGCCGTCGATATCGGTCAGGCGCTCGGGGGCGCCGCCGGCGACGGCCACCCGCCAGACGTCGCTTTCGATCGGCAGTAGCTCGTTGCCGTCGCGGACGCGCGCCGAAAAGACGATCGCCTTGCTGTCGGGCGTCCAGTCGAAGCCATCGGCGATCTGGTCACTGTCGCCCCTGGTCAGCTGCCGCGCCTCGCCGCCGGCCGCCGCGACGACGAACAGCTGGTCGGCGCCCGGCGTCGCATAGCCGCGGCCATCGAAGCGGTAGCGGAAGCTGTCGATGATCCTGGGCGCCGGCGCCCAGGTCGCGCCCTCGGGCTTGTCGACCATGCCGGAGATCTTGACGGGCGCTGCCTCGACGCGCGCGGTGAAGGCGATCGACGCGCCGTCGGGGGACCAGGTAAAGCTCTCCGGCGCTACCTTGCCGCTGGTGATCGGGCGGCCGACGCCCTCGGCGACCGTCATCACCCAGAGCTGCGGCTTGCCGAGCCACGGGGCGACATAGGCGATGCGGGTGCCATCGGGCGACCAGTCGGCGCCCGACGCCCTGGCGCTGGCGGGGATCAGCAGGTGCCTGTCGGCGCCCTTGCTGGCGACCGAGGTTAGCCAGACCTCGCCCTGGCGGGTGTCGCTCTGGATGTCGAAGAAGGCGCGGGTGAACAGCACGCTTTTGCCATCGGGGGCGACTTTGGGATCGGTGACCATCGAGATTTTGTAGAGGTCGCCGGCCTCGAAGGGGCGGGGGGCGTCGGCGGCGGACGCGGTGGTGGCAGCAGCGAGCAGCAGGGCGGCGACAATCGATCTCATATGGGCTCCCGAGGCAGATGGCGCCCACCCTAGCGCGGCGGTGCGCCGCGACAACTACCTCTCGTTGCTTATGCATCACCTGGCTCGCTTCGCGGCGATGGTGCCGGATCGGACCGAATTCCTGCCGATTACAACCACATCTTCACCCCTGCGGCCTAGCACCTGCCCGCAGAGCCGGTGAACCGGCCATGGGTCGCGTCCCTCATTTCTTGGAGATCACGCGATGACCGCAGCTACCCCACAATTTCGTTTCTGGATCGACATGGCGCTCGAATGCGTCCGGCGCGATCACACCGCCAGCCTCAGCCCCGGCGACCAGCGCGGGCCGTTCCTGACGGCGCGCGCCCTCGGCATGGCGCTTGCCGCCATCCATGATGCCAAGGCTCTCGCCGAGGGCCGTCCGCCCTTGCTGGCCGCCCCAGCTTCGGCCGGCCTCGTCGGCCTGACCGGCAACGCCGCGATCGTCGCGGCGGCGGCGGCCGGCAGCCAGCTGCTGCTGACGCGCTATCCGCACCAGGCCGGGCTGCTTGCCGCGGCCTGGAGCCAGTGGCTCGAACTCCATGACCTCGGCGCCGCCGGCTCGGCGGCCGAGCAGGCGGGGCGCGCCTTCGCCATGGCGGTGCATTTTCTCGGGCCCAATGACGCCATGGCGGCGCGATCCAACGCCTATGCGCCGTCGACGCCGCCCAGGCCCTATGAGCATGTCGCCCCGCCCAACCAGCCCGGCCAGGGCTATGCCGGCGGTGCCTGGGGCAGCGAGGCGCCGCCGCTGCTCGCCACAAGGCCGGCTTTCCCGAAGCCGCCCGGCCGCGTCGATGCGACGACGGTCACGCCGACGCTGCATTACCAGGCCGATTTCGCCCATGTCGCCGCCAAGGGCTATGACGACCGCAGCCATGGCCGCAGCGCCGAGGAGGAATTGATCGGCATCTATTGGGGCTATGACGGCCCGCCCGAGCTCGGCACGCCGCCGCGCCTCTATATGCAGGTGGTGCTGACGGTGCTCGACGATATCGAGGCGCGGGGGGTCAATGTGCTGTCGGTCGATGACGAACTTGCCGTCATCGCCGGCGCCGGCATCGCCATGGCCGATGCCGGGGTGCACGCCTGGTTCTACAAATATTCCCCCGACCATCTGATGTGGCGGCCGGTCGTCGGCATCCAGCAGGCGCTGGCGCCCAATGGCACCGCCGATCCGACCTGGCTGCCGCTCGGCCGCCCCGACACCAACCAGCCGGGGGTCAATCCCGCGATGGTGCGCATCCCGGGTACCGGGCTCACTCCCGATTTCCCCGCCTATCCGTCGGGGCACGCGACCTTCGGCGCCGCCGCCTTCCACCTGCTGCGGCTGTTCCTCGTCGAGCGTCGCCAGGCACAGTTCGGGACGCAAGGGGTGGATACCGTCGACTTCGACTTCGTCTCGGACGAATACAACGGCCGCAACATCGATCCGCGCAACCACCAGCCGCGCGCCGTCGTCACCCGGCGCTACCCCAGCCTGTGGCGGGCGATCGTCGAGAATTCGCTCAGCCGCGTCTTCCTCGGCGTCCATTGGCAGTTCGACGGGCTGACGCGGCGCAGCAAGGACGGCACCGCCGACGAGTTCGACGATCGCGATATCGACCTCATTCGCCCCGATCGGCTCGGCCAGACCGGCGGGGTCTGGCTCGGCTGCCAGATCGCCAACCAGGTCGCCGCCAGGCTCGGCGTCGCGCCGGCGACGATTGCTGCCGGCAAGATCGTCTGAGGGTGGCGGGCCGGCGTGCCCCTTGCGGGGTGCGCCGGCTTGCGCCGGCGTCCGGCGCCTTGCGGGCGGCGCTGCCGCCGGGGCTGGCCTTTTGTCCCCGTCTCGGCTTGGCTGGCCGCCATGCAGCCCCATGACCATGTGCCCTTCCGCGACTTCGTCGAGGTTCCGCCGGCCGAGATGATCGCCCGCGCCGAGGCCTTCCGCGCCGACATCGCCCGGCGCCATTCGTGCCGCGACTTCAGCGACCGCCCGGTGCCGCGCGACGTCATCGAAGCGGCGATCGCCGCGGCCGGCACCGCGCCGAGCGGCGCCAACCACCAGCCGTGGTTCTTCGCGGCGATCGCCTCGCCGGCCTTGAAGGCGCGCGTCCGCGCCGCCGCCGAAGCCGAGGAGCATGACTTCTACGACGGCGGCAAGGCGCCCGAGGAGTGGCGCGGCGCGTTGGCGCCGCTCGGCACCGATGCGTCGAAGCCCTATCTCGAAACCGCACCCTGGCTGATCGCGATCTTCGCGCAGCGCCGCGGCGGGGTGCGTGCCGGCATGGACGCCAAGAACTACTATATCAATGAATCGGTCGGCATCGCGACGGGCTTCCTGATCGCCGCGCTCCACGCCGCCGGGGTGGCGACGCTCACCCACACGCCCAATCCGATGAACTTCCTCACCGAAATCTGCGGCCGCCCGGCGACCGAAAAGCCCTGGCTGTTGCTCGTCGCCGGCTATCCCGCGGCGACGGCGACGATCCCGACGCACGCGCTGATCAAGAAGCCGCTCGGCGACATCATGGCGGTGCTTTAGCCGCCAATGGCGAGCGGGTCACCGAGCAGGCGGGCGTCGCGGGTCAGCAGGCGGCAGCCTTCGACCTGCGCCTGGACCAGCAGCAATTCGTCGAAGGGATCGCGATGGTCGAGCGGTGGGTCGAGCGGCGCGATGGCATGGCGCGGCAGCAGCGGTAGCATCGGCCAGCCAATGTCTTCCACGGCCGCTGCGACGACCTGCGGGGATGCCGGGCCCTTCCGCTCGCCTGAGGCGTGCAGCGTCGACCATTTCAACCGCAGTTCCCAAAGTGCCACCGCCGATACCGTCACGCCTTCGGTGGCGGCATCGAGGCAGGCACGTTCGCCGCGGCTGAGGCGTGCCGTTGCGAGCGTCGCCCACAGCAGGATGTGGGTATCGAGCAGCAGTCTCAAGGATCGAGGCCGAGCACCTGTCGGCTGAAGGCCGGATCGTCGAAATAATCGGGAATGACGAGATCGGCCTGGTCAAGACCGAGTTCCTGCCGAACCTGAGCGACCTTGTCCCAATCCATGCCGCCCGCCGGCCGTGCCGGCACCAGCTCGACGAAGGGCTGGCCGTTCTTGGTCACGGTGACGCGTTCGCCGCGCGCCGCGGCGGCGGCGGCTTCGCTGAACCGGGTCTTGGCTTCGCGGATTGAGCGTTTCATGGGTTAAGGCTCCGGACGCCCGTGTAGCACAAGCCGGGCGACGTAACTACGCTGCGACTACGGCCTGGCGGCGCTGCGACCCCGCCGCCATGGCGCCAGCGCGGCGCCGCTGATAGGAGCGCAGGCGTCATGCTTGCCCGCCGGTTCCTGTGGCTCGTCGCCATCGCCATCATGCTGGTCATCGCCGCAGGCTTCGCCTGGGCGCTGGCTGGCAACCGCCTGATTACCGCGGCGCTGGTGCCGAGCGCGCCCTATGTCGCGCCGGCGCCGCGCGATACGCCCGATTATGCCGCGGCGAAGAACTGGCTGGCGCGCCCCGACCTGCCGTCGGCGGAAGCGCGCTGGACGCCGGCGGGGGCGACCGCCGCCACGGCGCCGCAAGTCGCGGTCTTCTACGTCGTGCCGACCAGCGTCTTCGATCGCACCCGCTGGAACGCCGCCATCGGCGACCCGGCGGTCGCGGTGCGGGCGCGGATGTTCCTGCGCGGCCAGGCGACCGTCTTCAACGGCGTCGGCGCGATCTGGGCGCCGGCCTATCGCCAGGCGACCTTCGGCGCCTTTCTGACCGACAAGCCCGAGGCCCGCGCTGCCATCGCCGAGGCCTATGGCGATGTGCTCGCGGCGTTCGACGCCTTTGTCGCCGCCCAGCCCGCCGACCGCCCGCTGATCCTCGCCGGCCACAGCCAGGGGTCGCTCCACCTGCTGCGGCTGCTCAAGGATCGCGTTGCCGGCCGGCCGCTGGCGAAGCGCATTGTCGCCGTCTATGCCATCGGCTGGCCGATCTCGCTGACCGCCGACCTGCCGGCGCTGGGTCTGCCCGCCTGCGCCACCCCGCAAGCGACGCGCTGCCTGCTGTCGTGGCAGAGCTTCGCGCGGCCTGCCGATTACACGCTGGTCCGCGAGGCCTTCGACGGCGATACAGGCCTGACCGGCGCGCCGCGGCGCGGCACCGCGATCCTGTGCACCAATCCGCTCGCCGGCGCGCCGACCGCCGCGGCGCTGCCGGCCGCCGCCAACCACGGCAGCCTGGTGCCCAATGACGATTTCTCGGGCGGCGCGCTGATCACCGGCGGCATCGGCGCGCACTGCCGGGACGGCATTCTCGACATCGGCGAGCCGACGGGGGCCTACAAGGCGTATATCCTCCCCGGCAACAACTTTCATGTCTATGATTATGCGCTGTTCTGGGCCGATGTCCGCGCCGATGCGGCACGCCGGGTGGCGGCATTCGCGGCGCAATGATCACCGCGGCGCCCGCCGATTTCGTCGCGGCTTTGCCCGCCGGGGGGCGGCTCGCCGGGCTCGATGCCGGCACCAAGACCATCGGGCTCGCCACTTGTGACGCCTCGTGGAGCTTCGCCTCCGCCCACTCGACCATCGCGCGGACGAAATTCACCGCCGACCTCGCGCAACTGAAAGCCTTTGTCGCCAAGGAGCGCATCGCCGGGCTGGTGCTCGGCCTGCCGCTTAACATGGACGGCAGTGACTCTTCGCGCACCCAATCGGTGCGGCAGCTGGCGAAGAACCTCAATGTCCTCGGCCTGCCGCTGCTGCTCTGGGACGAGCGCTGGAGCACCCAGGCGGTCGAGCGTGCGATGATCGCCGAGGATCTGTCGCGCCGTACCCGCGCCGAGCGCGTCGACCGGATGGCGGCGGCATATATCCTGCAAGGCGCGATCGACGCGCTGGCGCATCTGGCGGTTCGCGGCGATGACCCCATGTAACCGGCCAGAAGCGACGACGAATATCCTGGGGAAAGGATCACCGATGACCGACACCAAGCTCAGCCCGCAGGCGCACGCCATCCTGCGCGAACACGCCACCGAGCGGCCGTTCAGCTCGCCCTTGAACGATGAGAAGCGCCCCGGCGAATTCCGCTGCGCCGGCTGCGGCACCATCGTCTATCGCTCCGACACCAAATATAATTCCGGCTCGGGCTGGCCGAGCTTCTGGGCCGCCGAGGAAGGCGCCGTCGCGACGACCACCGACCGCAGCCATGGCATGACGCGCACCGAAGTCCATTGCGCGACGTGCGAAGGCCATCTCGGCCACATCTTCCCCGATGGTCCGCGCCCGACGGGCATGCGCCACTGCATCAATGGCGCGGCGCTGGAGTTCGTGCCGGGCGACGCCGAGGGCTGACGCCTCGCGCCTCAGGGCGCGATGTCGAAATGGTGGACGTCGGCGCGCGTCCCGAGGCCGGTGTAGAGCGCGATCGCCGGCGGGTCGTCGCGATCGGCCTGGACGAAGATCACCCCGGCGCCGCGATCGCGCGCGATACCGCGCAGCGCGTCGATCAGCGCGGTGGCGATGCCCCGGCGGCGGAAATCGGCGGCGACGGCGATGTCGTAGAGGTAGATTTCGCTGGTTTCGGCTTCGGCCTTGACGAGGTCATAGGCGGTCAGCCCGCCGACAACGCGGCCGTCGACCGAGGCCGCCAGCGCGATGAAGCTGTCCGACGCCAGCAACCGGCGCAGATGCGCGTCGCACGGCGGCGCGTCGCCGTAGTGCTCGGGATCCTCGAAGGCCTCGCCGAACAGCGCGTTGATGGCGCGCAGCCGGTCGCTGTCGCCGGCGCCGAGCCGCTGCACCGGGATGCTTGAATCCTTCGTCATCGCGGCTCCCTGGCCTTGGCAAGCGCCGCGGCGGCGTGCCACTCTGCCGCGATGCTTAGCCTGCTCGCCGCGCTGCTCGCCACCCCCGCCACCGCGCCGCCGCCGCCGCAACCCGCGGAAATCGTCGCGGCGGCGCCGGCGAGCGCCTGGCGCAGGGTCGATCCCGCCAATCTGGTGCTGTTCGAAACCACCGTCGGCACCATGGCGGTCGAGCTCGCACCCGATTTTGCGCCCGCGCATGTGGCGGCGATCAAGGCGCTCGTCGTCGCCGGGCGCTTCGATGGCGGCGCGATCACCCGGGTCCAGGAGAATTATGTCATCCAATGGGCAGCGCGTCCCGAAGGCGACGCGCCCATGGTCGGCCAGCCGCCCGATACGCGCCCGCAGCGCGTCCGCCCCCGGCCGCTGCCGCCCGAATTCGATCGCCCGGCGGCGGGGCTGGCGATCACCCCGCTCGGCTATCCCGACGCCTATGCCGAAGGCGGCTTCTGGAACGGCTGGCCGGTGGCGCGCGACCGCGGCGAGGGGCGCGCCTGGCTGCCGCACTGCCACGCCATGGTCGGCGTCGGCCATGACATGCCGCCCGACAATGGCGACGGATCGGAACTCTACGCCGTCAACGGCCATGCCCCGCGCCATCTCGACCGCAACATCGCCGTCGTCGGCCGGGTGATCGCCGGGATCGAGGCGCACACCGCGCTGACGCGGGGGACCGAGGCGCTGGGTTTCTACAAGACGCCCGAGGAGCAGACCAAGCTGGTCCGGGCCCGCCTTGCGAGCAGCGTGCCCGAGGCGCCGCGCTACGAAGCCATGGACACCGCCTCGCCGGCCTTTGCCGCCTATCGCACGGCGCGCGCCAACCGCACCGGCTTCTTCATCCGACCGGCGAAAGCGGTCGATCTGTGCAATGTGCCGGTGCCGGTGCGGGTAGCGGAATGACGCCCGTGGTGAAGCTGCTGCGCGCCGCCGAATGGGCGGCGTTCCAGGCGAGCGGGGTGTTCGCCGGGTCGCCCGACGATCTGCGCGACGGTTACATCCACATCTCGCCGCCCGCGGAGGTCGCGGCGACTGCGGCGAAGTGGTTCGCCGCCGAGGCTGGTGTCGTCGCGCTGACGCTCGACGCCGACGCGTTGGGCGAGGCGCTGCGCTGGGAGCCGGCGCGCGGCGGGGTGCTGTTTCCGCATCTCTACCGGCCGCTGCGGCTTGATGAGGTGGTGGAAGTGGCACCGTTATAGGCTTGTCCGGCCCGTCCCGGTTTGTCTTGACCTCGACCCGCTCATGCCGAGCGAAGTCGAGGCACGACCCGGAGCGTGCCTCGACTTCGCTCGGCATGAGCGGGTTTGATGATTTGGTCTTGCCGGATCGTCCCTAATCGGCCTGCGCCGCCCTTGCCCGCTGAAACCCCTCGCGTTCCTGGCAGCGCCGCCAGAAATCGCGGGCGTGCGGGCCGACGTCGTGGAGATGGCCGAGCGTCTCGGCGAATTGCAGCGCATAGGCGACCGAAATGTCGGCGGCGGTGAAACGCCCGGCGCACAGCCAGTCGCGGCCGTCGCTCAGCGCTCGCTCGACGAGCACCGTCCGCGCCACGAACCAGCGCTTGTAGTCCTCGGCCACCTGCGGCTGGCGCTTTTCCGGTTTTTCGAGGACGGCGTAGCGGAACACCAACGTCTGCGGGAAGGTCAGCGTCGCCTCGCCATGGTGGAGCCAGTTGAGCCAAGCGCCATAGTCGGCCTCGTCGGGGGCGAGGCCGAGCCCGCCCTCGCCGTGCCTGGTCGCCAGATATTGCGAAATCGCCGCGCTTTCGGTCATCCGTGTCGCGCCATCCTCGAAGAAGGGGATGGTGCCGAGCGGATTGACCTCGAGATAGTCGGGCTGGCGCCAGCGCGGCGGGAAGGGGAGGTTGACCAGCTCATAGGGCAACCCCAATTCCTCCAGCGTCCACAGGACGCGGAAACTGCGGGCGTCGCGGCAGTGCCAGAGCTTCATGGTTCCCGGGTCCTTTTCGTTCATTCGGGCTTCAGCGCGTTATGGCAGAGCAACAATATCGGCGCGCCGGTCGGGCGCCACTTTTCAGGGACCCTCGCATGTTGAACAGGCTGAAACTCTGGGGCGGGGTGGCGATCGGCGCGATCGCCGGCGCGGCGCTGGCGATCGGTATCGGCAGCGATCGCCCCGGCTCGGTTTCGGCGCAGGTGCCGCCGGTCGATACGACGCCGATGACGCGCGTTGCGCCGGTCAATGCCGGCCAGGTGACCTTGAGCTATGCGCCGATCGTCAAGAGCGCCGCGCCCGCCGTCGTCAACGTCTATACCGCCCGCGTCGAGCGCCGCGCCGCGATGAACCCCTTCTTCCAGCAGTTCTTCGGCGGCGGCCCCGTCCAGCCGCGTGTCCAGCAGTCGCTCGGCTCGGGCGTCATCGTCGCCGGCGATGGCCTTGTCATCACCAACAACCATGTCGTCCAGGGCGCCGACCAGATCCTCGTGGCGCTGGCCGACCGCCGCGAATATCCGGCGAAGCTCGTCTTTGCCGACGCGCGCCTCGATCTCGCGCTGCTGCGCATCGACCCCAAGGGCGCGCGGCTGCCGGTGATCCGCATGGGCGACAGCGACCGCGCCGAGGTCGGCGACGTCACCGTCGCCATCGGCAACCCCTTCGGCGTCGGCCAGACGGTGACCACAGGCATCGTCTCGGCGATCGCCCGCACCGGCATCGGCGTTTCCGACTGGCAGTTCTTCATCCAGACCGATGCCGCGATCAATCCGGGCAATTCGGGCGGTGCGCTGCTCGATGCCCAGGGGCGGCTGATCGGCATCAACACCGCGATCTATTCGCGCGACGGTGGTTCGAACGGCATCGGCTTCGCGATTCCGTCGAAGATCGTCCGCGTCTTCCTGACCGCTGCCGACAAGGGCAAGTTCGTCTCGGGCTGGATCGGCGTCGAGGGCGAAGCGCTGACCGCCGAATCGGCGACGCAACTGGGCTTCGATCGCCCCGGCGGGCTGCTCGTCACCGCTGTCGCGCCGAATTCGCCGGGGGCACGCGCCGGCATCCGGCCGGGCGATGTGCTGCGCACCGTCGACGGCAAGGAAGTCGCCGACGGCGGCCAGCTGCGCTACAGCCTCGCCACCGAAGGTGTCGGCAAGTCATTGGATGTCGTGCTCTTCCGCGCCGGCGCCCAGCAGAAGGTGACCGTCACGCTCGCGGCGCCCCCCGAAACGCCGCCACGGTCGATCACCGCGATCACCGGGCGGTCGATCCTCGCCGGGGTGACGGTCGCCAATCTGTCGCCCGCCTATGCCCAGGAACTCGGCGCCGGCCTGCCCGAGGAAGGCGTGGTCGTCGTCGGCATCGCCGGCGGTGCGCCGGCGCAGCAGCTGGGCTTCCTCAAGCCCGGCGACCTGATCGAAGCGGTTGGCGGCCGCGCCGTCAAATCGGCGGCCGAAGTCGCGGCGCTCGCCGGGCAGGGGGCGACCTCGGTGCGCTTCAACCGTGGCGGCCAGCGGGCGGAATGCGGGTTGGCGGCGGCCGGGCAGTTCATCTGCCGGAGTTGAGGTAACGGCTCCCCTCCCGCTTGCGGGAGGGGCTGGGGGTG
>LJHX01000151.1 GCA_001295935.1 alpha proteobacterium AAP81b
TTGCGGCTGGCGTCGGTGCGGCCGCCGATAACGTCGGGGTCGGCGCGGCGGCGGCCGGAAGGGTAGCGGCCGGAACGGGGGCGAGCAGCAGCGTCGCCAGAAGCAGAAGAGTCATGGCGCGATGCCATAGGCCGCGCATCGCCGGCGCAACAGTCGCAATCCGGGCTTTTCGAGCAACCGCGGCTTGCCGTCGGCGAACGACCGGCCTAACTGGCGGCTCTGTTCGGGGAGTAGCCGGTTGCGGTGGCCGCAGGGCCAAGGCGACACGCCCGCGTCAACATACTCGGATCCATGCCTGGCATGGTCCGTGGCGCGAGCGATCAAAGGGCGAGACCGATGGTGCTGCGATCCGGGCCGGCCGGGGCGCGCGCCATCGTCCTGCCCGGCCTGGAACACCCGATGTCGCTTTCCGTTATCGCCACCGCCGCCGGCCTCGTCGCCGCCGCCGAGATCGGCGACAAAACACAACTCCTCGCCGTGCTGCTGGCGACACGCTTCGGCAAGCCCGTCGCCGTCTGCCTCGGCATCCTGGTGGCGACGCTCGCCAACCACGCCCTCGCCGCCTGGGCGGGCAGCGCGCTGATGGGGGCACTCGACGCCCCCTGGTTCCGCTATGCCATCGCCGCGTCGTTCATCGCCATGGCCGGCTGGGCGCTGATTCCCGACAAGCCCGCCGCCGCCGGCGCGGACCGGATGCGCTTCGGCGTTGTCGGGACGACGGCAATCGCCTTCTTCTTCGTCGAGATCGGCGACAAGACCCAGCTCGCGACGGTCGCCCTTGGCGCGCGCTATGGCGATGTGCTGGCGGTGACGATCGGCACGACGGTCGGCATGCTGATCGCCAATGTGCCGGTGGTCTTCGCCGGCGAGGCGCTGCTGCGTCGCCTGCCGCTCACGACAGTGCGGCTGGTCGCAGCGGCGATCTTCCTGGTGATGGGAATTGCGCTGGCGCTGAGCACCGCCGGGGTGATCTGACGCTTTTGCGGTGTTGCGCTACGCACGCGGCGCGCGCAGTCTGCGGTTTCATCGCGGGAGGCCAGCATGATGTCGGCGATCGAAGCCAGTCTCGCCGCCGCCGCGACCCGCGTCGGCGACCTGACGCCACTGGTCTACGACCGGCTGTTCACCCATCTGCCGCAGATGCGCGCCGAATTCTGGCGCGACCGCAGCGGCAGCATCCGCGGCGAGATGCTGGCGCGCGCCTTCGAGGCGCTGCTCGATTTCGCCGGGCCGCGGCTGTTTTCGCCCGCCTATTTCCGCACCGAACTCGTCACCCACGACGCCTATGGCATCCCCCGCGACCTCTTCGCGACGTTCTTCGCGGCGATCGCCGAAACGATCGAAGCGGCGTGCGGCGACGAATGGACACCGGCGATGGCCGCTGGCTGGCGCGGACTGCTCGCCGATATCGACGCCGAACTGGCGACGGTGCCGGGGCTTGACGCCCCCGAGCGCCTCCTCGATCCGGCGACGATCCTGCCCACCGGCGCCGGCGGCATCGCCTTTCCGCACCGCTGAGGCGTCAGATAATACCGCGTGCTGCGAGTTCGCCGAGCGTTGCCGCGTCGAGCCCGAGCATCGCGCCATAGACCGCCGCATTGTCCTGACCCACCGTCGCCGGCGCCGGTCGGCGGACGCTGCCGGGAGTCGCCGAGAGTTTCGGGAAGACATTCTGCATCTTGACCGTGCCCCAGCGCGGGTGCGGCACGTCGACGATCGCCTCGCGCGCCGCGAAGTGGGGATCGTCGAGCATGTCCTGCGGGCGGTAGAGGCGACCGGCGGGGACGCCATGCTCGATCATCAGCGCCTCGAGCTCCGCCACGGTCAGCGTACGCGTCCAGTCGCTGATCAGCGCGTCGAGTTCGGCCTGGTGGCGCCCACGCGCGACATGGCTGACATAGCGGTCGTCGGTGGCGAGGTCGGGCCGGCGCATGGCGGCGCAGAGGCGGCCGAATACACTGTCCTGGTTGGCGCCGATCAGATATTCGCCGTCGCTGCACGGATAGACGTTCGATGGCGCGATGCCGGGCAGCACCGATCCCGAGCGCTCGCGGACATAGCCGGATGCCACATATTCGGGGACGAGCGATTCCATCACCTGGAAGACCGCCTCATAGAGCGCCGAATCGACGACCTGGCCTTTGCCGGTCGCATGGCGGTGGTTGAGCGCGGCGAGCGCCCCCAGGCAGCCATAGGTGGCGGCGAGGCTGTCGCCGATCGACACGCCCATGCGGCTCGCCGGGCGATCGGGGTCGCCGACGATGGCGCGCCAGCCGCCCATCGCCTCGCCGATGCCGCCAAAGCCGGCGCGCGACGCATAGGGGCCGGTCTGGCCATAGCCCGAGACGCGGACGATGATCAGCCCGGGGTTTTCGGCGTGCAGCGCCTCGGGCGCCATGCCCCATTTTTCGAGCGTGCCGGGGCGGAAATTCTCGATCAGGATATCGGCCTTGGCGATGAGGCTGCGGGCCAGCGCCTGGCCTTCCGGCACGCGCAAATTGGCGCTGACCGCCTTTTTGTTGCGCGCGACGACTTCCCACCACAGGGGATAATCGCCGCGGCCCCAGACGCGCATCGGGTCGCCGGCGCCGGGGGGCTCGATCTTGATGACTTCGGCGCCCATGTCGCCGAGCAATTGCCCGCAGAACGGCCCGGCGATCAGCTGGCCCATTTCGACGACGGTGATGCCCGCCAGTGGCCCGGTGTTATCTGCCTGGGTCATTCGGCGGCAATCGCCAGATTGGGGTGCAGGCCGTGCCAGACCGGCGGGCGCGGCGCCGGCAGGCCGGTTTCGGCTTCACAGGCGGCTCGCAGCGTCTCGATGTCGCCGCCGCGATCGAACAGCGGCAGTTCGCCGCGCGCCGCCGCCATTTCGGCGCGCAGAACAGCGGTGGCGTCCGCATCGACCCGGCCTTGCGCATCGGCGACGACGCCATAGCGGCGCGCGCCGGCGGCGGTCACCAGCCCCTGGCGGATTTCGAGGCCGACCAGGCCTGCATCGCGCTGCAGCGCATCGCCCCAGCCGCCGCCCCCCCAGGTGATGAAGTGCAGCACGTCATCGGCCTCGACTTCGAGTCGATCGAGCTTGTTGGCGACAATGGTCTGGGTGCCATCGGGCTTTTCGAGGATCTTGCGGGCGCGGGTGCCGGGCTCGCCGCCGTTGACGCCCCAGGGATAGGTGAACCAGCGGTCGTCATGGATGGAAACGGTGCCGGCGGCGAGGAAGCGGTAGGACATCAAAATGCCATTGCCGCCGCGGTTGAGCCCCGCCCCGCCGGTATCGGCGAGCGCCTCGTAGCGCTCGATGCGCAGCGGGAAATAGCGTTCGAGGAATTCATTGGGGACGTTGGTGAAGCCCGGCCACAGCGAATGGCCGTCGGGGCCATCGCCGAACGGCTTGCCGGGGATGCCGCCGAAGCCGATCTGGAAGAGCTGGAACCACTCGCCTTGTCTGCCCGGCCGCGTGTCGCGCCCCGAATACATGAGGTGCGGCGAGGAGGAGAACCCCGCGGCACAGAGGAATTCCGGCGTGCGCTGGCCGAGCAGCCCGCCGAGGATATCGAAGATGCGCCCCAGCGCATGGGTGCGCCCCGACAGCGCCGCCGGGAATTGCGGCTTGAGCAGCGAGCCCTGCGGGATGCGCACCTCGATCAGGTCGTAGAAGCCATCGTTGAACATGATCTGCGGATCGAAGACCATGATCATGTAGATGCCGAAGAACATCTTGAACATGTTCTCGTTGAGATAGAAATTGATCGACGCCGCGCTTTGCGGATCGGTGCCGGCAAAATCGAGCACCACCGTGTCCCCCACCCGTTGCATCGTGCAGGTGATCTTGTAGGGGCCAAAGCCGACGCCATCGTCGCAGATATAGTCGGTGAAGCTGACGGCGTCGGTCGAGATCGCCGTCGCCAGCAGCGCCTTCATGGCGCGGTGGTTGCGCGCCAGCAGATCGTCCATCGCGGCGATGACGACATCCTCGCCGAAGCGCCCGCACATTTCGTCGATGCGCCGCGCCGCCACCCGGCACGAGGCGATCAGCGCGTTGAGATCGGCGGCGCACCAGTCGGGCTTGCGGGTCTGGTGCATGACGAGCTTGACCAAATCCTCGTTATACTCGCCCTTGCGCCAGATCTTGACCGGCGGGATGCGCACGCCTTCCTCGAAGATCGCCCGCGCGTCGATCGGCATGGAGCCCGCGACCTTGCCGCCGATGTCGCTCTGGTGGCCGAACATCGCCGTCCAGGCGACGAGGCGGCCCGAACGATAGACCGGCAGCAGCACCAGCCAGTCGTTGGAATGGCTGATCGCGCCTTCGCAGCTATAGGGGTCCGACAGGAAGATCATGTCGCCTTCCTCGATCGTCCCGTCGAAGCCCTTCAAGAAGCCGTCGATGAAGCTGCCGAACTGGCCGACGATCATCTTGCCCGCCGGGTTGGCGATCAGCGGAAAGGCATCGCCCTGTTCGCGGATGCCCGGCGACATGGCGGTGCGCACGAGGGTCGCGTCCATCTCGATGCGGGCGTTGCGCAGGGCATTTTCGATGATGTCGAGGGTGACGGGGTCGATCGTCACCGGCGCAAAGGGCTGCGGGTTGGTCTCGATGATGCGGGCGGGCATGTCAGCTCCTCGCGGTGCGAAGGGGTGAAGCAATGTCCTCCCCCTGGAGGGGGGAGGCGACTCGCGCGAGCCGAAGGCGGCCGGAGGCCAACCGCGGCGGGTGGGGGTGGTCCGCCCATGCCGCAATCTGGTCGGGAGGCGACCACCCCCTCCCGCTCGCCTGCGGCGAGTCGCCTCTCCCCTCCAGGGGGAGGACATGAGCGCGGCGCATCATGCCGGGGTGATCAGCAAATTGCCGAAATCGTCGACCCGCGCGACATGGCCGGCGAGCACCAGCGTCGTCGAATCCATCTCGGTGACGATCGCCGGGCCGGGGACGATATCGCCGGCGCGCAGCTTCGAGCGGTCGTAGATGGCGCCCGCCTGCGAGCGGCCATCCATCCACATGTCATGGTCGCGCACCCGTGCCGCGGCGGGGTTGCCGTCGCCCGTGGGAATGCGCTCGGCAGCGACATTGGCGGCCTTGCCGAGTGCCACGACGCGGATGTTGACCAGTTCCTGCGGGACCGAAAGATTGAAGGTGAACAACCTTTTGTGCTCGGCATCGAAGCGCTCGGCGAGGCTGGCGACGGTCGATCCGGGCGGCGAGTAGAGCGGCACTTCGAAGGCCTGGCCGGCGTAGCGGATGTCGATCTCCACCCGCAGTTCCTGATCCTCGCGCGCCACACCCTCGGCCGCCAGTTCGGCGCCGACCTGGGCGATGATCTCGTCGATCACGGCGCCGACCTCGGCGTCATCGGTCTGCGTCACCAGCTTGTTGAAGCTGCGCTGGGCATCGACGCGCAGGCGGGTGGTGGCATCGCCATAGGCGCAGAGCACGCCCGGCGACGGCGGGATGATGACGGGCCATGACCCCATCAGCACGCCCATGGCGTTGCCGTGCAAAGGCCCCGCCCCGCCGAAGGCCATCAGCGCAAAGTCGCGCGGGTCGTACCCTTGCGCCACCGACACCAGCCGCAGCGCGCCGTACATCGTCTCGTTGACGATGGCGATGATGCCGGCGGCGGCCTCCATCAAGGAGAGGCCAAGGGCATCGGCGATGGTCTGGACGGCGCGGGTCGAGGCCTCGCGGTCGAGCTTGAAACTGCCGCCGAGCAGGTTTTCGGGCAGATAGCCGAGCACGACATTGGCATCGGTGACGGTCGGCAGCTCGCCGCCGCGGCCATAGGCGGCCGGCCCCGGCACCGCGCCCGCCGATTGCGGACCGACGCGCAGGGCTTTCGTCAATTCCGGCACCGTGGCGATCGAGCCACCGCCGGCGCCGACGGTCTTCACATCGAGCGACGAGGCGCGGACGGTCAGATGCCCGACCGAGGTCTCGCGACGCAGGCGCGGCAGGAAGTCCTCGATCAGCGCGACATCGGTCGAGGTGCCACCCATGTCGAGCGTCAGCACATTGGCATGGCCGCTGTTCTTCGCGATCCATACCGCGCCGGCGACGCCGCCGGCGGGGCCCGACATCAGCAGATTGACCGGCGCTGTGCGGCTCTTGGCAGCGGTCATCAGCCCGCCGTCGGAGCGCAGCAGGCTCAGCTTCGCCGAGGTGCCCCAATTGGCCAGCTCGGTTTCGAGATTGCCGACATAGCGGCTGACCGTCGGGCGCACGGCGCTGTTGGCGACGGTGGTCAGCGCGCGCTCATATTCCTGCATTTCGGGCAGGATATCGACGCTGAGGCTGACCGGCAGGCCGGGAAGTTCCTCGGCGCAAATCTCGGCGATGCGGCGCTCGTGGACGTCGTTGCGATAGGAGTTGATCAGGCAGACGGTGATCGCCTCGACCTTCTCCTCGGCAAGCCGCTTGAGGTTCAGCCGCAGCGTCGCCTCGTCGAGCGCGCGCACCACCACGCCATCGGCGCCGATGCGCTCCGGCGCCTCGATCGTCGCTTCCAATGGCGCCATCGGGGTCGGCTTGGGCCAGACGATCCAGGCGGCGAGGCCCCCCGGCACCAGGCTGCGCGCGATCTGGAGAATGTGGCGATAGCCCTCGGTGACGATCAGGCCGACGCGGGCGATCTTGTGTTCGAGCACGGCATTGGTGGCGACGGTGGTGCCGTGGAGGAACAGCGACAGTTCGCCGGGGGTAATGCCGGCCTTGTCGCAAAGCTGCCGCGCCCCGGCGATCACCGCCTGCGAAGGATCGTGCGGCGTCGAGGGTACCTTGTCGCGGAAGGTCCGCCCGGTCGCCTCGTCGATGACCAGCAGGTCGGTGAAGGTCCCCCCGACGTCCACCCCCAGACGATAACTCACACCTTCACCCCTTTGACCATAAAGTCGCCGGCCTTGCCGACGCGGCTCGGCAGCGCCCGCCCCATGATGGTGGCGAACCAGCGATTGGCGTCGACCGCGGCGTCGATGTCGAGCCCGGTCGCCACCCCCGACCGGCCGAACAGATAGAGCAGTTCCTCGGTGCCGACATTGCCCGCCGCCCCCGGCGCGAACGGGCAACCGCCAAGTCCGCCAAGCGCCGAATCGAAGGTGCGGCAGCCGGCCTGATAACCCGCCCAGGCGTTGGCCGGGGCGAGGCCGCGGGTATCGTGGAGATGCAGCCGGATCGGCAGCGGCGCTACGCCCGCGATCACCCGGCCGACGAGATCGGCGACCTGGCCGGGGACGGCAACGCCGATGGTGTCGGCGAGCGCGATCTCCTGGGCGCCGGCGTCGGCCATGCGCTTTGCCAAGTCGATAATGCGCTCCGGGGGAACATGGCCTTCATAAGGGCAGCCGAACGACGCCGAGATGGTGACCTGGGCAAGGAGCCCGGCGGCTTTCGCCTTGGCAATCATCGCCTTGTTGGCGGCGATGCCTTCCTCGACCGTCTGGCCCTGGTTGACGATGCCGAAGCCATCGGTGGCAACGAGGACGCACCCCGCCTCGTCGAGCCCGCGCGCGCCATCGTCTCTGCTGGCAATGGCGCGATCGACACCGCGTTCGTTGAGGCAGAGGCCGATGTAGGAAACGCCCGGCGCATCGGGCAGCCCGGCGACGACGGCTTCGGCGTCGGCCATTTGGGGGACGCGGCGCGGGTTGACGTAGCTGGCGACTTCGATGCGCCGCGCGCCCATCGCGATAAGTCTTTCGATCAGCGCGATTTTATCGGGCGTTTCAACGAAGCCGGCCTCGTTCTGCAGGCCGTCGCGCGGACTGACTTCGACGATCTGCACGGGATTCGCGGCGGCCATGGCATTTGTATACAAATCAGTCTCCGGCTTGTATAGTTGGCGCTTGGCCTGGGAGGTTGAGATGGGAGACGGCGGCGCCGACCTCAAGGCGGACTATGCCGCGGCGGGCTTCGGCCAGGGGCTGGCGCCCGGCCGCCGCCCGGTGCTGTTGCTCATCGACTTCGCGCGCGCCTATTTCGACCCCGACTCACCGCTCTATGCCGGGGTCGAGTCGGCGCGGGCGAGCGCCGCGCGGCTGCGCGATGCGGCGCGGGCGGCGGGCGTTCCGGTGGTCTTCACCCGCGTCGAATATTCGCCCGATGGCCATGAGGGCGGGGTTTTCTACCGCAAGATCAAGGCGCTGAAGTGCTTCGAAACGGGGAACCCGCTCGGCGACTTCACCCCCGAACTCGCGCCCCTGCCCGGCGACACGGTGGTGACGAAACACTATCCCAGCGCCTTTTTCGGCACCGGCCTCGCAGAGGCCTGGCACGCCGCCGGTATCGACACGGTGATCATTACCGGCCTTAGCACCTCCGGCTGCGTCCGCGCCTCGGCCGTCGACGCCCTGTGCCATGGTTTTGTGCCGCTGGTGGTGACCGACGCGGTGGGGGATCGCGATCCGCGGGTGCATGCGGCGAATCTCTTCGATTTGAATGCCAAGACGGCGGAGTTGGTGGGCGAGTTGTCGGTGGCAAACTATCTGAAGGAACTCGACTCAAGGCGTCTCGAACGATAGCCCTTGCGATGTCCCCGCCCTTCTGCAGGGTAGTTACAGAAAGGACTTGCACTACCGTCCTCGCGGGCCTAATGGCTTTCCTTAGGCAACTTGAGGGAAGGATAGCCTATGAAAGACGTGACCGTTACCGCTGATCCAATCGTGGACGCAGTGGACACCATAATCGCCGGCCTCGAAAAAATGACCAGCGGATTCGCAAAACTGCGCCAACATTTCGTCATACCGGAAGATGATTCGGTGGAAGAGTTCGACCCTAAAGACTCGCTTAACAAGCATGATGTGGGCGGCCTGAAGAAGCTGACGCCCCGCGGTGTTGAAATCTGCTATCGTCTCTTTGATCAGGGTCTATCTCGCTACGCGGTTTCGCAGGCCATGGATATTGCCTTCGGAGCCGCCAGCCATCGGTACAAGACTTGGCAGAAAGAGGGTGGACCAAACCGCGTCAAGCAGCCGCTCAACTAATCACGGGCGAGACTACAGCGCTAGGGCGGGCTTCTGAGTCGGCCCTTTTTTGTTTTCGCACTGCGCTCAAGGATTCATGTCGACTCGAAATGATGCTTCGCCCGCTTAGCATCTCTATGCGTCACCCCGCCGCCGCAAAGGCGTGGAGAGCCCGGCGGATGTGCCCGGTCATTACTGCCTGCGCGCTTTCCGCATCACGGGCGGTGAACGCCAGCACCAGTTCGCCATGTTCATGCGCCGAGCGTGCCAGTTCGGCGCGGTGGTAGCGCGCCGCGGTGCAGCGGACGACGGGTTGTTCGACGACCACAGCCGGAATCGTGGCAGGGCGCGGTGCATCTGGGGCGGCGATGGCTGAACGCTCGGCGGTATCAAATCCGGCCCTCGGTCACCAACTCGCCCAGCGCCGCATTAACCCGCGTCTGCCAGCCAGGGCCTGTACCGCGCAGATGTTCGACGGTCTTGGCGTCGAGCCGAATTTTCACTTCCACCTTGGGCGTTTCGAGCTTCGGCCGACCCCGCCGCGACGGCTTCATGCCGGCGAAGAAGGCGGCGTCGAGCGGCGGATTGTCGTCGTGGATGCCGGGGTCAAACTTGTCCATGATAGAGCCTTACCTCATGTTTTTCCGCCGGGCGGAGGCTGATGACGCGAACCATGTCGTCGTCCGATCCCGCGGTGAACGCCATCACATGCAGCCGAGCATCGATCCAACCGATGGCGACAAAGCGGACCTCGCCGTAGTCGAAGCGGTCATCCTCACGCTCCAGCGCCGTCTCCCAATCGAAACGCGCCGCCGCTTGGAGCGACACGCCATGCTTCGCCCGGTTGCTCTCATCCTTGGCGGGATCGAACTCGATCTGCACCTTATTTATGTGCACCCAATTATTGGATTTGGCAAGGGAATAGATGGCACAAGCTACCCGGCCGCCGCAAAGGCGTGGAACGCCCGCCTGATATGCCCGGTCATCACCGCCTGCGCCCACTCGGCATCGCGCGCGGTGAAGGCCAGCACCAGTTCGCCATGTTCGTGCGCCGAGCGGGCCAGTTCGGCGCGGTTGTAGCGCGCCGCGGTGCGGCGGACGACGGGTTGTTCGACGAGTGCGGCGAGCATCGTCGCCAGCCGCGGCGAATCGGCGGCGGCGATGATGGTTTCGTGGAAGGCGCGGTTTTCGTTGAGGAACGTCGCGACGTCGGGCGCCTCGGCGGCGACGGCGGCGGCGAGGCGGTCGTTGCTCGCGGCAAGCGCGGCCAGCGTCGCGGTGTCGATCCGCGTCGCGGCGCGCGCCGCGGCGTGCGCTTCGAGCATCGCCCGCAGGGTGAACATCTCGGCGAGATCCTCGCGCTTCCAGTCGGCGACCTGGAGGCGCTGCGATTCGCTGCGGACGACGTAGAGCTCGGCCTCGAGCCGCTTGAGCGCTTCGCGCACCGGGGTCCGCGACACGCCGCAGATATCGGCGAGCATCGTCTCGGTGATCGGCGAGCCCGGCGGGGCGTCGCCCGACAGGATCAGGCTGCGGATTTCGGCATAGGCGCGGTCAGCGGCCTTCGACATCCCCGCGCCCCCTCCTGTTGCGGCGAGTCCGCAGTCGGCAGGATTGCGCGACATGGGCTTGACCGGCGGCTTTTGTATACAATAGCGTGACCGGCAGGGCTTGGGGAAGCCCCTTGGTCGCTCGCGCGCCGCTCCGGGGAAGGGGGCGGGTGGGACGCCGCCGGGGGCCAAACCAGCACTCGCCGCAACCATACGGGGTGGTTTCGGGATGCAGAAGGGGACGCCGAGCGCGTGAAGCGGATCAAGGTCATCGTGCCGATCCCGATGGATGCCGCCGGCGTCGCCAATCGCGCGTCGCAGTTGCCGGCGGCGCTGGTCGGCGCCGGCTTCGCCCCCGAATTCGCCGCCGTCAGCTGGGGCGCGGCACTCGGCGATAGCTACCACGACATGCTGCTGATGGACTGGACGGTGTTCCAGGCCGGCATCGACGCCGAGGCGGAAGGCTATGCCGGCGTCATCGTCGACACCGTCAGCGATTCGGGCGTTCGCGCGCTGCGCTCGGCGCTGACCATCCCGGTGGTCGGCCCCGGCGAGGCGGCATTTCACACCGCGATGCTGCTCGGCAAATCCTTCACCGTGCTGACCATGTGGGACGAATGGTTCCCGCTCTATGAAAAGACCCTTGGCGACTATGGCCTGTGGGATCGCTGCGCGTCGCTGCGCTCGATCCGCACCCGCCCCGATGTCACCGAGCTGCTCGCCGGCAAAGAAGAAGTGATCTTCGAGAAGTTGAAGGCCGAAGCCGAGGCGGCGATCGCCGAGGATGGCGCCGATGTCATCGTCCTAGGCTCGACGACAATGCACCAGTCGGCCGAATGGCTGGCGGGGCAGCTGCCGGTGCCGGTGATCAACCCCGGCCAGGCTGCCTGGAAGACCATGGAAATGCTCGTCGGCCTCGGACTGACCCACAGCAAGAAGGCCTTTCCGGCGCCCGGTGTGCCGAAAGCCGACGAGATCAGGAGGCGGGGATGACCGCGTTTTGGACGCCAGCCGGGCCGGGACAACGCCCCCTGCCCTATCCCTTCTATGTCGACATCGTCACCAAGCGCTATTTCGACGGCGTCGACAACAAGAACCTCGAACAGGTGCTCGATTGCTTCACGCCCGACGCGATCCTGACCGAAGTCACGTCGAATACCGTCCATGACGGCCGCGATACCGCGATCCGCGCGATGTTCGAGCGGCTGTTCAGCGATTTCAGCGCGATCTGGCACGGCAATTTCGTCCATGTCGTCGACCCGACCGCCAATGCCGTCAACAGCCAGTTCACTGTCCTCATCACGCCAAATGGCGGCGGCGAACTGCGCTACGAGAATTGCAACCGCTTCTATTTGAAGGACCGGCTTTTCCACCGCGTCTTCGTCTATATGAGCGGCGCCAATCTGCTGCAGCCGGGAGAGGCCTGATGCAATATCCGCCCAGCCTCGACCGCGACGGCCTGATCGACCTCGCCCTCAACCGCTATTTCGCCCGCGTCGATGCGAAGGACTTGGGCAAGGTGCTCGATTGCTTCCACGACACCGCGCATCTGACGGTGCAGACGAGTTTCACGCGCCACGCCGGCAAGGCCGCGATCGCGCGGATGTTCGAGGATTTCTTCGGCGCGTACGAGACCATCGTCCACCAGGATTTCACCTGCACGGTCGACGCCGCCAACGGCCGCATCTCGGCGAGCTTCGAAGCCGTGCTGACCGCCGCCGATGGCAGCGTGACGCGGCTGCACAACACCAATTTCTGGCGGGTTCGCGACGGCAAATTCGAGGATGTCGCGGTGTACATGAGCGGCGCCAACGTTCTGGTTTAGCGGCGCCACGGGGGATGTGATGACGGCAATTCGGGGGATGACGATGACGACGAAACTGACCACTGCCGCTTCGCTGCTGGCACTGCTGGCCGCCGCCCCGGCGCTGGCGCAGGCGCAGACCGCCGAGGCGGCCGCCAGCGATGACAGCGAAATCATCGTCACCGCGCGCCGCCAATCGGAAAAGCTGAGCGACGTGCCCGCCAGCGTCAGCGTGCTGACCAGCGAGACGCTGGCGCGCACCGGCGTCACCCGCGCCCAGGACTTCCTGCAGCTCACCCCCGGCGTCACCATCGTCACCGGCACCGCCGAGGCGGGCGACACCCAGATCAACATCCGCGGTTTGAACGGCGCGCGCGACGCCGAGAACAATGTCGCCCTCGTCGTCGACGGCATCCTCAAGACCAACACCGCGCAGCTCAACCAGGTGCAGGGCACCTTGCGCCAGATCGAAGTCCTCAAGGGGCCGCAGGGGGCGCTTTACGGCCGCAACGCCGCCGCCGGCGCCATCGTCGTCACCACCGTCAAGCCCGGCGACCGCACCGAAGGCGCCATCAAGGCGAGCTATGGCGAGCAGAACACCGCCGATGTCCAGGCCTATGTCGCGGGGCCCTTGGGGCCCAACGCCGGCTTCGTCATCGGCGGCAATTTCCGCACCACCAACGGCTTCTGGCGCAACAATTTCCTCGAAGGCCAGCGCGTCGTCGCCGACCAGCAGAGCTATGGCCTCGATGGCCGGCTGGTCTGGAACCTCGGCCCCGATACGGCGCTCGACGTCAAGGCGCGCTATTTCACCCTGACCGGCGCGTCGATCGCCTTCAACGCCGCCTTCCACCTGCCCAATTTCGCCGGCGTGAACCCCGATTTCTACGAGGACGTCAACAAGCACCCCTTCAACTTCTATTCGAACATCCGGCCGTTCAACCGCCAGGAAACCGGCGACGTCTCGGTCAAGCTGACGCATGACTTCGATTTCGCGACCTTGACCGGCTGGTTCCTCTATTCCGACGTCCGCCAGGACCTGACCGCCGACGGCACCTCGGCCGATTTCGCGCGCTACACTTTCCCCGGCGCCAGCGCCGCCAGCCAGGCTGCCGCCGCCGCCTGCGCCGCCTCGACGACGGCGCTCACCGGTTTCCCGGTCAATTCACCGGGCTTTATCGGCACCAGCCCGACGCCCTTCATCTTCGATCCGGCCAATGGTTCGACCTTCGGCCCCTATTCGCCGACCACCTGCGACGGCACCCAGTATCAGAAGCGCGACCAGAACGACATTTCGGGCGAGCTGCGGCTGGCGTCGAAGGGGGATGGCCCGCTCAACTGGTCGCTCGGCGTCTATTACCTCAACCTCGTCCGCCGCACCGGCGTCAGCCTCGGCGCCGATCTCGGCCAGGGCGTGCTGACCAACCTTTACAATCCGCCGGGATCGAGCAACCCGACGTCGCAGCTGTTCAGCGACCGCTTCGATACCAGCGTCTATGCCGGCTTCGGCACGCTCGACTGGAAGCCCAATGACCGCCTCGCGATCGGCGCCGCGCTGCGCTACGATGTCGAGGATCGCCGCGCCACCAACCTCGTGCCCTTCGTCACCGATCCGATCACCGGCGGGCCGATCAACCCCGGCCAGGCCGGCGGTCCGATCCCGCCGCAAAGCGCCACTTTCAGCCAGCTGCAGCCCAAGGTAACCGCGCGCTACACCCTGAGCGAGGCGGCGACCTTCTTCGCCAATTGGGGCGTCGGCTTCAAATCGGGGGGCTTCAACAACCAGGGCTCGGCGGCGATCGTCAACGACAATTTCAACAATGGCGTGACGCCTGGCACCATCGACGCGAATGTGGCCATCACCGACCAATATCGCCTCGAGCGGGACAGTGCTTTCGAAGTCGGCGTCAAGGGCACGCTGTTGGGTGGCGCCGTGACCTACGACCTTGCCGGTTACTATACCGACGTTCGCGACATGCAGTTCTTCGAATTCTTCGTCGGCAGCTTCGGGCTGCTGCGCGTCGTTTCGAACATCGATCGCGTGCATGTCTATGGCGCCGAGCTGAACGTCACGGCGAAGGTGCGCGATGGCTGGACGGTGTTTGCCTCGGGCAATTACACCGACAGCGAGATCAAGCGGAACAGCAGCCGCCCCGATACCGTCGGCAACAAGGCGCCCTATACCGCCGATTACACCATCAACCTCGGCACCCAGATCGTCCAGCCGATCAGCGACAAGCTGAAGGTCAGCTTCCGCGCCGACTATCGCCTGACCGGGCCGACCTGGTTCCACACCGTCCAGAACCAGGAAAAGCCGACGCTGTTCACCGCGCTGCTGCCGATTTCGGCGCTGGCGCTGCCCGGCGTCGTCGGCAACGCTCGCTACGACCGCGCCCGGCGCGACGCCTTCGGCATCGTCAATCTGCGCGCCGGTATCGAGGGCGACAATTGGACGGTGACGGCGTTCGTCAACAACCTCGCCGACAAGATCTGGCTCGCCGAGGTCATCCCGGCGATCGAGTTCGGCGGGTCGTTCATCTCGCCCGGCGCACGGCGGATCGCGGGCGTCGAGGTCGGCTTCAAGTTCTGATCTTCTCCCTCCCCCCCTGTGGGGCGGGCGACTCGGCGCCAGCCGAGCGGGGTGGGGCTTCCAGCCTTTCGTCACCGAAGGAGGCACCCCCACCCCGCTCGCGCGAAGACGCGCGAGTCGCCCTCCCCACAGCCGTAGGCGACGCGAAGCGTCAACGGGGAGGGAGGGATTATTTCGCGTTGAAGCTGATGCTGATCCGCTCGCCCTTGGCGGCGACGGCGGGCACCTCGTGGCGCAGCCAGCTTTCCCACAGGAATACCGTGCCCGGCCGCGGCGCCTTGTAAACGAACGCCTGCGCCGCCTCGGGGGCATCGGCGGTACGCGGCGGTGCCGCCATCATCAACGGCAGCCGCGGGTCCTCGAGCTTGAGCGCCGCGGCACCTTCGGGAATTTCGACATAGAAGGTCCCTGAAATCACGCTGTGCGGGTGGATATGGCCGCTGTGGCCACCGCGGGGGCGAAGGATATTGACCCAGATATTGTCGATCCGCAGCCGCTTCGCGAGGTCGAGGTGCGCCGCGGCAGCGAAGGCGGCGAGATGCGGCGCCAGGGCGCGGGCGAGCGCGGCGATGTTGGGGTCGCGCACCATCAGGTCGGGCACCGAGCCATAGGAGGTATAGCCCGGATAGTGATGGTCGCGGCACCAGCGCCGGCCGGCGCCATCGTCGGCGGCGAGGCTGCGCGCGCTCGTCGCCAGCGCGGCGAGCAGATCGGGCGCGGCGAGATCGGCTTCGTAGAAGGGCGTGGCGAACAGGCTGTGCACGGTCATCGCCGCGACAATCACCAGCGCCCGGACGAATGCAAGACAGGCGTCAGGCGGGGGACGCTCCAGGCAAGATATGCTTGACGATAGTGTGGCATTGAAACCAACTGTTAACGGCAGGGTTCAGACGCCAATGGCTTCATCGTGAAGCGGCCACTAGTGGTCTCACCGTAGTTGTGAAAACCGCTGCCACGAAGCAAGGAAGGCTTGTTCGCAGTGATACCGAGCATTTTGCTCGGATTCGCGACGGACACCGCGGTTTTCGCACCTCAAGTGCTGCTGCGGGGGGATAAGCACCATTGCCGATATTGGCCTGAGGAGCAGGACATGCGAAATTATTGCCTGACGGCGGCCATGTGCATGGCCGTAACGACCCCGTGCGCCGCCGCGACGTCGACAGCGACCGCGGCCACCATCGCCGGCATTTTCGCCAGCGCCAAGCCCGGCGACCTGATCACGCTGAGCGGCGAATTCGCCGGGCTGACGCTCGCCGATCGCGATTTCGGCACCACCGGGATCAAGATCGGCGCCTGGGGAGCGACCTTCCGCGGGACGGTCAACCTCAGGAACCTCGTCGGCGTCAGCTGGCGCGGCGGCAGCTTCGCCGTCGAGGCGCTGGGACGCACCCAGCGTGCCATGAGCATCTACAAATCGGCGCGGATCATCATCGACATGCCGAGCATCGGCGGCGACGGCGGCGGCCAGGGCATCATCGCCCAGTCGAGCAGCGCCATCACCGTCAAGAACGGCAGCTATCGCCAGCTGCGCATCGGCATCGGCTATACCGACATCGCCACCGGCACGATCAGCGGCAATGTCTTCACCGCGATGTCGAGCGACGGCATCAACATCACCGGCGCCAGCAGCCGCGTCACCGCCAGCGCCAACCGCTGCCAATTGCCCGAACCTTCCGAAGGCGCCCATCCCGACTGCATCCAGCTGTGGTCGGACACCGGCAAGCCGCAGCTGCGCGATATCACCCTGACCAACAACAGGGTCTATGGCGCCACCCAGGGCATCAATCTGTTCGACCGCGGCGGCGTGCGCATCGTCATCACCAACAACATCGTCGCAACGAGCTACCCCCAGGGCATCGCCTGCTACCTCTGCGATGCCAGCCGGATCACCGGCAATGTCGTCACCACCGAGCCCGGCGCGCGCTGGCGGACGATGATCAACGGCACCGGCGTCGGGCTGGTGATCAGTGGCAACAGCGTCGGCCTGAAGCCCTAGAGCGGCTTTCACGGTTGTTGAATCGCCGTCATCGCCCTTCGGGCGACCGCTT
>LJHX01000152.1 GCA_001295935.1 alpha proteobacterium AAP81b
CGCTGGCGGTCATCGTCGCCGCGGCGACGATGGTGGTGCTGCTGACCGTCGCCACTTGCGCGGTGGTGCCGCTCCAGCCGTCGCCAGCGTCGACGGCGCCTTGGCTGGTGCCGGGTCTGGCGGCGCTGGCACTGGCAATCGCCATGCTGTCGCGGCGCCGCGACGGCCGGCTGGCGGCGCTGGCGGTGCTGCCGACCGCGGTGCTGGTCGTGGCGCTGCTGGCCTTGCCGGGCGCCGGCCCGATGTTGGCGCGGCTGTCCGCGCTCGCTGCCGATCATGATAGGACGCTGGCGCTGCTCGGCCTGGCGTTGCCGGCGGCACTGCTGTCGGCGGCGCTGGTTGCGGTCGGCGGCGGCGAGGCCGTCGACGCTGGCGACGCCACTGCCGAGGCGGAAGGCGCTTGGCGCCGCGACAGTGCGCAATTCCTCGCGGGCGGGGTGGCGGCGTTGCTTGTGCTCGCCATCGCCAATCTGCTCGACCTGGCCTGGCGGCCGACGGGCTTTGCCGCGTTGGCGCTGGCGGCGACCGCAGCAGGGCGCGGGCTTCGGGCGACCACCTCCTTCGGCCGGGCCGCCGGGCTGGTCGCCACCGCCGCGACGGTGCTGGCGGCGGCCTGGGTGCTGCCCGGGGTCGTCGACCTGTTGCTGACCCTGCTCGTCGCGGCGCTTGACGGCGCGCCGGTGCTGCTTGGCCGCCTGCCGGCGCTTGGCGACCTGCCGCAATGGCTGGTGCTGCCCGGCGCGCTGCTCGCCGGGATCGCGGCGCTGGTGCCGGGCCGGCGCCGCACCGTTGTCGGCGGGGCGGCGGCGCTGGCGCTGGGCGCCGTCGCCTATGTGCTGCTGTGCCAGCCCTTCGCCATCGCGACACCCGCCGATTTCGTCGCGCGCGGCTTTGCCGAGCGGCTGGCGATCACCGCGCTGCTCGCCGGCGTCGCTGGGCTCGCCCTCGGCCGTACCGGCGCGCGGGCGCAACAGTTCGGCCGGCTCGCCGCGGTGCTGGTGCTGGCGCGCTTCGTGCTGCTCGATCTCGGCACCTATAATCCGCTGCTGGTGCCCCAGGCGGTCGGCGCCTGGCCGGTCGTCCAGCTGGTGACGGCGCTGGGGCTGCTGGTGCTGGCGGTGGCGGGGCGGCTGCTCGGCGCTTGGCCGGCGGCGCGGCTGCCGATCGACAGCGTCCGCATCGTCGCCGTCGTCGCGATGGCGCTGTTCGGCGTTCGCCAGTTTTTCCAGGGCAGCCTCCTCGCCGGCGGCGCCGTCGGCGTTTACGAGAATTACGGCTATTCGCTGGCGTTGCTCGCCGCGGCGCTGGTGCTGCTCGCCTGGGGGGCGCGCCAGCCGATCAATGCGATGCGGCTGGCGTCGCTGGCGCTGCTGCTCGGCGCCGTCGGCAAGGTCTTCCTGTCGGATGCCGCGGCGCTCGACGGCCTGTTGCGCATCGCGTCGTTCTTCGGGCTGGGGGCGAGCCTGATCGGCGTCAGCTGGTTCTACACCCGCCATGTCTTTCCGCGCGCCCGGGCCGCCGATTGAAGCGATTGGCCCGCGCCGGCGCCGCCTGCTAGACCTGTCGCTACATGAGCAAGCAGCACCTCTATCTCGTCGACGGCTCGGGCTATATTTTCCGCGCCTATCACCGCCTGCCGCCGCTGACCGACCCGCACGGCACGCCGGTCGGCGCCGTCTATGGCTTCACCGCGATGCTGTGGAAGCTGATCACCGAGCTCGCCAATGCCGAGGCGCCGACGCATCTCGCCGTCATCCTCGACGCCGGCGAGCATACCTTCCGCAACGACATGTACGCCCTCTACAAGGCGCAGCGGCCGCCGCCGCCCGAGGATCTGGTGCCGCAATTCCCGCTGATCCGCGATGCGGTGCGCGCCTTTTCGGTGCCGTGCATCGAGGAAGCCGGCGTCGAGGCCGACGATATCATCGCCACCTATGCGCGCGAGGCGCTGGCGCGCGGCTGGAACGTCACCATCGTCAGTTCCGACAAGGACCTCATGCAGCTCGTCCAGCCGGGGCTCGACCTGCTCGATACGATGAAGAACCAGCGCATCGACCGCGCCGAGGTGATCGAGAAGTTCGGCGTGCCCCCCGAACAGGTCGGCGAGGTGCTGGCGCTGATGGGCGATGCCGTCGACAATGTGCCGGGGGTGCGCGGTGTCGGGCCGAAGACCGCCGCCGAACTGATCCAGACCTATGCGACCGTCGAGGGCGTCATCGCCAATATCGACGCGATCAAGAAGCCCAAGCTGCGCGAGACGCTCGCCAGCTCGATCGCCGAGGCGCGGCTGTCGCGCGAGTTGGTGCGGTTGAAGGACGACTGCACGGTTTCGGAGCCTCTCGACTCGCTGACCCTGCGCCATCCGCCGCCCGGACCGCTGGCGGCGTTCCTGGCCAAGCACGGTTTCCGCGCGCTGCTGTCGAAGCTCGGCAAGGACGCCGAGGCGACCCATGCCGTCGTCCAGCCCGAGGCCGATGACGCGGTGCCCTTCGTCCATGCCGATTATGAGACGGTGACGACGCTCGACCGCCTCGACGCGTGGATCGCCGAGGCACGGGCGTGCGGGCGGGTGGCGGTCGATACCGAAACCGATTCGGTCGACCAGTGTCGTGCGGCGTTGGTCGGGATCAGCCTCGCCACCTGCGCTGGGCGCGCGTGTTATATCCCGCTGGCGCATGTCTCGGGCGAGGGCCTGCTTGTCGAGCGCGTCGATCAGCTCGGGCAAGCCGAGGTCATCGCGCGCCTCAATCCGCTCTTCGCCGACCCCGCGGTGCTCAAGATCGGCCAGAACCTCAAATACGACCTGATCGTCCTGCAGCGCCACGGCGTGCCGGTGCTGGCGCCCTTCGACGATACCATGCTGCTCAGCTACGCCCTCGACGCCGGGCGCTGGAACCATGGCATGGACGATCTGTCGACGCGCCACCTCGGCCATACCCCGATCAGCTTCAAGACGGCGACCGGCGGCGGCAAGGGTGGGTTTGCGCAAGTGCCGCTGCGCCCCGCCACCGACTATGCCGCCGAGGATGCCGATGTCACCTTCCGCCTGCAGGCCGCTTTCCGCCGCCGGCTGTGGCGCGAGGCGGCGACACGCATCTATGAACTGGTCGATCGCCCGCTGGTGCCGGTGATCGCCGAAATGGAAATGGCCGGCATCCGCGTCGACCCGACCGAGCTCGCCCGCCTGTCGGCGGCCTATGACGTCGAGATCCGCCGGCTCGAGGCCGAGATCCACGAACTCGCCGGCGGCCCCTTCGCCATCGGCAGCCCCAAGCAGCTGGGCGAGGTGCTGTTCGAACGGCTCGGCCTCAAGTCGGGCAAGAAGTCCTCCAAGACCGGCGCCTGGACGACCGATGTCACCGAACTCACGCGGCTTGCCGACGACGGCCATGCCATTGCCGGCAAGGTGCTCGAATGGCGCGAAAATTCGAAGCTGAAATCGACCTATACCGACGCGCTGCAGGGCCAGATCAACCCCGCCACCGGCCGCGTCCACACCAATTACGCGCTGGCGGCGACCTCGACCGGGCGGCTGTCGTCGAACGACCCCAACCTCCAGAACATCCCGATCCGTACCGAGCTCGGCCGGCGCATCCGCCATGCCTTTGTCGCGGCGCCGGGCCATGTGCTGATGGCCGCCGACTATAACCAGATCGAGCTGCGGCTGGTGGCGCACATCGCCGATGTCGCGCCGTTGAAGGAGGTTTACGCCGAGGGCGGCGACATCCACAGCCTGACGGCGCGCGAGGTCTTCGGCGAGGTCACTCGCGACACCCGGGCGCGGGCCAAGACGATCAATTTCTCGATCATCTACGGCATTTCGGCCTTCGGGCTGGCGCAGCGCCTCGGCATCGATCGCGGCGAGGCGGCGCGCTATATCGACCTCTATTTCAGCCGCTTCCCCGGCATCCGCAACTATATGGCCGAGACGATCGCGACCGCGAAGGACCAGGGCTTCGTCACCACCCTGTTCGGCCGCAAATGCCATGTGCCCTTCATCTTTTCGAAGAACATGGGCGAGCGCCAGTTCGCCGAGCGTGCCGCGGTCAACGCCCGCGTCCAGGGCACCGCCGCCGACATCATCAAGCGCGCCATGGTGGCGATGCCGGCGGCGCTGCGCGAGGCAGCGCTGACGGGCACCAAGATGCTGCTGCAGGTGCACGACGAACTCGTCTTCGAAGTGCCCGACGCCGAGGCGGCGGCGGCGCCGGCGGTGATCCGCGCGGTGATGGCCAACGCGCATCGGCCGCTGGTCGAGCTGTCGGTGCCATTGGGGGTCGAGATCGGCGCCGGGCCGAGCTGGGGCGACGCGCATTAGCGGTAGTTTGGACGCGTAAGCGTTCGCTCTACCGCGCTCATGCCGAGCGAAGTCGAGGCACGCTCGGCGGGGGCGTGCCTCGACTTCGCTCGGCATGAG
>LJHX01000153.1 GCA_001295935.1 alpha proteobacterium AAP81b
CGACCGGCGGCGCTGCCGGGGCCGCCAGCGGGGGCTCGCCGGCGCGGCGGCGGCGCAGCACGGTGCCGCCGGCATCGCTCGCCAGGCGCCAGCCCTTCTGGTCGAGGCCATAGGCGAGCGCGGCGCGGTCGCCGCGATAGGCGATGACGAGCCGCGAGGTGCCGCCAATCGACAGGCTGGTGGTGATGACGCTCGCCACCCCCGGGCCGCCGCGCAGTGCCGCCTCGACCGCCGCGACGCTGGCGGCGTCGGGGGTGGCGACGGCGATTTCGAGGCTGGCGAGGGGTGCGGCCGCCTCGCCGCCTTCCCCGCCGGCGACCTCCCCCCCGCCGAGCGAGGCGCCGAGGCCCGCCAGCTCGCCGACCGGCGCCAGTTCGAGCGCCAGATCGGGTTCGCTCTGCAACCGGCCATCACGAAGCGCCGCCGAGAACAGCCCGTCGACCCCCGCTACCGCCTGGTCGAGCAGCGCGTCGAGCCCCTCCTCGCTGCGCGCCGTCAGGGTGAAGCGGCCGATTTCCTCGCCATCGGGGCCATGGCGGGCGACGACACGCACGCTGACCGGCCCGCCCGGCCAGCCGCGCGTCACCCGCGCTTCAGCAACGAGGACATCGACGGTATCGAAGCGCGTCAGGATATCGCGCCAGGTGGCGCGGTCGGGGCGGCCCGGCTGCCAGCCGGTCAGCACCAGATTATCCCCCGCCGACCCCGCCGCCAGCACATAGTCGATCGGCGTGACATTCTCGGCATAGCGCGCCCAGGCCGCCCGCCATGGCGTTCGCGCCTGGTAGAGCGTCGCCGCGCCGCCATCGACGAACACCGGCAGCAACAGCATCGGCGGCGATTGCAGCGCCCCACCGGCGCCCGCCAGCCACTCGCTCGCCCGGCTGCGATCGAAGACCACCCCCAGCCGGGCGATGTAGCGCGTCGCCGAAAAGCGCTCGCCCTGGCTTTCGATGCCGGCGACGATGCCATCGAGCTGGCCATCGGAAAGCCGCGGCGCCGCGGCCGCCTCGCCGCCGGTGAGCCGCGCCCAGAGCAGCGGCCAGGCCTTGCGCTGGGCGATCCGCCACGCCGTCAGCCGCGCGGCATTGGGATTGGCGGCGCTGACATCGACCTCGATGCCGCCGACGGCATAAGCGGCACCGCCGGCACCCTGCGCGAGGGCGGGGGCGGCGGCGACGAGGACGGCGAAAGCCAGGGCAAAGCGAAGGGTCACCCCGCCCTTCTAGAGTCGATTGCCGTGGCAGAGAAGCATAGCAATCACCTCGCTCCCCTGTGACGCTGGCCGGCACGACGGCACGGCGCTAGAAGACCGCCATGCTGACGCTCCGCCAGGCCACCGCCGACGATGCCGCCGCGCTCGCCGAGCTGTTGAACGCCGTCATCGCCCTTGGCGGCACGACGGCGCTCGAAACGCCGTTCACGCCGTCAGGCTTTGCCGAGGTGTTCATCACCGGCGCCAAATGCCGGTCGTGCCTGATGGCGATCGCAGAGGACGGCAGCGCCGCCGGCTTCCAGTTGCTGGCGCATGAGGAATATCTGCCCGCAGGCTGGGCCGATATCGGCAGCTTCGCGCGGGCCCAGCCGCGCATTCGCGGCGTCGGCAAGGCGCTGTTTCCGGAAACCGTCGCCGTCGCGCGGGGGCTCGGCCTCACCACCATCAACGCCACCATCCGCGCCGACAATGTCCCCGGCCTCGCCTATTATTCGGGGCTGGGCTTCGAAACCTGGAAGGTCGTCGCCGGCGTGCCGCTGCTCGATGGCACCCCGGTCGACCGCATCTGGAAGCGCTACCGCGTCGCCTGATCGTTCGGTTTGTCGGCGGCGGGGGCGCGCACGCCGCCCTTCAGGACAAGCTGCACGCGGCGCAAGGCCGCGATGTCGGCAAGCGGGTCGCCGCCCACGGCGACAAGATCGGCGAGCAGCCCCGGCGCGATGCGGCCACGATCGGCGAGGCCGAAGCTGCGGGCATTGCCCGCCGTCGCCGCCGCCAGCACCTCGCGCGCCGGCATCCCGGCGGCGGCGAGCAGCTCCATCTCGCGGGCATTGTCGCCATGGGCGAAAACGCCGACATCGCCGCCCATGCCGATGATGACCCCGGCGGCGCGCGCTCGGTCGAGCGCGGCGCGCGCCTCGATAACCCGTGTCGGCGCCGGCTCCTGGCCGTTCCAGCCGGCGTAGCGCGCCGTTGCGTCGCTCGCCGCGAGCGTGGGCACGAAGCTGACGCCCCTCGCCGCCATCAGCTTGAAAGTGGCCGCATCACAGGCGCCGCCATGCTCGATACTGTCGGCGCCGGCGACGACGGCGCGGCGGATCGCCTCGCTGGTATAGGCATGGACGGCGACCTTGCGGCCCGCATCGTGCGCCACCGCGATGGCGGCGGTAAGTTCGCCTTGCGTGAAGGTCGGCCGGTCCGGCTCGCCGGGGCGCCAGCGATAATCGCCGTAGAATTTGATGACATCGGCGCCGGCGCCGATCTGCCGGCGGACGGCGTCGACGAGCGCCTCGCCACCGGCTTCCTCGGCGCCCTGCGGCACGGCGAAGGCATAGCCCTTGGGGCCATAGGCGCCGGGCGCCACCAGCGCGCGCGTCGCGACGAGCAGCCGTGGCCCCGGCACGATGCCGGCGTCGATCGCCGCCTTCAGGTCGACATCGGCGGTGCCGGCGCCCTCGCTGCCGAGGTCTCGCACCGTGGTGAAGCCCGCCGCCAAGGTCGCCCGCGCCGCGGCGACGGCGCGCGCGGTGCGCAGCGCCAGCGGCTCCTTGAGCGCCTGATCGTTCCAGCTCGCCTCATTGTAGGGGTGCAGGAAGAGATGGGCATGGCCCTCGATCAGCCCCGGCAACAGGGTCGCGCCGGGCAGTTCGAGCGTCTCGGCGCCCGCCGGCACCGCCAACGCCGGCCCCGCGGCGACGATCCGCGCGCCATCGACGAGCACCTGCCAGCCGGGATGCATCGCCTCGCCATCGAAGACCCGCGCCGGACGCAGCAGCAGCGGCGCCGCGGTGGCGGGAGTGACGAGGAGCAGGGCGAGGAGCAGGCGCAGCATCGCGCCAGTCTGGCGTCAGACCGGCGGCGGCACCAGCCCCACCAATTTCAACACCACCGCCTGCACCACCATCACCGCCAGCCAATAGCCCGCCTCGACCCCGACCGCACGCCAGCCGAGATCGCGATGGCGCAGCGTCACCACCAGCGCCGGGGCGACGAAGCCGATCCAGATGACCAGCGCCGTCATCACCGCCATCACCCAGGGCGGCGCCTTGTCGGGCGCCAGGATCAGCGCGCCGGCCAGGATCGCGGCGAACCACGCTTCCGCCAGCGCCGCCGTTACCAGCCCGCGCGTCGGCGCCCCGGAGGTGCGATGGAGCAGCCAGCCCGCCACCAACCCGGCCAGGGTTGCCAGCAGGATGGGGATGGCGTTGAGGACGATATAAATCATGGCGCAATGGCCCCGGTTGCAGCGATCCAGCCTAAACGCCGAAGCGCACGAAAGGAACGCCGATGCCCGACGACCTGCCCCCCCTGCTGCTCGGCCGCCTCAACCATGTCGGCATCGCCTGTGTGTCGATCGACGCGACCGTGGCGATGTATGCGCGGCTGTTCGGCGCCACCGTCAGCACCCCGGCCTTCGACCTGCCGGCGCAAGGCGTGCGCGTCGCCTTCATCGATGTTGCCAACAGCCAGCTCGAACTCATCGAGCCGCTCGGCGCCGACTCGCCGATCCATGGCTTCCTCAAGAAGAATCCCAGCGGCGGCCAGCATCATGTCTGCTTCGAAGTCGCGGACATCATCGCGGCGCGCGACGCGATGCGCGCGCGCGGCGCCACGATTCTCGGCACCGGCGAACCGCGCATCGGTGCCCATGGCGTGCCGATCATCTTCGTCCACCCGCGCGATACCGGCGGCGTGCTGATCGAACTGATGGCAACGCCCGAACACCACTGACACGCCAAGGGGCGGGCCGCTCGCGCGACCCGCCCCCCTGTCTCGATCGGCGGGCGGCGACATCGCCGCCCGGTGCGACTAGTCGCGACGGCCGCTGAACAGCCAGCCGACGACGAAGCCGAGCGCGATGCCACCAGCGAGAACCGCGAGCGGCTGCTCCTGCACCGCCTGGCGGGCGCGGGCGCTGCCTTCGTCGGCAAGGCGCTGGGCGCGCTCGCGCGCTTCGCGGACGGTCTCGGGGGCCTTCTCGGCCCATTCCTTGGCCTTCTCGCTGGCTTCGGTGAAGGCTTCCTTGGCCTTGCCGTACACTTCCTCGGCCTTGCCCTTCAGCTCGTGGAGCTTGCCTTCGGCCTGCATCTTGGTGTCGCCAAGCGCTTCGCCGATACCGGCCTGCGCCATGCCGGCGGCTTCTTCGAGACCGCCGCTGATGCTGTTTTCGTTGATCGCCATGGAAGTGTTCCTTTCGGGGGCAAGGTGGTCGGCAGATAAGCGCCGCCAAAGGGTTTTTGAAGGGGGTGCACCCGCCAAACGCCGCGCGCCCGCAAGGGTTCAAACGTCGCGCCTCAATCGTCGCCCGAAACGCGGCCGCGCGCCCGCTTGACCCCCGAGCGCACCGCCTTGCCGGCCAGCCGGCGTTCCTTGGCGCCAAGGCTCGGCCGCGTCGGCTTGCGCTTGACCGGGCGCACTTCGGCGGCGGCGACGAGCGCCTGCAACCGGGCGCGGGCGTCGCTGCGGTTGGCGTCCTGGGTGCGGAAGCGATCGGCTGTCAGCACGATGACGCCGTCCTTGGTCAGCCGGCTGCCGGCCAGCCGCATCAGCCGCACCGCGACATCGTCGGGCAGCGACGGCGACTGGCGGACATCGAAGCGCAGCTGCACCGCGGTCGACACCTTGTTGACATTCTGCCCCCCCGGCCCCGAGGCGCGGACGAAGGTTTCGGAGAGCTCCTCCTCGGGGATGATGATCGCCATGGCGCCCCTTTACGCCAGCGAATGAGGCAGGGGGAGATGGCGCGCGACTCGGCTAGGGTGGCGCGACTTTCGCGGAGACCCGGCATGCTCATCGTCCACCATCTCAACAACAGCCGTTCGCAGCGCATCCTCTGGCTGCTCGAGGAGCTCGGCCTGCCCTATGAAATCAAGGCCTATAGCCGCGACGCCGTCACCAACCTGGCGCCGCCCGAATTGAAGGCGATCCACCCGCTCGGCAAGTCGCCGGTGCTTGAGGATGCCGGCCGGATCGTCACCGAATCGGGCGCCATCACCGACTATATCATCCGCCGCCACGGTGGCGGTCGCCTCGCCCCGGCGCCGGGCAGCGACGCCCATGAGAGCTATCTCGAATGGCTGCACTTCGCCGAAGGCTCGGCGATGCTGCCCTTCCTGCTGGCGCTCTACACCGGCCGCCTCGGCGAGGCGGCGGCGCCGCTCGCGCCGCGCATCCAGGAACAGATCGGGTCACATGTGGCGTATTTTTCGGCCCAACTCGGCGACAATGACTGGCTGGTCGACAACACCCTGTCGGGCGCCGACATCATGATGAGCTTCATCGCCGAGATTGCTTCGGCGCAGGGGCTCGGCGCGCATTTCCCCAATGTGCTGGCCTATGCCAAGCGCTTGCAGGCGCGGCCGGCTTGGGCTGCCGCGGCAGCCAAGACCGAGCCTTATAACTTTCTTATCAAATAGCGCCTGACGGCCGGGGCGCGCTCGGGCCTTCACGATCCGCCCAACCTTGTCGTCACCCCCGCGAAAGCGGGGGCCCATCTCCCCAGAACGCCGGCGATGGGCCCGCGCTTTCGCGGGGGTGACGCTTTGGTTGGTGCGCGTATCGCCGCCGTCGCACCGACGGCCGCCTGTCAGACGGTCGGCACCCGCCCACGCGCCAAGCGCGCCGCCACCCGCCCCCCGAACAGATTGACCGCCAGACCACCGATGATCAGCGCCGCCGCCAGCAGCTTCCACCCCGGCAGCGGCTCGGCGAGGAACATAGCCGCCGCCCCCATGCCGAACACCGGCACCAGCAGCGCCATCGGCGTGACGGCGCTCGCCGGATAGCGCGCCAGCAGCCAGCCCCAGGCGCCATAGCCGAACATCGAATTGCCGACCGACTGCCAGACGACCGCCCCCCAGACCGGCAGGTTCGCCGCCGCCAGCGCGCTCCCCAGCCGCGCCGGCCCCTCGAAAACCAGTGCCAGCGCCAGCAGGGGCGGCACCGCGAACAGGCTCGACCAGGCGATGAAGGCGAGCATCGGCACCCGGCCGATCCGCCGCGACACCATGTTGCCGAGCGCCCAGCTGAACGCCGCACCGAGCACCAGCGCCAGCCCCAGCGGCGTCGCGCCGCCGCCGCTGTGACCGAGGATCACCCCCAGCCCGGCGAGCGCCAGCACCAGCGCCGCGACCTGTACGCCGCCCAGCCGCTCGCCGCCGCTGCGCACCACCAGCCCCAAAGTGAACACCACCTGCATCTGCACCACCAGCGACGCCAGCCCCGGCGCAATCAGCCCGTCGATGGCGATGAACAGCAGCCCGAACTGGCCGACGCCGATGAACAGGCCGTAGAGCGCCAGCTCGCGCCAGGCGACCGCCGGCCGCGGCAGCACGAAGACCAGCGGTACCGCCGCCAGCGCAAAGCGCAGCGTCGCGAACAGCAGCGGCGGCAGCGCGTCGAGCCCCAGCCGGATGACGACGAAATTTGTCCCCCAGACCGCGACGACCGCCAGCGCCAGCAGGAAGGGCCCAAGCCCGAAACGCTCGCTCACGCCTCGGCCCGCCCCGGCCGGGCCAGGCCGAAATAGGCCAGCGCCGCCACCGTCAGTGCCGCGGCGATCACCGCGCCCACCGGCACCGCCGTGCCATCGTGCAATGCCGCGGCGATGATCGACGCGAGGCCGCCAAAGGCGAAATTCGCCGAACCGAACAGGCCGGACGTGGCCCCGGCGCGCAACGGATCGACATTGAGCGCGCCGGCAAGCGCATTGGCGGCGATGAAGGCATTCGAGGTCAGTGCCGCGAACAGCACCGCCATCACCACCAGCGGCGGCGCGCCGGCGAGCGCCAACGCCAGCAGCGCCACCCCGAGCAGCGCCGCTACCGGCGTCGCCACGGCGAGGATGCGATCGGGCGAATGATGGCGCAGCAGCGCGCGATTGACCTGGCTCGCACCGACGATGACGAAGCCGCCAACGGCGAAGATCACCCCGAAGGCCGCGGTCGAAAACCCCCAGGCGGTGATGATCAGATCGGGCGCCGTCGCGATATAGCTGAACAGCCCGGCGCCGTTGCAGGCGCTGACCAAAATATAGCCGACCAGCCGGCGGTGCGACAGCAGCTCGCCATAGGCGGCGAAGGCCGACCCGGTTCGCGCCTTGGCCGCCGTCGCCGGCGAACGGCTTTCCTCGAGGCGCAGCGAGACCGCCGTCGCCAGCGCGACGCCGACGCCGACAAAGGCGACGAAGATCGCCCGCCAGCTGAACACCAGCGCCAGCCAGCCGCCGATCGTCGGCGCGAACAGCGGCGCCACCCCGAGCACCAGGCTGAGCAGCGAGAAGATCCGCGCCGAATCGCGATGGTCGTAGCGGTCGCGCACCACCGCACGTGCCACCACCATCCCCGCACAACAACCGAGCGCCTGGGCGAAGCGCCCGGCGATCAGCCATTCGACCGACGGCGCCAGCACACAGGCAAGGCTCGCCGCGGTATAGACGGCGCAGCCGACCAGGATCGCCGGCCGCCGGCCGAAGCGGTCGCTCGCCGGGCCATAGAAGAGCTGGCCGATCGCCATGCCGATGAAGAACGCCGAAAAGGTCAGCTGCACCCGCGCCGGGCTGACGGCGAAGTCGGTGGCGATCGCCGGCAGGCTGGGCAGATAGAGATCGATGGTAACCGCGCCGAACGCCGTCAGCGACCCCAGCAACAGGATTTCGCCCAGCGTCGGATGACGCGGGCTGGGGGTGGCGGGGGCATGCATGACGCGGGCTTAGGAAAGGACGCCGTCAGGGGGAAGCCCCGGTGCTGGCGCCGGTGTCGCGTGACCGGGGCGACCGGGCAATTCCCGCCCCCAACCCCTCCCGCCAGCGGGAGGGGAGTTGAAGCCTCCTACCCCAGCGCCGTCAGCCCGCCCACCGTCAGGATCTGCGGCAGTTCGGTCTCGCGGCCGTCGGCGGCGTAGAAGACATAGGCCGGCACCCCGGCGCGGCCGCGGGCCTGCAGCCATTGCGAGATCACCGGATCGCCGCGCGTCCAGTCGCCCTCCAGCACGGCGATGCCCTTGGCCTTGAACGCCGCCGCCACCGCCGCATCGGCGAGCGCGCCGCGTTCATTGACCTTGCAGGTCAGGCACCAATCGGCGGTCATATACACGAGCACCGGCGTGCGGCTGGCGCGCAGTTCGGCAAGCCGCGCCGGGGTAAAGGGCTGGGCCATCAGCCCGGCGGGTGCCGAGGTGGTTGTCGCCGCGACCGGTGCCGGCGCCGTCGGGATCAGCGCCACCGCCGCCGCCGCCGCCGCGAGCGCGCCGCCCGCCGG
>LJHX01000154.1 GCA_001295935.1 alpha proteobacterium AAP81b
CCCCCGCCGATCCCGCCGTCGTCGCGACCGCCGCCCTCGACAAGGCGCTGCCCGGCGTCGCCTGCGCCTGGCTCGATGTCACCAAGCTTGGGCGCAGCGGCGAAGGCGTCGCGCTGGCGCTCGGCGGCGTCGCCGGGCGCCCGCCCGAAGCCCAGGCGGCGGTGGCGCGCGCGCTCGCCGGCGCCGGGGTCGGCGTCGCCGATATCGACGCTTCCGGGGTGGCGCCGATCGAGCCTACCGAGTGCAATTCGATCGATGCCTTCCGCAGCATCCGCGCCCCGGCCGGCGTCGCCCATATCCGCACTGCCCAGCGCGATTATGAAATGGTGATGCAGAGCGAAGGCAAGTTCGCCGGCAAGGCGGCGGCCCCGGCGGTCATCGAACTCGACGTCGGCGATCTTGCGTCATTCGGGCTCTTCGGCATCGATCCGACCGGTGCCATCGAAGCCGGCCCGATCGGCAACCGCGCCACCCTCGCCGGACTTGCCGACGGCAAGCAGTTGATCGACCTCGGCAACGGCCGCTTCCGCTTCATCATTCCCGTCGATCACACCGGCTGGTCGGGGCTGCTGCTGCTGACCGGCGACGGCGGCTTCGAAAACGCCGCCATCGTCGCGGGGCCAGGGGTGCGCACGGGGGCCTGGCGCCGCCAGTTCGAAGCCGCCGCCGCCAAGGGCAGCTGGCGATCGGAGATGGTCTGGTTCCGCAGCGTCGACGCCGTGTCGAACTGACGTGGCTTCGAAACCAGCGCGACGTGTCGCCGGCGGGCAGGTGCCGGAGGCCCTGCCCGCACCGCCTCAACCGACCGCGGCGAGCGTCGCCTCGACCTCGGCGATCGACCGATCGATCGCCCCCAGTGCATGGGCGCGCTCGGCCTCGGGAAACACCGATGACGCCGGCTGGCTGGCAACCGACGCGCGCATCGTCTTCAGGCTGGCGAGCCCCTCGGCGAGCGTCGCGGCGAGCGGCGCCGGCGCCGCGCTGGCGCACATCACCGTGTAGGTCCTGGTCTTGCCCATGCCCTTGATCACCATTGCGGCAGGCTTGGCGGTCGGCTTGAGGTCACACCCGCCCGCCGCCGAGAAGTCCGCCGGCAGGGCCATACGACCGGGCAGGGCAGCGCCCGGCGCGACGGCAGTGGCGCCGACGATGAGGGCATAGCCGCCGGCGCCATCGGGCTTGACGCCCAGGGTCACGGACTGGCCACCGGTCGCCGCGGCACCAGGGGTGGCGAGCGTCGCGGCAAGCGCCGTGCCGCCGGAGAGGAGAAGCGCGGCGCCACCGAGGATCCGGCGACGGGGCGACTGCGGCTGTCGGGCAAGCATCATCAAACGTCCTTTCAAGGTACCTCGCGCGTTGAGATGGCTGGCGGGCAGCGCGCTGATCCCCGCGGCCTTGGCCAGAACCTGGCCGTAAAGCTGGCGCGTCCCCGGCGCCCCACCGGCGAGCACTGCTGCGTCGGCGGCGAATTCCTGGTCGTCGCGAAAGGCGCCGATCGCCGCCCAGGCGACGGGATTCCACCAATGCGCCGCCAAGACGATCAGCGACACCCAATTGGCGATCAGGTCGCCGCGCGTGTGGTGCGCGGCTTCATGGGCGAGCGCGAGGTCGCGTTCCCAGGGCTGCCAGTCGCGCGCGAAGCCGCGCGGCACGGCGATGGCGCGCCGAAGCACGCCGAACGCCAGCGGGCTGTCGATGTCGGCCGCGATGATGGCGATGGTGCTGTGCCGGCCGTAGGGCGTGCCGTTGGCGCGCAACCCTCGGCAGAAGCGCCAGTGGCGGATCGCAACGCTGGCGAACACGCCGACCGCGCCGGCGGACCACAGCAACAGCACCCATCCTGCCACTACCGGCCAGTTGCTCGCCTCCCCGCCAGCCGGCGCCGACAGTGGCCCGGCGACGAGCACCGACATCCGCGCCGCGACATCCCCGCCTCCCGGCAACGCGCCAAGCAGGTCGAAGGGCAGCGGCGGCAACAGCATCCGCAGCGCCGGCAGCGCCCAGAGAGCATAGCCAAGCCGCGGGCCAACGAGACGACGCACCGGCGCCCGTACCAGCAATACCAGCAGCATCAGCGCTGTCGTCGCGATCAGTGTCGTCGCGCCCCCGTGCAGCCATGCCGTCACGGCTTGAGGTTCTTCAGCAGGGCTTCGATCTCGGCAATCTCCGCCGGCCCGAGCGCCTCGCGTTCGGCAAGATGGGCGACGAGCAGTGTTACCTGGCCGCCGAAGAACCGATCGACCAGCCGCCGCGATTCGCCGGCGACATAATCGCCACGCGCCATCAGCGGCCGGTAGAGATAGCGACCCCCATCGGGCTCATGCGCCACCGCCCGCTTGGCGACGAGGCGAGCGAGCAGTGTCTTGACCGTATTGGCCGACCAGCCGCGCTCGCTGGGGACGCGCTTGACCACCTGCTGCGCGGTCAGCGGGCTGTCGGTCCACAGCACGTCCATGACCGCGGCTTCGGCATCGCTGATTCGTTCCATAGTGGCCCCACTTCGAATCGACTACATTTGTGGTTATCATGCCTACAGCTGTAGTCAATAGGCCGGCGCGAGATCGCTGGCGAGCCTGCCGGCAGCGCGAGGGTTCCGGCTAGCGCGCCGTGTCGGCGCGCGCGGCATAGGCCGCGGCAAAGGCCTTGGCAAAGCGATCGATGAAGGCCGGATCGGCCGGGCCGCCGGCAAAAGCGGCTTCATAGGCCTGCCAGAGCGCGGCGGCATTGCCCTTGTGGCGCCCACGCAGCGCCGCCGGCGCCAGCGCGTCGAGGGTCGTTCGCAGTCCCGCCTGGACGCCATGCAGGGTCGCTTCGCTGTGCGCCGCGGTTTCGGCGAGCAGTTGCGTCACGCTGGCCGCGCCGCCGGGAGCAAGCCACTGCGCCAGCAGGGCTTCCGCCGCCGGAGCCGGGGCAGTGGCGAGCCCGAGTTCGCGGCGCGCCTGTTGCCGCGCCGCAGCCTGCGCCGCCAGGCCATCGGCAAGTGCCGCCAGCGCGGCGCCGGCGCCGCGCAGCAGATCGATGTCGGTAAGCGCCACCGCCGAGCGCGGCAGGCCGGCGGCGTTGAGCAGTTCGCCGCCAGGCCCGCCGGCGGCAGGGCGCGGCGGCGGCGAAGCAGGCCGTGGCG
>LJHX01000155.1 GCA_001295935.1 alpha proteobacterium AAP81b
CCGCGGCTTCGCGGCCGAGCGTCGCGGCGGTGGCGCGCTCGGCCGGCGCGGCGTCGGCATCGATGAGCACACGCGCGGTCGCCGGTGACGCCGGCGTCTCGGCGAGGCCGGGGGCCGCCAGCAGCACGATGTCCGACGCGCGGCGGGCGGTGATGGCCAGCGCCGTGCCCGAGCGCGTCACCCGGCCTGGCGTCGCCAGCCGCCAGTCCCGCGGCAGGCGCGTGGTGAGCCGCCAAAGGGTGCGCTGATCGATGCGCTGCAGCGGATACCAGCCGCCGTAGAGCGACAGCTCGACGAGGCGCGGCGACACCTGGTTGCGGCCATCGGGGTGGAGCGTGCCGGGCCCCATATAGACCAGCCGGGCGTCGCGGCGCGGGCACGGCAGGTCGATCGCTGCGGCGCTCGACAGCCAGAATTTGCCCGCATCGACCGGCGGGGGCGGCGTGACGGCGCGGCGATCGACTTCGGCGCGGGCGATGGTGAGGCCGCGGTTGAGCCACAGCCGCACCCGGCCGTCGGTGCAGGCGAGGCCGGCCATGCGGACATCGACGCCGATGCGCCCGGCGGCGGGATCGAGATCGAGCGCCAGTCGGTAGCGCGGGTCGGCCATCGCCGGTGAGGCCGCAGCCAATAGTGCCGCCACCGCCAGCCCGCGCCGCCATACCCGCCGTTCGCTCATGGCAGCAACGATCCGCGACGCGCGCCGCGAGTCAAGCGCCTGCGGCAATCAGCCCCGCAAGGCGCCGCCGAGCTTTTCCGCAGCGGCGACGATCTTCGCCGATACTGCGGCGATGTCGGCCTCAGTCAGCGTCGCATCTCTGGGCTGCAAGGTGACCTCGGCGGCGAAGTTGACCTTATCCTCGCCGCCGCAGTGCCGACAGTTGGTGTTTGCGAATGCCAAGTCCCTCGCGGAAGCCGGACGAGGACAGCTAAGCCTTTCGATTCAGGTCACAAACAAACGCGTATTTGTGTCAAATCAAATAAAATCGTCAACCATTGACAGAACCGCCCGATATCCTAACTTATTATGACATGTGGCGACAAAGGGGATGCGCGATGCGGAATGTAGAGATTCTTGCATTCGCCGCTTTCGTGGCGATGAGTGTCGATCCGACGTACGCGCGCGTCGGCAACAGCCAAAGTGTCCTTGATAGGGCTGGGAATTTTGCGCTTGAGATGTGCAAACCTCCACAGAACGGAGGGTCGGCATCAAGCACAAAAATGAGAGGGTCGTTGAACGCAGCCGCCTTGAAGAGGTGGAAGGCCTGGTTTAGCGTCGAGGGGTTAGTCGGCTTCGAGAAGCGATGGTCGAAGTTTGAAGGCGTGCTTCAAGAACATCTTATTCTCGATAAAAGAAGCTACCGTGATTGTGCGAAACATATGGTAAGCGCTTTCCTCGATTTCGCGAAATTTGAGAGGTCGTCGAATTACTCGATAACGAGGCAGTATCTTCCTGAACAGCAAAGCACAGAATCACCCCGCTACCTTGCACGCTTATGCATGCAATCGCGCGCGATTAAGGCGAGAGGTTGGGCAGATGACGTTACAGTTATTTTGAACAGCGCGCGACAGTGCGGCGTATTAGCAGACGGATTCCCTAGTTAGCTCACGCTAAGCGCATCCTAGTTACCCTCGCAAGCTCGCCCCGAGCTTTTCGGCGGCGGCGACGATCTTCGCCGACACCGCGGCGATATCGGCCTCGGTCAAGGTCGCGTCCTTCGGCTGCAAGGTAACTTCGATCGCCAGGCTGACATTGCCCTCGCCGATGCCGGCGCCGGCGAAGCGGTCGAAGAGCTTGACCCCGGCGATCAGCGCCTTGTCGGCGCCGCTGGCGGCACGGACCAAAGCGTCGGCGGCGAGAGTCTCGGGGACGACGAAGGCGAAATCGCGGGTGAGCGGCTGCAGCGCCGGCGGGGCGAAGACCGCGCGACCGCGGCGCCGCGGTGGCAGCGCGTCGAGGTAGAGCTCGACCGCCGCAACGGGTTGCTTGAGGTCGAAATGCTTGAGGATGGCGGGGTGCACCATGCCGAAATCGGCGAGGACGACCTTGCCGAGCACCAGCCGGCCGGCGCGGCCGGGGTGCCACCAGCTTGTCGCCGGCGCCGCGACGGCGAGGCGATCGACCGGCGCACCGGCGATGGCGAGCGCCGCCAGCGCCTCGGCCTTGGCGTCATAGGCGTCGACCGCCACCGCCGGTCCGGTGCGCCAGTCGCGCGCCAGCCTCTGGCCGGCGAGCAGTAGCGCGAGTGTCGGATGCTCGGCGTCGGCGAGGTAGCGCTGGCCGATCTCGAACAGCCGCAGCGACGCCTGGCCGCGATCGGCGTTGCGCTTGGCGGCGGCAAGCAGCCCCGGCAGCAGCGATGGCCGCATCGCGGCGAGATCGGCCGAGATAGGATTGGCGAGGGTGAAGGCGGCGCCGCCGAAGGCCTCGGCATCGGCGGGGGGCAGGAAGCTCCAGGTCACCGCCTCGTCGAAGCCGCGCGCGGCGGTCGCCCGGCGGACGCGGCGTTCGAGCGCCTGCGCCGGGGTGGCGGTCGGTTTGGCGACGCCCTCGGCGCGCGGCAGCGGCGTCGATTGGATCGCGTCGAGGCCGTGGATGCGGACGACTTCCTCGACGATGTCAGCTTCGCCGTCCCAGCCGTTGCTCGCAGCGGCCCCACTGCCAACATCACGGCGCCAGGTGGGGACGGTGATCGTCCAGGGGTCGCCTCGGGCAACGCCGAAGCCGAGGCGTTCGAGAATCGCCGCCTGTTCGTCTTGCGCCACGTCGATGCCGGCGAGGCCGAGCACCCGTGCCGGGCGGAAGGCGACCTGCTTGGGCTCAGTCGGCGGCGTGCCCGAGCGCGTCACTTCGCTTGCCGTGCCGCCGCAGAGTTCGAGCACGAGATGCGTCGCGATGGCGAGGCCGTCGTCGAGGAAGCCCGGGTCGACGCCGCGCTCGAAACGGCTGCGCGCGTCGCTGGTCAGGGTCAGCTTCTGGCCGGTGCGCGCGATGCTGTCGGGATCGAAGAAGGCGCATTCGATCAGCACGTCGGTCGTCGTTTCCGAACAGCCCGAGGCCTTGCCGCCCATGATACCGCCGATGTCATGGACGTGCGCATCGTCGGCGATTACCGTCATCGTCTCGTCGAGGGCATAGGTACGGCCGTTGAGCGCTTCGACCTGCTCGCCGGCGATCGCCTTCCGCGCGACGAGGCCGCCCGAGAGCGTGGCGCGGTCATAGACGTGCAGCGGCCGGCCGAGGTCGAACATGACGAAATTGGTGATGTCGACCAGCGCCGAAATCGGCTTGCTGCCAATCGCCTTCAGCTTCTGCTGCATCCACGCCGGCGACGCGCCATTGGTCACCCCGGTGACGGCGCAGGCGAAGAACGCCGGGCAGCCGGGATCGTCGGTGCGCACATCGGGACCCGGGCCGGCGCGCGGCACGTCGAGCGCGGCAATCCGATAGGCTTCGGCGAGCGGCTTCAACCGGCCGAGCCCAGCGGCGGCGAGGTCGCGGGCGATGCCGCGCACCCCCATGCAATCCTGGCGGTTGGGGGTGATGGCGACGTCGATCACCGGATCGACCAGCCCCGCCCAATCGACATAGCGCGCGCCGACAGGGGCGTCGGCGGGCAGTTCGATGATGCCGTTGTGCTCTTCGGACAGTTGCAGCTCACGCTCCGAACACATCATGCCGCGCGATTCGACGCCGCGGATGGCGGCGACTTTTAGCGTGATGTCGCTGCCCGGCACATAGGTTCCGGGGGCGCCAAAGACGCCCTTCATCCCGGCGCGGGCATTGGGGGCGCCGCAGACGACCTGGATCGCCGCGCCGCCGGCGCTGACGCTCAGCACCTGGAGCTTGTCGGCCTGGGGGTGGCGCTCGGCGGTGAGCACCTCGGCGATGACGAAGGGCGCCAGCGCCGCCGAAGCGTCCTCGACGCCCTCGACTTCGAGGCCGATGCGGTTGAGCGTCGCGGTGACCTCGTCGAGGCTCGCACTCGTGTCGAGATGTTCCTTGAGCCAGCCAAGGGTGAACTTCATGCGCCGACTCCCGCCGACAGGGTGGGCACGTCGAAGGCCGAGAAGCCATAGTGTTTCAGCCAGCGCAGGTCGGCGTCGAAGAAGGCGCGCAGGTCGGTCATACCGTATTTGAGCATGGCGAGGCGATCGACGCCGGTGCCGAAGGCGAAGCCCTGCCATTCATCGGGATCGAGCCCGCACGCCGCGATGACGCGGGGGTGGACCATGCCGGAGCCGAGGATTTCCATCCAGCTGTCGCTGCCGCCGATGGTCAGTTTGCCGCCGGCCCAGGAGCAGCCGACATCGACTTCGACCGAGGGCTCGGTGAAGGGGAAATAGCTCGGGCGGAGGCGCAAGGTGACGTCATCGACTTCGAAAAAGGCTTTGACGAAGGTTTCGAGCGTCCACTTGAGGTGGGCGAGCGTAATGCCGCGATCGATCACCAACCCCTCGATCTGGTGGAACATCGGCGTGTGGGTGGCGTCGCTGTCGGACCGATAAACCCGCCCCGGCGCAATGATGCGGATCGGCGGCGCCTGCGTCAGCATCGTCCGCACCTGCACCGGCGAGGTATGAGTGCGCAGCACGAGCTTCCCCTCCGGCGGCGACTGCGCCACGTAGAATGTATCGTGCATCGCCCGCGCCGGGTGCGATTCGGGAATGTTGAGCGCGGTGAAATTGTGCCAGTCGGTCTCGATCTCGGGGCCCGAGGCGACCGCGAAGCCGAGATCGGCGAAGATCTCGGCGAGCTCGTCCATGACCTGGCTGATCGGGTGGATCGTGCCCGCCGCCGGCAGTGCCACCGGCAGGGTCATGTCCTGGCGCTCGCTCGCCAGCCGCGCTTCGAGTGCCGCCGCGTCGAGCGCCGCCTTGCGCGCGGCGAGCGCCGCACTCACCGCCTCGCGCAGGCCGTTGAAGCGCGGGCCAGCGTCAGCGCGCGCCGCCGGGTCCATGCCGCCCAGCGTCTTCAACAGCGCGGTGACGCTGCCCGATTTGCCCATCGCGGCGACGCGCACGGCTTCGAGCGCCTCCGGCGTGGCGGCGGCGGCGATGCTGCCGAGGATGTCGGCCTGCAGGGTGTCGGTATCGGTCATGGCTGCCGGCTGGTAGCCGCCGCCGCCACAAAACGAAAGCACCGGCTCAGTAAAAGCCGCGGCGACGATGCAGCCGACCATAGGCGTCGAGCCGACGCGGATGCGCGGCGCGATAGGCGGCGAGCGCCGCGACCATCCGGCCGCCGCGGCCGAGGTGATCGTCGGCGAGCCGTACCAGCAGGGCGTTGGGCCAGGGCTTGTTGGTGACGCCGAGCAGCGCGTCGAAGGCCTCGGCCTCGCGCCCCGGTCCGGCGGCATGGGCGAGCGCGACGAAAGCGCTCGCCGTCGAGCGGCTGATGCCCATGTGGCAGTGCACCAGCAGCCGCGCCTCGGCACCGGCGTGTTGACGGTCGCGCCAATCGTCGAGAAAGGCGACCAGCGCCGCCACCAGCGCCGCATCGGCGGCCTGGTGGGTCGGGTTGTCGACATCCCAGAAGGCGCGCTGGAACACCCGCACGGCGTCGGGAAACACCGGCCGGCGCTCTGCTTCGAGGTTGGGATCGATCAGCGAGACGATGTCGGTCGGTTCGAACGCCGCAATGTCACGCGCGAGCCGGCCGGCGAAGAGCGAGGTGACGCGAACAGGGACCATAGCCGGCGGCTTAAGCGCCCGCCATGACAACAGCGCGACAGTTCAGAACTGGCGATAACCCGCCAGCGGCAAGCCGTGCCGCGCCACGAACAGGTTCGATGATTCGATCACCGCACGATTTTCGCTCTGCCAGGGCTCGTCCCGGGCAGCAACGGCATACGCCGGCGCGGCCGCGTCGCCGCCATTACCGCGAGGCTGGTCAATCATGGCGCGGTCGTCGGGCAGCATCGCCGCGCCGCCCGGATCAGCCCTGGCGCGCCTTGAAGCGGCGGTTGGTCTTGTTGATCACATAGGTGCGGCCGTGGCGACGCACGATCTGGCAATCGCGGTGGCGCGCCTTCAGCGACTTGAGGCTGTTGCGGATCTTCATGGGAAATCTCGGCCCGGGAATGCGAAAATGAGCGCGGGCGGTAGGCGATGGCGCCGACAAAGTCAACGCCGGTCGCGGCCGCCCGGTCGCGCCGCAACCGCGCGGCTCGCCAATATCGTTGCGCCGCGCCGCGCGCCATGCGACCAGCGGGCCTCGTGCGACGTTGCTGAAATCTTCGCCAGTCAGGAACCAGTCCCATGCGTTTCCGCCCTTTCCGCCCGGCCCGCGGGCTGCCGCTCGCCGCGGCGCTGCTGCTCCCTGCCCTGCTCGCCGGCTGCGCCTCGGGGCCGACCGCCGAGATCACCCGCTTCAACCTCGGCGCGCCGATCCCGCGCGAAACCGTGGTCATCGAAGCGGCACCGGGGCTCGACGCCCGCGGCCTCGAATTCGCCAGCATCGCCGCCGGCGTCCAGAGCGAGCTCGCCGCCATCGGCTTTGCCGCCGCCGACAGTCCGGCTGGCGCCGGCTATATCGCCGTCGTCAGCCTCGAACAGGTGGTGCGCGATGGCCCGCCGCGCGGCCCGGCGCTGTCGATCGGCATCGGCGGCGGCAGCTTCGGCCGCGGCGGCGGGGTCGGCGGCGGCATCGCGGTGCCGGTCGGCGCACCGCGGACCAGCGAACTGCGCCAGACGCGGCTGTCGATCCGGCTGCGCCGGCGGTCGGATGCCAGCGTCGTGTGGGAAGGCCGCGCCGTCGAGGACCTGCCCGCCGACGCCGCGGCGAGCAGCATCGCCAGCGCCGTGCCGCGGTTGGCGCGCGCCCTGCTCGCCGATTTCCCCGGCCGCAACGGCGAGACGATTCGCGTGAAGACGGGGGGGCCCCGGTGATCGCGATCGACGCCGGCTTCGATTCGGGCAACATCATTGTCAGGCGCTGCACCGCGCGCGACGACATCGAACTCGCCATCGCCCGCGATCATCTCAGCGACTTCTTCCAATGGTTCCACTTCCGCCTGTCGGGCGCCGCCGGCCAGGCGTGCACCATCCGCCTCGTCGAGGTTGGCGGCGCCGCCTATCCTGGCGGCTGGCCGGGCTATCGCGCCTGCGTCTCCTCAGATCGCCAGGCCTGGACGCGCACCGAAACGCGCTATGACGCCAATGCCGAAGGCGGCACGCTGACCATAAGCGTCACCCCCGCGAGCGACCAACTCTGGTGCGCCTATTTCGCCCCCTACAGCCTCGAACGCCACCACGACCTGATCGCGCGCGCCGCCGCGCAGCCCGGCGTTCGCGCCGATGTCCTTGGCCACAGCCTCGATGGCCGGCCGATCGACCGGCTGCGCGTCGGCGATGGCCCGCGCCAGATCTGGCTCTATGGTCGCCAGCATCCCGGCGAAACCATGGCCGAATGGTGGATGGAAGGCGCCCTCGCCCGGCTGACCGACCCCGCCGACCCGGTGGCGCGCAAGCTCCGCCAGCAGGCAAGCTTCCACATCGTCCCCAATGTGAACCCCGATGGCAGCTTCCGCGGCCATCTGCGCACCAATGCCGCCGGCGTGAACCTCAACCGCGAATGGCACGCGCCGAGCCCCGAACGCTCGCCCGAGGTACTGGCGGTGCTGGCGGCGATGCAGGCAAGCGGGGTAGATTTCGCGTTGGACGTCCATGGCGACGAGGCGATCCCGCATGTCTTCATCGCCGGCTTCGAGGGCATCCCGTCGATCAGCGACCGCCAGCTGGCGCTGCTCGGCGACTACAAGGCGCGGCTCGAACGCCTGACCCCCGATTTCCAGACGCGCGTCGGTTATCCCGCCGCCGGCCCGGGCCGGGCCAATCTCACCATGAGCACCAATGCGGTGGCCGAACGCTTCGGCTGCCTCGCGATGACCCTCGAAATGCCCTTCAAGGACAATGCCGATCTGCCCGACGCCGCCGCCGGCTGGTCGCCTGAGCGCTCGAAGCAGCTGGGGCGCGATTGCCTGGCGGCGCTGGCGGAGGTGGTCGGCGCGTTGCGCTGACCGTCGCGGTCGCCCCCTCAAAACAACCCATTTCGCGGCTGCGCCGCACCGCCTAGGTTGACGCGAACGTAAAGTCAGGAACCCGCGCCATGGCCTATGAGCACATCCTTTTCGACGTCGCCGACGGCGTCGCGACGCTGACCATCAACCGCCCCGAGCGGATGAACGCCCTCCATATCGGCGTCATCGCCGAGATGATCGACGCCGTCGACAAGATCCGCGACGGCCTCGTCGACGCCCGCGTCCTCGTCATGACCGGCACCGGGCGCGCCTTCTGCTCGGGCGCCGACCTCGCCGGCGGCGGGGCGGGTGGCGGCGGTGGCGGTTCGGGTCCGGTTGACGCCGGCAAGGTGCTCGAAACGCATTTCAACCCGCTGCTCGAACGGCTGTTCGCGCTGCCGGTGCCGTTCGTCACCGCGGTCAACGGCGCCGCCGCCGGCGCCGGCTGCTCCTATGCGCTGGCCGGCGACATCGTCGTCGCCGGCAAGTCGGCCTATTTCCTCCAGGCCTTTGTCAACATCGGCCTCGTTCCCGATGTCGGCAGCACCTGGATGCTGCCGCGCCTCGCCGGCAAGGCGCGGGCGCAGGCGATGATGATGCTCGGCGAGCGCATACCCGCCGAAACCGCCGCCGACTGGGGGATGATCTACAAGGCCGTCGACGACGCCGCGCTGATGGCCGAGGTCGGCGCCATCGCCGCCAAGCTCGCCAAGGGGCCGACGCGCTCCTATGCGCTGATCCGGCAGGGCATCCGTGACAGCCTCGACAAGACGCTGACCGAGGCGCTGATGGTCGAGCGCCGCAACCAGCTCCACGCCGGCCGCTCGGCCGACTTCGCCGAGGGCGTCACGGCGTTTCTGCAGAAGCGCCCGGCGGTGTTCACGGGGAAGTAGTCCGGCGCGCCACGACAAGGGCGCGCGCCTTGACCCGCTCATGCCGAGCGAAGTCGAGGCACCTCGGCGCGTGACTCGACTTCGCTCGGCATGAGCGGCGGTGCAATTCAATCCATCACCAGCACCGGCTTGATCGTCGCCCCCGACTTCATGTCCGCCACCGCCTCGTTGATCTGGTCGAGCCGATAGGCCTTGATCAGCCGGTCGTGCGGAAACCGCCCGGCGACGTGCATCGCCACCAGCCGGGGGATGAAGTCCTGCGGGTCGGCGTCGCCTTCGACGGCGCTGCGCAGCGCCCGGCCGGCCAGCAGGACATTGGGGTTGATGGTGATCTCGGTGCCCGGCGGCGTCACCGCCAGCAGCGCCATCTGGCCCTGCGGCGCCAGCGCCTCCAGCCCCGCCCGCGCCACCGGCGGCGCACCGCTGGTATCGACGATGAAGTCGAGGCCATCGGGCAGGATCTCGCGCAGCGCCAGGGTCAGGTCGCGGCCGTCGGCGTGGATCAGGTGCGTCGCGCCGAGCTCGCCCGCCAGCGTCAGCCGCTCGGCGTTGCGATCGACGGCGATCAGCGGCGCGCAGCCCGAATCGGCCGCCGCCATCAGTGCCGCCAGGCCGACGCCGCCGGTGCCGATGACGGCAAGGCTCTGGCCGGGCTTGGGCGCCAGGCTGTTAAGCACCGTGCCGGCGCCCGTCTGCATGCCGCAGCCGAAGGGGGCGAGATGCGCGAAGGGCACATCGGCGGCGATCCTCACGGTGTTGCGCGGATAGGCGAGCGCGTAGGTTGCGAAGGAGGACTGGCCGAAGAAGCCGCCGTAGATCGCCTCGCCACCGTTCGTCATCGGCACGCTGCCATCGGGCAGGACACCGGCATAGTTCAGCGCCATGAAGTTGGCGCAATATTGCGGCGTGTCATGCGCGCAGCGCGGGCAGCTGCCGCATGACGCATAGCTCAGCACGACGCGGTCGCCGACGGCATAGCCCGTCACCCCCTCCCCCCAGGCGACGACCTCGCCGGCGCCTTCATGGCCGAGCACCTGCGGCAGCGGCGTGCCCTGTTCGTAAAACTGCACCCCGACATCGGTGAAGCAGATGCCGGCGGCGCGAATGCGGACCAGCAGCTGCCCCGGCCCCGGATCGGCAAGGTCGAGGGCTTCGATGCGATAGGACGCGCCGCGTTCGCGGAGCACGGCGGCGGTGATGGCGATGGGCATGGGGCTTCCTCCAGGCCAGCCAGCGTGCGGCGGCGGGGCGGCGCCGACAACCCTGCACAACGTCAGGGCATGGCCCCGCGCGCACCGTGACCGGGCTTTGCGTGCTTGACCCTGTTCGCGCGCCCGTCCAAACACCCGCCATGGCGGAGGCGGAGCGGGCGGACTTGTCATTCGAAGCGGCGTTGGCGCGGCTTGAAGCGATCGTGCGCCAACTCGAAAGCGGCGACGCCAGCCTTGAAGATTCGATCACCCTTTACAACGAAGGCCAGGCTTTGAAGGCGCATTGCGAAGCAAAGCTCGAAACCGCCTCGGCGCGGATCGAGGCGATCCAGGCCAATGCTGCCGGCGAGGCCATCGGCACCCGCGCTTTCGCCGGGCCAACCGACGCGCAATGAGCAGCGCCGACAAGTCCGACCTGAGCCACGGGTCGCAGAGCCTGCGCCCGGCGCTCGAAGCCATCGGCAAGGCGATGGACCAGCGCTTCGACCGGCTGCTCCAGGTGCCGGCCGACTCCCGCCGGCCGCTCTTCGAAGCGATGCGCCATGCCGCCATCGGCGGCGGCAAGCGCATGCGGCCGCTGCTCGTCGTCGCCGCCTGCGACCTTTTCCATGTCGACCGCGAACGCGCGCTGCGCGTCGCCATCGCCATCGAATGCGTCCATGTTTACAGCCTCATCCACGACGATCTGCCCTGCATGGACGACGACGACATGCGGCGCGGCAAGCCGACCGTCCACAAGGCCTTCGACGAAGCCACCGCCGTCCTTGCCGGCGACAGCCTCCAGGTGCTCGCCTTCGAGATCCTCGCCGACGAGGCGACGCATGAGGACCCCTTCGCGCGCATCGAACTCGTCGCCGAACTCGCCCGCGCCTCGGGGCCGGCGGGCATGGCCGGCGGCCAGATGATGGACCTTGTCGCCGAGCACGAAATCTATGATCTCGGCGGCGTCACCCGGCTGCAGCAGTTGAAGACCGGCGCGCTGATCGGCTTCTGCCTCGAAGCCGGCGCCATCATGGGGCGGGTGCCCGAGGCGCAGCGCACCCCCTTGCGCGGCTATGCCCGCGATCTCGGCCTCGCTTTCCAGATTGCCGACGATTTGCTCGATGTCGAAGGCTCGGCCGACAATACCGGCAAGGCGGTCGGCAAGGATGCCGCCGCCGGCAAGGCGACCTTCGTCAGCCTGCTCGGCGTCGAACGCGCCCGCACCCAGGCGGCGATGCTGATCGACCAGGCGATCACCCATCTCGGCGGCTATGGCGACGAAGCCGATCTGCTGCGGGCGATCGCGCGCTTCGCCATCGAACGCGACCGGTAAAGGGGACATTCATGCGCATCGGCGTTTATCCGGGGACGTTCGATCCCGTCACGCTGGGGCATATGGACATCATCCGTCGCGGTGCCAAACTCGTCGACAAACTGATCATCGGCGTTGCCACCAATCCGTCGAAATCGCCGATGTTCAGCCTTGCCGAGCGCAAGGCACAAGTGGCGCGCGAGACCGAGGATGTAGCCCATATCGAGGTCGTCGAATTCGATACGCTGCTGATGAAGTTCGCCGAGGAACAGGGCGCCCAGATCATCATCCGCGGCCTGCGCGCCGTTGCCGATTTCGAATATGAATTCCAGATGGCCGGCATGAACCAGCAATTGAACAGCCGCATCGAGACGGTGTTCCTGATGGCCGATGTCGCCTTGCAGCCGATCGCCTCGCGGCTGGTCAAGGAAATCGCCACCTATGGCGGCGATATCCGCAAATTCGTCTCGCCGCGCATGGCCGCCGATGTCGTGGCGCGCGTCGCCGAGACGACGGGCGCGCGGTGATGGTGCGGCATTTCCTGGCGGTGCTGCTGGCGACCTTGGCGGTCGCCGCGCCCGCGGCCGCCCAGAACAAGGCCGGCAAGGCCGATTTCAAGCCGCCGCCCAAGCTGCCGGCGATGGCGCCCGCCGCGGTCATCCCCGGCACGATCGCCCCGACGAGCGACGAGGACATTTTGTTCCTCGACCTGTCGAGCGGCGGCCGAGTCAAGATCGTGCTGCGCCCCGATGCCGCTCCCAAGCATGTCGAGCGGATCAAGACGCTCGTCCGCCAGGGCTTCTACGACGGCACCATCTTCCACCGCGTCATCGAAGGCTTCATGGCGCAGGGCGGCGACCCGACCGGCACCGGACAGGGTGGCTCCAAGCTTCCCGATCTCGAACCCGAGTTCAACGAGCTGCCGCATGTCCGCGGCGCGCTTTCGATGGCGCGCGCCCAGGCGGAGAACAGCGCCAACAGCCAGTTCTTCATCATCTTCCAGCCGACGCTCAAGCTCGATCGCCAGTATACGATCTGGGGGCGGGTGATCGACGGCATGCAATGGGTCGATGCCATCGCCCGCGGCGAGCCCCCGGAGAATCCGACGCGAATCGTCAAGGCGTCGATCGCCGCCGACAAGGTACCGCCGCCGGCGCCGGCAACGCCGATCCCGGCAACCGCGCTCTCGCTGCCGCCGACACCGCCAACAAACCCGCCGCCGCGCTGAGCCGGCGGCCGGCGGCTCTCAGCCGATAATGAAGTCGCTGGCGCTGAGCTGCGCCATCTGGAAGCCGAGGATGACGACGGCGTCGCCGAAGCCGAGAACGATGCCGACGCGGTTGTTCTCGACATCGTTGAACATCAGCGCCTGCAGCTGCGTCCAGCCAGCGATGCCGAAGCCCTGAAGCTGGATCTTGTCGCTGCCGAGCACCAGGTCGCCGACGACGTCGACACCGGTGCCGGGCTGGAAGAAGAAGCGGTCATTGCCCGCCTCGCCGAACAGATAATCGGTGCCGCCACGACCGTTGAGCGTATCGTTGCCGGCGCCGCCGATCAGGACGTTCAACTGGGCATTGCCGGTGATGACATTGGCGAGATCATTGCCGACACCGTAGGGCGTCGTCGCGGTCAGCGTGAGATTTTCGATATTCTCGTAGAGATAATAGCCCGTGCCGGCGACGCTGGCGAAAACCGTGTCCGTGCCCTCGCCGACATTCTCGAAGGTCAGGTCGTAGGGCGTATCGACATAGAAGGAATCATTGCCGGTGCCGCCGTACAGCAGATCATAGTCACCGCGGCCGCTGGCACCGTCGAGGGTGTCGTTGCCGCTGCCGCCATCGAGAATATCGGTGGCGAAGTCGTTTTCGCCGCCGATCAGCGAATCATTGCCATCCTCGCCATAGATGGCATCGGCGTCCTGCGCGCCGGCGATGCTGTCGTCGCCGCTGCCGCCGACGATAAAATCGATCCCGAAACCGCCATTGATCAGATCGTTGCCGGTTTCGCCATAGATCAGATCATTGCCGCCATAGCCGCCGATGACATCGCCGTCCGCACCGCCAAGCAGCAGATTGTTGCCGTCATTGGCATTGATGATATTGCTGAGATCGTTGCCGACGCCAAAGATATTGCCAGCGTCGCTGGCCAGCGTCAGGTTTTCGATGCCGGCATAAAGGTAGAAATTGCTGCGCGCGATGACCAGATCGATGCCGCCGTCCAATCCTTCAAAGACCAGGTCGCCGATATTGTCGACAGTGTAGGTGTCATTACCACCCCCTCCGGTCAGCGAATCGATACCCGCGCCGCCGTTAAGCGAATCGTTACCCTCGTAGCCATACAATTCATCAGGATCGACACCGCCAAGCAGTGTGTCGTTCCCTGAAGTGCCGTTAAAAACTGCCATGACCCGGACCCCTGCGCTGCACTGCACCTATAGGGTTGACGGGCGGCTACGCCAAGCGTCACGATCATGTGTAATGCGACGAAACGCGCTATGAACGTCCCATGCGTGTCGCCGACTTCGACTTCGATCTGCCGCCGGAACGGATCGCGCTGCGTCCGGCGAGCCCGCGCGACGCCGCGCGGCTGCTCGAAGTGCGCCGCGACGGACGCACCGATCTCGCCGTCGCCGACCTGCCGACGCGCCTTGCGCCGGGCGACGTGCTGGTCGTCAACGATACCCGCGTGCTTCCCGCGCAGCTCGCCGGGCGCAAGGGCAATGCGGCGATCGGCGTCACCCTCCACAAGCGCGTCGGCGATGCCGCCTGGTGGAGTTTCGTCCGCAACGCCCGCCGGCTCAAGCCCGGCGATACGGTCGACTTCGGCGCGGGCCTCACCGGCCGCGTCGTCGAAAAGGCCGAGGATGGCAGCGTGCTCTGGCGGTTCACCGCCGACGCGCCGATCGAAGTCGCGCTGACGCGTGCCGGCGTCATGCCACTGCCGCCCTATATCGCCGCGCGGCGCGCCGTCGATGGCCGCGATGCCGAGGATTATCAGACGCTCCATGCGGCCAGGGATGGCGCGGTGGCGGCGCCGACCGCCGGGCTGCACTTCACGCCGCGGCTATGGGAGGCGCTGGCGGCGCGCGGCATCGCCCGCGCAACGCTGACCCTGCATGTCGGCGCCGGCACCTTCCTGCCGGTAAAGGCCGACGATACCGACAACCATCGCATGCACGCCGAATGGGGCAGCCTCGATGCCGCCACCGCCGAGCGCCTCAACGCCGCGCGCGCCCGCGGCGGCCGGGTGATCGCCGTCGGCACGACGTCGCTGCGGCTGCTCGAAAGCGCCGTCGGGGCCGACGGCCGCCTCGCTGCTTTCGAGGGCGACACATCGATCTTCATCACGCCGGGCTATCGCTTCGGCGCCATCGACGGCCTGATCACCAATTTCCATTTGCCGAAATCGACGCTGTTCATGCTGGTCAGCGCACTGATGGGCCTTGACGTCATGCGCGCCGCCTATGCGCATGCCATCGCCAGCGACTATCGCTTCTACAGCTATGGCGACGCCTCGCTGCTGCTGCCATGAACCCGGCGGGCTAAAGCCGCGGCAGATCCTTGCGGGACACCGCGCCCGTGTCGTCGGGATCGAGCATGGCGAAGCGCCGCCGCGCCGCGGCATCGAATTCGGCCGGCGTGATCGAGCGATCGAAGTCGGCATCGGCCGCCGCCACCGGCTGCGGAATGTTGAGCAGGCCGAAGCGCGCCGCCCCCTGCAGGATGTCGGCATAGGCCGCGTCGCCGGCGGCGGCACCGACCAGCGTTCCGGTCGACTTGACGCGCGGGCCGCGGGGCCGTCCTGGCCGACCGCTGCCCGCCGCGGCGCGGCGCAGCATGACCTCGTAAAGCCGCACTTCCTCGGCATCGATGCGGCCGTCGCGATTGCCGTCGAGGCGGCCGAACCAGGCGCGCGCGTCGGCGCGGAACTCGGCGAGCGTCAACGCGCCGTCATGGTCGGCGTCGGCACCGGCGAACCAGCGATCGACGAGCTTTTCCTGCTTGTCGTCGCCGGCGACGATCTCGCCCATCGGCGCGACGAACAGCTGGCGCGGCGGCGGTGCCAGGGCGGCGGCGTCCTCGGGCGGCAGCGGCTGCGCGCCGGCGCCAGTGAACGCCATCGCGGCGCCTGCCACAACCCAAGTCGCCATCATCCGCATCGCAACACTCCACCCGACGTCGCCGTAAGTGCGGCGGCCGGCGCGGCGATGCAAGCGGCGGCGTGGTTCACCCGGCGGCCAGCAGCGGCGCCAGCAGCGCCGCCTGGGGCAGCCGCTGCAGCGTCGCCAGCGCCCGCGCCTCGACCTCGCGGCGCGCCGCGGCATCGTCGACAAGCCGCCGGCAGGCGGCGACGACGCCATCGCGCGGCACGGCACAGATGCCCGGCAGATAATCGCCATCGACGGCGGTATCCGAATTGACCTCGGCGACCACCGCCTTGGCGTTGTTCATCAGATAGGACAGCCGCACGACCTCGAGGATCTGCGATTCATAATAATGGATGTTGAGCACCACTTTGGCGCGGGCGATCTGCGCGTCGCGCGCCGCGCCATATTGGCCGAACACGGTGACAAGGTTCATGCCATCGGCAGCGATGGCATCGAGAATTTCGCGGCGGCGATCGTTGACCGAGCCATAGAACAGCACATCGATATCCTGGGGATCGGCGACGGCGATGCGCTTCAGCCCCGGGTGCCAGCCAAGGCGCAGCAGCTTGACCGGCACATGGCGTTCGGCAAAGGCGGCGACGTTGCGCGGCGAATAATCCCACATCTCGACATGCCGCGCCCAGGCGAAGACGGTCTCGCGGATCGGGTTGCCGGGATCGGAAATCTGCTCGCTGTTGACAGCGATGCTGCCCGGCGGCAGCGAATTGGCCATTCCCGGCGGCGCCAGATGGCAGCCGAGGATGATATTGCGCGCGTCGCGCTGGATGCCATGCACCATCATCGTCGTCGGATGGCCGAGGTCGTGAAGGCCATAGGCGATGAGCTCGCCAAGCTCGGCAAGCGCCTGGCTGTGGATATAGTTTGGCGGCTGCACGAGGCAGATGTTGAACTTCATCGCGGCGCCTCCCCGCGGCTGCCTTAGCCGCGGGCCGGGGGCATTGCCAACGCCCGATTCGGGCGCGAGGGGGCGATAGGGTGGGAGCAGCGATGGCCTTCAACATCTGCATGGTGCGAATCGCGGGCTATCCGCACACCGCCGCCTTCGACGATCTCGGCACCCTGCTCGCCGCCGGGCTCGCCGATCTCGGCCACCCCGTGCGCCTCGCCGCCAACCAGATCGCCGACAATGCCCGCAACATCGTCATCGGCGCGCATCTGCTCGATGTCGACCCCGCCGCGGCGGCGCTGCCGGCGGGCACGATCATCGTCAACACCGAGCCGCTGCGCGACGACGGCGCGCTCCCCCATGATGGCCGGATCTGGGCCGAGCGCGTTCTGCGCTGGGCGCGGCATTGCGCGATCTGGGACTATAGCGAGGCATCGACGGCGCTGCTGCGCGCGCGGTCGGGCGGCGACGTCCGCTATCTGCGCCTCGGCTGGCACCCGAGCCTGCACCGCGTCGCCGCGGCCGCCGAGCAGGACATCGACGTGCTCTTCTATGGTGCCATCGACGAGCGGCGCGCGGCGATCCTGCGGGCGCTCGATGACCAGGTCCGCGTCACCGCGGTCTTCGGCGTCTATGGCGCCCCGCGCGACGCGCTGATCACCCGCGCCAAGGTGGTGCTCAACCTGCATCGCGACGAGAATGCGCTTTTCGAGGCGGTGCGCGTCGCCTTCCTGATGAACAATGCCAAGGCGGTGGTCGCCGAGGTCGGACCGCGGACGGTCGTCGATCCGGCCTATCTGCCTGGGTTCGCGGGCGCCGCCTATGACGCACTGGTGCCGACGACGCTGGCGCTCGTCGCCGACGGCGGCGCGCGCGCGGCGCTCGAGGCGCGGGCGCTGGCGACGTTGCAGGCGATGCCGCAGGCGGCGATTCTGGCCAATCTGTTGGCGGGCTAGCAGCGGCGGCGGCGCCCCGCCGAGCGAAGCGGCGTTTGCACGAACGATACGGCGCGCCATCGAGGCTTTCGGGTCGCGCCGATCCCGCTCATGCCGAGCGAAGTCGAGGCACGCGCCGAACCTTGGAAGTGCCGCGACTTCGCTCGGCATGAGCGGGTTGAAGCTCACCCCACCCCCACGGCCACTTTTGCGTCGGGGCCTAGCGCTTAGGCTTCGCCAGCTTCGGCAGTTCGGCGCGGGTCAGGGCGCCGTCCTCGTCGCTGTCGAGCAGCGCGAAGCGCCGCATCGCCGCCGCGGCGAATTCGGCGCGCGTCACCGTGCGGTCGAAGTCGGCATCAGCGCCGGCGACCGGCTGGGGGATGTTGAGGATGCCATAGCGCCCGGCGCCGCGGCGGAAACTGTCATAGGCGGGCTGGCGCGGCGGATTGGCACTGCCGCTGCTGCCGGCGATGGCGCCATGTTCGAGCGCGCCGCCCCAATCGGCCGCCGGGCCGCTGCTGCCGCCGGTCAGCTCGGGAAGGATGCGCGCTTCGTAATCGGCGATCTCGGCGGGATCGATGCGGCCGTCGGCGTTGGGATCGAACAGGCCGAAGACGCGCGCCGCATCGGTACGGAACTCGCCTCGGCCGATCCGGCCATCGCCGTCGCTGTCGACCGCGGCGAACCAGCGGTCGAGCAGCGCTTCGGCGCCAACGTCGCCCCGGATCGGCTCGCCCATCGGCGCCACGAACAGATTGCGCGGCGGGGCTTCCGGCGCGGCGAGCAACAAAGCGAGCAACAAGGCGACCATGGCGCCAGCCTAGCCGGTCGCCGCTGGCGCCGCCACTGGCGCCTTCGGGGGGCGTCGCTATAAGCCCGGCATGGCCGATCCCGCCCTGCTTCCCGACGGCGACAGCGCCGTGGACGCCGTCACCGGCGCGGTCGAGGAAGGCCGGCTGAGCGCCAGCTTCGTCGCCGACATCGCCGAGGCCCTGGCGCGCGACGACGACGAGGCGGTGCGCGCCGCCATCGCGCCGCTCCACCCGGCCGACATCGCCGAGCTTTTCGCCCAGGTCCGCGACTGGCAGCGCCCCCGCCTCGCCCGCGCCATCGGCGAGGCATTGGACGCCGACGTCATCGCCGAAATGGGCGATTATGTCCGCGAGGATGTCCTCGCCGGCATGTCGGTCGGCGCATTGGCCGAGGTCGTCACCCGCCTCGATACCGACGACGCCGTCGCCGTCATCGAGGATCTCGAGGACGACAGCGCGCGCGAGGTGCTCGACGCGCTGACGCCCGAGGACCGCGCCGACATCGAGGCGGCGCTCGCTTACCCTGAGGAATCCGCCGGCCGCCTCATGCAGCGCGAACTCGTCGCGGTGCGCGAGGACATGAATGTCGGCGAGGTCATCGACCAGGTCCGCGCCACCATCGACCCCGCCACCGATTTCTGGGAGATTTTCGTCATCGACGCCTTCCGTCGCCCGGTCGGCACCATGCGGCTGTCGTGGTTGCTGACGACGCCTCCCGGCATCGCCGTCGCCGACGTCATGCAGCGCGAGCAGACGCTGATCCCGGCGACGATGGACCAGGAGGAAGTCGCGCTGCTCTTCCAGAAATACGCGCTGATCTCGGCCGCGGTCGTCGATGGCGAGCGCCTCGTCGGCGTCATCACCGTCGACGACATCGTCCACATCATCCAGGCCGAAGCCGGCGAGGACGCGCTGAAGCTGTCGGGCGCCGGCGATGGCGACATCAATGAACCCGTCTCGGAAACCTATCGCACCCGCATCCGCTGGCTGGTCGCCAATCTCGGCACCGCCATGGTCTCCTCCTCGGTGATCGCCGCCTTCGAGCCGACGATCGAAAAGCTCGTCGTGCTGGCGGCGCTCACCCCCATCGTCGCGTCGATCGGCGGCAACGCCGGCACCCAGACGATGACGGTGGCGGTGCGCGCCATCGCCACCAACCAGCTGACCGAGACCAACACCCGCCGAACGATCGTGCGCGAAATCCGCGTCGCGCTGCTCAACGGCGTCACCATCGCCATCCTCATGGGGCTCGGCACGGCGCTGCTGTTCGGCAATGCGACGCTCGGCGGCGTCATCGGCGCCGCGGCGCTGTTCAACATCCTCGTCGCCGGCCTCGCCGGGGTGCTGGTGCCGGTGACGCTCGACCGCCTCGGCTTCGATCCCGCCGTATCGTCGTCGGTGTTCGTCACCATGACCACAGACACCATGGGCTTCCTGCTCTTCCTCAGCATCGCCACCGCGGTCGGGGTGAGTCACCTAGGCTGATGCTCAACCTCACGAAGGTGGCGGTCGGCTGCCCCGATGTCGCCACCCTGGCGGCACGGCAACGCGAACATTGGGGCGACGCCGCCGCCAGCCTCACCCGGATGATGCCGAAACGCGCCGACGAGCTGGTCGGCGGCTCGCTGTTCTGGATCATCGCCCACCGCCTGGTGGCACGGCAGACGATCCTCAGGCTGGCCATGGTCGACACCGAATGGGGCCGCAAATGCCGGATCGACCTCGCGCCGTTTCCTGTCGCAGTCGTTCCCCGCACCTGCCGCGCCCATCAGGGCTGGCGCTACCTCGCCGCCGCCGACGCCCCGCCCGATCTCGCCGGGACTGGTAGCGAGGTTATGCCGGCCGACATGGCGCATGAGTTGGCGGCGCTCGGGTTGCTGTGAAGTAAGAGAGGGCCTCCGGCGGGCAGGGGCTGAGCCCCTGCACCCACTTCTGTTGGTGTCGGCATTTGGCCGCAACGGCTAAGCGGAAAGCGCGAATATGTCATTCGCAAACCCTTTGCCTAGATGGCTACTTGCGCCCCATTGCAGACATCCTACTGCGTGCTAAGTTGCCTTATGGCCTTGACGCACAGCTACGATCTTGCCTGTTCTTTGGAAGAATTAGAGGGCTCGGTTTGGGGTGAGCCTAACGAAACCGACACGATCATGGTACAGCGCATTTATGCGGTCCGAAAGAAGCCACTCGGCACTCTGTCGGATGATGAGGTGCGGCTCGCTGTCAGTCAGAGGGTTGGATCGCCCTTTATCCTCGACCTCGCCCTCCAGCGTCTTGAGCAAAATCCGATGCTCGAGGCGGAATTCTATCCCGGCGACCTCCTATCTGCTCTGATAAGAAGCAACGACGATTTCTGGGAACAGCGTCGTCACCTACGCCCCCGGCTGGCCAATCTTTATGCATATGCCATGGCCCAGCCAATGCACGTGGCGCATTCCTTTCGAGAAATCTTGGGCCTGCCCTTGGATGATCGCCCTCCTAACTGACCCGCGCACCTCTGCCTTCCACCATCATCGGGCGCGAGCTGAATTTGCAAAGGACATGATCGTCCCTGCTAGTAAGGCGAGGGCCTCAGCCCTTGGTAGCCCGAGGCCCCTCTTCTTTCACCACGGTCGTTCCCGAAACCAGGCGGTGACGATATATTTGACACCAGCGCGCACCGGCAGCCCGGCGTGGAGCGTTTCGTAATTGTTGGCGCCGTCGGGCGCGATGTTGTTCCAGGCGACCAGCTTGCCGGTTTCCGGCGCGATGGTCTTGTCGAGGCGCTTGAAGCGCGTCGCGCCGCCGGCGGCGGGTTCGTTCAAATAGACCATCAGCGTCCAGGTGCGGCGGCCGACGGCGGCGACATGGCTGAGCGCCTCGTCGGCGCCGGCTTCGAAATAATCGGTGTGGAGCTTGAATTCCTGGCCGACCCGATAGCGCTGGCCCTGCAGCGGCTCGCAATGGCGCGGGTCGAGCCCGGCATAGGCGGCAAGCCGCGCGACGACATCGGCGACCAACGGATCGGCCGGATCGAGATCGCAGGTCGCGCTGGTGCGGAAGCCCGGCGTGCCATCGTCGTCGGCGATCGTCGAGGGCCGTGCGCCGGCGTCGATCCGCTCGATGAGCGCGGCGCAATCGTCGGGGCCGAGAAAGCCGCGGCGCAGGTAAAGCTCGACAAGGCGGGTCGGCAGGCGCTGGGCGCCGGCGAAGGCGGGGCTCATGGCGCGAGCATAAGCGCCGGCGCGCCGGTCGGGAACAACAGCCAGATCGGAAACGCCGCCGCGGCGAGCAACGCGCCCAAGGGCACCGCGGTCAGGCGGTCGACGGCGACGCCGCGGGCGCGGTCGACCAGCGCCAGCGCCAGCCCGAGCAGTGCCGCCGCCAGCACCACCGGCGCCAGCAGCGGCCAGCCGAGCCAGGCACCGATCGCGGCGAGCAGCTTGGGGTCGCCGCCGCCGAGGCCGTCGCGGCCGGTCAGCGCGCGATAGCCGGCGGCGATCGCGGCGAGGCTGGCATAGCCCGCGGCGGCGCCCCAGGCGCGCTCGGCGAGCGGCGGCGCCAGCCACAGCCCGGCCAACAAGCCGGCGGCGAGCAGCGGCAGGGTCAGCGCGTCGGGCAGCCAGAAATGCTCGGCGTCGAGCACCGCCAGCGCCAGCAGCCCCCAGCCGAAGCCGGCGCCGGCCCAGCCGATGGCAGCGGGGCTGACGCCGAGCGCCAGCCCGCCGATCAACGCCGCGACAATTTCGATGGCGAGGTGGCGCAGCGGAATGGCCGCGCCGCAGCGCCGGCAGCGCCCGGCCTGGAGGGCGAAGCTCAGCACCGGCACCAGTTCGAACCAGCGCAGCGGCGCGGCGCAGGAATCGCAGCGCGAGCGTCCGCCCAGCCCCTCGCCTGCCGGCCAGCGCAGGGTCAGCACGGCGATGAAGCTGCCCAGCACCAGGCCGAGCAGCGCGCCGAGAGCGACCGCGCTCAGGGCAGCAGGATCTGGCGGATCGCCGCCCCCGACGCGAGATCGTCGAGCGCGGCATTGATTTCGGCGAGCGGCCGCACCGCGCTCAGCAACCGTTCGACCGGCAGCCGCCCGGCGCGCCACAGCGCGATATAGCGCGGCACGTCGCGCGCCGGGATCGCCGAGCCCATATAGCTGCCGATCACCGTCTTCGCTTCGGCAACCAGGCTGACCGCCGGGATGGTGAAGGGGTCGGCGGGATTGGGCAGGCCAACAGTGACGACCCGCCCGCCACGCGCCGTCAGCCGATAGGCCTCGGCAAGCACCCGCCCCGAGCCGACGCTTTCGATGGCGACCGTCGCCCCGGCGCCGCCCGTCGCGGCGCGGATCGCCGCTTCGGCGTCGTCGGGATGCACCGCGGCGCGCGCGCCAAGCTCGAGCGCCAGCGCGCGTTTCGATTCGATGGGATCGACCGCGATCACCGGCTCGGCCCCCGCCGCGACGGCGCCGAGCAGCGCCGCCAGCCCGACGCCGCCAAGACCCCAGAGCACGACGCTTTCGCCGGGGCGGACGTGTGCCGAATTGAATACCGCGCCGACGCCGGTCAGCACCGCGCAGCCGAACAGCGCGGCGATCTCGGGGGGGATATCGCCGGCGATCTTCACCGCCGAGCGTTCGTCGATGACGGCATGGCCGGCAAAGGCCGAAACGCCGAGATGATGGTGGACGGGATGGCCGGCCTCCGACAGTCGCCGGCCGCCGCCGAGCAGCTCGCCGCGGGCGTTGCTGCCGGCGCCCGCAGCGCACAGCCAGCCCTCGCCCGACAGGCAGGGGGTGCATTCGCCGCACGTCGGCAGAAAGGCCAGCACAACGCGGTCGCCGGCGGCGAAGCGCGTAACGGCGCTGCCGGTTGCGATCACCGTCGCACAGGCTTCATGGCCCAGCGCCATCGGCACCGGCCGCGGGCGGTTGCCATCGACGACCGACAAGTCGGAATGGCAGACCCCGGCGGCGTCGATTCTCACCAGCAGCTCGCGCGGGCCGGGGGCGGCAAGGTCGAGCGTTGCCAGCCGCAGCGGCGCCGAAGCGGCAAAGGGCGGCTCCGCGCCATGAACGTCGAGAACGGCGGCAATCGTCTGCATGCGGCCCGCTTTAGGCCAGCCGGGGCAGCGTTACCAAGCCCCGAAAGCTGCCACGGAACGAAGCGGCGACGCCCGGCATTTGCCCGCCATGCCCGATCTCGCCAATCTCGATCCCGTCACCATCGTCGGCACCGTCGGCGCCATCGCCTCGGTGTCGAGCTTCACGCCGCAAGCCTGGAAAACCATCAAGGCGCGGTCGACCGAGGGCCTGTCGGCGGTGATGTACGGCCTCACCTGCCTGTCCTTCGCCAGCTGGACGACCTTCGGCATCCTGAAAGGCGAATGGACGCTGATCATTCCCAATGCGCTGTGCCTGGCACTGGCGCTGTTCATCTTCGTGCTGATCCTGCTGCCGCAGCACAAGACCGAAGCGGTCGCCGAGACGATCGATCCGACCGCCTGACCGCGATTGGCGCGCGTCAATCGCGCGCCAGGATCTGCCAGATACGACCGAAGAGATTGGCCGGCACGGTTGGGGTCGCCTCGACGGCGGCAATCGCGGCGTTGACATCGCGAAGCAGCTTTTCGTCAGCCGCCGGCGGCGCATCACTGGTAGCCTCATTCGCCGCGATATCGCGATCGGCAATGTCGCGCACCCAAGCATCAAGCACGCGCAGCCGCTCCGAGCGCGACAGCCGGCCGTCGGCCAGCACCGCCGCCGGCGACGGATAGTCGACAATCGGCGCACGGCCGCCGCTGTGCATTTCGGCGTCCCCCGGCGCCATTTCGCTTCCAGGGAGAATCTTCAACATCACCGTCTCCTGCCGCGACACCATTGTCGGGACAGGGAAAAAAGCGTCAACCGGAGCCATCGGTTCCGCCATGAGGCGACGAAGCGCCGCCCGGCGGTCGCGCGGCACGGGCCTGCAACCACCGGCGAACGCCGCGCCTTACGCGGCAGGCGTCAGACCGGTTCCGGCCGGCGCTGCAGCATCAGCGCCTGGCCAATCGTCGCCACCAGCGTTTCGACCTGGAACGGCTTGGTGATGAGGTACGTCGGCTCGGGACGCTCGCCGGTGAGCAGGCGTTCGGGGAAGGCGGTGACGAACACCACCGGCACGTCGTGATCGGCAAGGATGTCCTTGACGGCGTCGATCCCCGACGAACCGTCGGCGAGCTGGATATCGGCGAGCACCAGATCGGCTTCCTCGGCGCGTGCCAGCGCCGCTGCCTCGGTGCGCGTCGTCGCAATGCCGACGACGCTGTGGCCAAGGCCTTCGACGATGTTCTGCAGGTCCATGGCGATGATCGGTTCGTCCTCGATGATCATCACCCGGCCCGCCATCTGCTGGGCAATCGCCGCATTGGCGGCGGTGATGTCGCCGCGCACCTCATCCTCGCTGCGGCCGAGGATCACCGCGGCGTCGCCGATCGAAAAGCCTTCGACCGCGGTGAGCAGCAGCGCCTCGCGGCGGTGCGTCGGCAATGCGGCGAGCAGTTCCTCGCCGACCATCTGCGCGACCGAGGCCGGCTTGCCGCCATCGACCTGGTCGGCGAACGGCGCCCAGAAAGCGTGGAAGAGCCGGAACAGCTCGACCCGCGCCGGGCGGGCGCGCTCGATCTGGTCGGGGGCCTGCAGCAAGGCTTCGAGGGCGGCACGGACGAAGGCGTCGCCCGTCCGCTGCGACCCGGTGAGCGCGCGGCCGTAGCGGCGCAGATAGGGCAGATGCGGCCCCATCGTGTCGCGGAGGCTCCCGCCATCCCGGGAACCCGGCTTGTCAGTCATGCTTTACGCCCCTTGATCGGTAATGTGCACCGCAGTCATTACGCCGACGACGGCGCCGGGTTCCGACCTGACGCGGGCAAACCGCGGTCGGTTGCTGTGTCCGGGAGCGCGCTCCCGCCCCGCTCGCTGCCGCCGCGCCGACGGGACCGCAAGGGTGCTTCGCCTTGCCGCCGCAAATGTTATCATTGCGGGAACGATATCGCGGCGCCCGCGTTGGGCAAGCAACCGGCTTTCCGGTGGCGGATCGTCCGCCGGCGAGCGGAGATTTGATGAATGAGACAGGATGACGACATGGACGCGCGCCGCGGGGGGGCAGTGGCCCGGCAACAGATCAGCGAACCCGTCGGCAGCGGCGGTGACCCGGTGACGACCGGGCTGCAACGCCTGTTCGCGTCTTTCGAGGATGAACCGATTCCCGAAGATTTTCTGCGTCTTCTCGACGAGATCGAGGCGCGCGGTGCCGAGGTCGTCGATCTCGCGCCAGCGAAGCCGGAGCAGGCGCGAGATATTTCGTGAAGCGATCATTGATGAATCCCATGACAGGCGACGCGGACGACAACGCGCCGGAGGACCATCTGTCCGACGATCCAGCCGCCGGCGAAGCGTCGTCGATCGAGACCGTCGCCGCGCCGCGGCCGCCGATGGATGCGGCGGCGCTCGCCGACTTCCGCCGCGACCTGCTCGCTGCCATTCCGGCACTGCGCGGCTTTGCCCGCGGCCTGTGCGGCAACCGCGACCTCGCCGACGATCTGGCGCAGGACGCGCTCGCCAAGGCCTGGGCGGCGCGCGCCAGTTACATGCCCGGCACGCATTTCCGCGCCTGGCTGTTCCGCATCCTGCGCAATCACTATTTTTCGCTCGGCCGCCGCGCCCATCGCTTCGCGCCCTGGGATGAAGCCCTCGCCGACCGCGTGCTGGTGACCCAGGCGACGCAGGGCTCGGGGATCGACATCGCCGACGTCCAGCGCGGTCTCGCCACCCTGCCCGCCGAACAGCGCGAGGCGCTGCTGCTGGTCTCGGCGAGCGGGCTGTCGGTCGAGGAAGCCGCCAATGTCATGGGCTGCGCCATCGGCACGGTGAAAAGCCGCGTGTCGCGCGGGCGTGCGGCGCTGCAGACCTATATGAACGGCGCCACCCAGGAGCCCGAGCGCCTCAGCCCCGCCGCCTGACGCGGGGTGGAGCGACGATGACTTTGGCAAGCCGGGCGCAGGCCGCCCTGTTCGGCACGCCGGCAACGCCCGTCGGCGCCGGCGAGGCGCCCGCCGGCGCGCGACATCTGTCGTTGCGGCGCGCCTTGGTCGCGCTGATCCTGGTCGCCCTGTTGCCGATCATGGTGCTGTCGATCCTGCAGGGGCTGGTGCGGATCGAAAACCGCCGGGTCGCGGAAATCAGCCAGATTTCGTCGAGCGCCAACACGCTCGCCGATACCAACAAGATGATTCTCGGTACCACCGAGACGCTGCTGCGGTCGCTCGCCGCCAATCCGGCGGTACGCGCCGGCGGCGCCGGCTGCGCCGGCACGCTTGCCGATCTGCGCGCCGCGACCCCGCTCTACGCCAATCTTGCCGCCTATGACCGCGACGGCTGGTTGCGCTGCGCCGCGGTCGGCCCCGGTCTGCCCTATGTCGTCAGCGACAAGGGCTGGTGGAACCGCGTCGCGCGGGCGCGCGGCGTCCTCGTCAGCGATGCCGTGCATGGCCCCCTTACCGGCGATCGCGTCGTGCTGGTGGCGTTGCCGGCTCGCGACGTCGCTGGCACCTTCGACGGCGCGGTCGTCGCCTCGATCGACCTTGCCTGGCTCGACCGCAAGTTGCGCGCGATGGTGACGCGCCCCGATACCGCCGTCGCGGTGATCAGCGACAGCGGCCAGGTGCTGATGGCCAGCCGGCCGATCCCGCCGGTCGATCTGTCGGTCCGCGCCGGCAGCATCGCCCGGCGCACCGACGCCGCCGGCCACGCCTGGTCCTATACCGTCGTGCCGCTGGTGGCGCGTGGCCCCGACCAGCATGGGCTGTTCGTCGTCTATGCGGCGCCCGACCCGCCGCGCTTCGGCCTCGCCTGGTGGCAGACGCTCGTCGATTTCCTGCTGCCGGTGCTGGCGATCGTCATGGCCAGCCTCGCGATCTGGTACGGCAGCCAGCAATTGGTGCTGCGCTGGCTGGCGGGCTTGCAGCGGCTGGCGTTCAACTTCGCCGCCGGCGATTATCGCTATCGCGCCGTCAGCTTCGCCCGCGCGCCGCGCGAGATCCGCGGCGTCGCCGCCTCGCTCTATCGCATGGCCAGCGCCATCGCCGAGCGCGACCGCCGGCTGCGCCAATCGCTGGAACATCAGAAGAAACTGGCGCGCGAGGTTCACCATCGCGTCAAGAATAATTTCCAGGTGGTGATGAGCCTGCTCAGCCTGCAATCGAGCCGCCTCGGCGAGGGCTCGGCACGCGAGGCGATCGACCAGGCGCGGCGGCGGATCGGTGCGCTGGCACTTGTCCACCGGCTGATCTACGACACCGGCGAACTGGCGAGCATCTCGTCACGCACCTTGCTCGGCGCGCTGTGCGAGCAGTTGACGCCGCCGCCCGACCCGGTTCGCCACCTCCAGCTCAGCTGCAGCTTCGACGATGTGCCGCTCGATATCGACAGCGCGGTGCCGCTGACCTTGTGGCTCGTCGAGACCGTCCACAATGCCCTGACGCATGGCTTTGCCGGGCGCAGCGAAGGCATGGTCACGACGCATTTCCGTATCCACGACGGCCAGGCGACGCTCATCGTCAGCGACGATGGCGTCGGCTTCGATGCGGCGGCGCCGGCCGGCGGGCCCGGAACGCACGGCCTGCGGCTGGTCCGTGCGCTGGCGGCGCAGCTCGGCGGCAGCGCCGAAGTGACGGCGGGCGAGGCAGGCGGCAGCGTCGCGACCTTGCGCTTCCCGCTGCGCGCGGTCGCCGCGCCGCTGCTTCCCGAAAGCGAATGAGACGCCCCGGCTGCAACCGACGGCGGTCGCGCCCCGGAACCGAAAAGCCATTGCAAGGGTTTCTCCTGCATCACCGACAGGAGGCTTTTCCATGCTCAACTGGGCAATCACATTTCTGGTCATCGCACTGATTGCGGCACTTTTCGGCTTCGGCGGCATTGTTTCCGCCGCGGTCGGTATTGCCAAGATCCTGTTCTTCATCTTTATCGTGCTGTTCGCGATCAGCCTGGTTTCCTCGCTGCTCTCGGGACGTCGGGCGTAACGCACCGAACGACACGGATCACGGGCGGCGCCGGCGGGGAAATCCGCCGGCGCCGTGTCTTTGTTGCCGGTGAACTAGCGCCGCGCCGCCGCCAGCGTCGCCATCGCCAGGCACGCGCTGGTATCGATGAGCGGCACGGCAAGATCGGCCTGGCGCAGCACCAATGGCACTTCCGTGCAGGCCGCGACGATCGCCTCGGCGCCGGCCGTGACCAGCCGAAGCGCCTCAGCGCGCATCGCGCTCTGCACTTCGGCGCCGGTGTCGCCGGCCTTGATGCGGTTGACCAGCGGCTGCACCACGGCAAGGTCACCATCGACGATACCGATACCACGTGCCAGCAACGGTGCATGATAGAGCCCCGCGTCGAGCGTCGCGCCGACGGCAAGGATGCCGACCCGACGGGCGTTGCCGACGGCTGCCACGGCCGCCTCGACGATGCTGACGAAACGCGCCCGCCCGGCGATGGCCGCGACGATGTCGCCCGCCCAGCCATGCGCGGCATTGCACGGCATGGCGAGCACCTCGGCGCCGGCGTCGACGAGCCCCAGCGCCATCGCCGCCAGCGCCGGCCCCGGCGATGGGCCGCCGGCGCGCGCGGCGTTGCGATCGGGAACATAAGGGTTGCTGTCGACAAGCACGCGCGGATGGTCGCGATCGCGCGCCGCGCCGACGCCAGCGACGAGCCGCTGGAGGAAATCGACCGTTGCCGCCGGCCCCATGCCGCCGAGAACGCCGATGGTCCGCCAGTCGCTCAATTCTGGCCCGGCGCGCGCAGGTCGCCCGCAAAGGCCGGCAGCGACGGCGAACCGCCGGTATGGAGAAAGACGATCCGCTGCCCCGCGGCGAAGACCCCGGCGCCGACCAGGGCGAACAGCCCCGCCATCGCCTTGCCGCTGTAGACGGGGTCGAGGAGAATGCCCTCGACCGCGGCGACGGTGCGGACGGCATCGACCATTTCCGGCGTCGGCAGCGAATAGCCCGGCCCCACCCATTCGTCGCGCGCCACGACATCGGCTTCGGCGGGCGCCGGCGTGCCGAGCAGCGCCGCGGTCGCCACCGCGAGGCGGTGGACATTGCCTTCCTGCTCGGCGCGCGGCCGGCGAACGTTGATGCCGGTCACCGGCAACCCGGCATTGAGCGCCACCAGCCCCGCCAGCAGCCCGGCGTGGGTGCCGGCGCTGCCACTGGCAACGACAAGATGATCGAAGGCCAGCCCGAGCTCGAAGCTCTGCACCAGCAGCTCCTGGGCACAGGCGGCATAGCCGAGCGCGCCCAATGGATTGGAGCCGCCGCCGGGGATGATGTAGGGCTTGCCGCCGGCAGCGCGGACGGCTTCGGCCTCGCGCGCCAGTTCGCCGGGGATGTCGGTGCCCGCCGGCACCATGCGGATGGCGGCGGCGCCCATCAACTCGAACAGCTGGTTGTTGCCGAGCGCGTGGGCGTCGTAGCTGCCGGGCACGCGCTCCTCGATGATCAGCCGGCAGGCCAGCCCCTCCTTCGCCGCCGCCGACAGCGTCAGCCGGCAATGGTTGGACTGCGGCGCCCCCATGGTAACGATGGTATCGGCGCCCTCGGCGAGCGCGGCGGCCATCAGGAATTCGAGCTTGCGGGTCTTGTTGCCGCCACCCGCCAGCCCGAGCATGTCGTCGCGCTTGATCCAGATTTCCGGGCCGCCAAGCCGGACGGAGAGGCGCGGCAGCGGCTCCAGCGGGGTCGCGAAGGGCGTGTAGCGCTGGCGGGGAAAGCGGGCGAGATTCATCGCGCGCTGATGCCCGCTCGCCCGCCCGCGAACAAGAGCGTGCGGCCAGGCTGTCGCAAGGGGGTGCAACATTTGCCGACAATGCGCATATGCAGCGCCATGCCCGACATTTCCGCCCCGGTTCTTGCCGCGACCGCCTGGGCGGTGACGCTGGGGCTGGTCGGCGGGCTGATGACGCCGATCGGCAGCTGGTATCGCGACTTGCGCAAGCCGGGCTTCCAGCCGCCGAACTGGCTGTTCGGCCCGGCCTGGACCCTCATTCTCGGCCTTGCCGCCTGGGCCGCGGTGATCGCCTGGAACGCCGCGGCGACGCCGGCGGCGCAGCGCGACATCCTCATCGTCTTCGCCGTCAACGGCATCTGCCATCTCGCCTGGAGCCCGTTGTTCTTCAAGGCGCGGCGCCCCGACTTGGCGCTGATCGAGGTGGTTTTCCTCTGGGCCTCGCTGGTCGCGATGATCGCGGTGCTGGCGCCGATCGCGCCGATGGCGGCGTGGCTGATCGCGCCCTATCTCGCCTGGGTCAGCTTCGCGGCGTTCCTCAACTGGACGATCGTGCGATTGAACCCGCGACCCGCCTGAGTCAGCCGAGCAGCGGGTTGCCCGGCGTCATCGGCACGCCGGTCGCTTTCGCCACGGCTTCGGTCCACACCACCACCTTGTCGATCTCGTCGCGATGCGCCGTTGCGGCGGCGGCGTTCTCGGCGGCCCGCGCTTCGCTGCCGAAACGGTCGCCCGATTTGCTGTGGGTGGTGAAGGCCGGCCCGGCTACCACGGCTTCGGCATCGAGCGCGATGCCGTAGAGCGCCGCCAGCGCGCGCATCGCGGCCACCGGCTCGGCCATCAGCCGATCCGAATCGAGGCTGCGGACGCGCGGGCCGAAGGTCGCCACGAGGTGCGCGAACAGCGCCTGCTGGGCGAGCCAGGTCATCGCCGCCGCCTGGAGGTCGGTCTGGCCGAGATAGTCGTCGGTCGTATATCCGAACGGGTGCAGCCGCTCGCGCAACTGTTTGACGAGCAGATCGCGCGCCCACAGCCGCCCGGTCATTTCCTTCTTGGCAATCGACCCCAGGAACACCGGCAGCGGCGCATAGAGCAGCAGCGCCCGCGCCGCACTGCGCATCGTCAGCATCGCCGGAGCAAGGCCATTGCAGACGTTCGACGGCTTGATGACCACCGCCTCGCCGCGCCCGAACGGCCGGGCGAGCAGGGTCAGCCCGGCATCGAGCACCGGGGCGATGTCGCGCGCGCTGCCGCCGCGATGCTGCCAGCCGACCAGGTCGTTGAGGAACACCGGCTCCTTCAGCCCCATCGCCGCGCCCGGCAGGTCGAAAGCGCGGGCGAGCACCGTCGAGCAGCAGAAGGCCGAATGGAAGACGAAGTGCAGCGGCGCCGCCGCCGGCCGCGCCGCCATGGCGTCGGCGAGGCGGATGACGGTCGGATCGCCGGCGGGCAGATATTCGTCGGTGATAAAGGTCGCCTCGCGATGGGTGTCGCGGTCGAAGCGACGAAAATGCACCGTCGCCTGGCCGGGGTCGAAGCGATGCGGGAACCACAAGGGATCGCGGGCGATGGCGGCGATTTCGGTCATCGCCCGATCTCTGCCCTGCCGGCTGGCGCCGGGCAATGCCGCGCTTGCGGTGCGATTGTCGGCGCGACCGCCTTGGGCTAAAAAGCGCGAATTGCTTCGCCGTTGGAGTTCGCCGATGCGCTCGTTCGTTGCCGCCGTCTTCGCCGCCAGCCTGATCGCCAGCACGGCGATCGCCCAAACGGCGCCTGCCCCCGCCCCCGCCGCGCCGGCGACCCCGCCGCCCGCGACAACGCCGCCGGCGCCGGCCAACGATCCGATGGACCAGACCGTCTGCCGCAAGACGCTTGAGACCGGCAGCCTCGTCAAGGCGCGCAAGCAATGCCACACCCGCCGGCAATGGGCCTATCTCGACGAGGCCAATGGCACCGCGGCGCGCAACATGGTCGACGACAACCGCAGCCGGCCGGGCGGCCAGTAAGGCCGCCGCGCGGCGATCAGGCCAGCACCAGCCGGCCGTCGCCTTCGTCGACATGGACAGTGCTGCCGTCGGCGACCGAGCCTGCCAGAATCAGCTCGGCGAGCGGGTCCTGGAGGTGCTTCTGCACCGTTCGCTTGAGCGGCCGTGCGCCATAGACCGGGTCATAACCGACCCGCGCCAGCCAGCGCCGGGCGGCGTCGGTCAGGTCGAGGGTCACCTTGCGGTCCTTCAAGAGCGCCTGGACGCGCGCCACCTGGAGATCGACGATCGGCGCCATCGCCTCCTGGCCGAGGCGCTGGAACAGCACGATCTCGTCCAATCGGTTGAGGAACTCCGGCCGGAAATGGCCGCGCACCACTTCCATCACCTGGGGTTCGGCCTGGGAGATTGGCGCATCGTCCGGCAGCGCCGCGATATACTGGCTGCCGAGGTTCGACGTCAGGATGATCAGCGTGTTGGTGAAATCGACGGTGCGGCCCTGGCCATCGGTCAGCCGGCCGTCGTCGAGCACCTGCAACAGCACGTTGAAGACATCGCCATGGGCTTTCTCGACCTCGTCGAACAGCACGACCTGATAGGGCCGGCGCCGCACCGCCTCGGTCAGCACGCCGCCTTCCTCGTAACCGACATAGCCGGGAGGCGCGCCGATCAGCCGGGCGACGCTGTGCTTTTCCATGAACTCCGACATGTCGAGCCGGACCATGGCGCGCGGGTCGTCGAACAGGAAATTGGCCAGCGCCTTGGTCAGTTCGGTCTTGCCGACGCCGGTGGGCCCGAGGAACAGGAACGACCCCAGCGGGCGGTTGGGGTCCTGCAGGCCGGCGCGGGCGCGGCGCACCGCCGATGACACGGCATGGACGGCGGCGTCCTGGCCGATCACCTGCTTGCGAAGAATCTCCTCCATCTTCAAGAGCTTCTCGCGCTCGCCTTCGAGCATCCGGTCGACGGGAATGCCCGTCCAGCGCGAGACGACCGCGGCGATGTCGTCACCGGTGACTTCCTCGCGCGTCATGGCGTTGGCGGTGGCGCTTTCGGCCTCGGCCAATTGGCGTTCGAGGTCGGGGATGCGGCCATAGGTCAGTTCGCCGGCGCGGGCATAATCGCCGGCGCGCTGCGCCTGCTCGACTTCGAGGCGGGCACCATCGAGGGCTTCCTTGATCTTCGTCGCCGCGGCGAGCTTGTCCTTCTCGGCCGTCCAGCGCAGCGTCAGCGTGCCCGATTCCTCCTCCAGCCCCGCCAGTTCATGGCGCAGCGCCGCCAGCCGCTCCTTCGACGCCGCATCGGTTTCGCGTTCGAGCGCCGCAGCTTCGATCTTCAGCTGCATGATGCGGCGATCGAGGTTCTCGATCTCCTCGGGCTTCGATTCGACCTCCATGCGCAGCCGCGACGCCGCCTCGTCCATCAGGTCGATCGCCTTGTCGGGCAGGAAGCGGTCGGCGATGTAGCGGTTGCTGAGCGTGGCGGCGGCGACAATGGCGCCATCGGTGATGCGCACGCCATGGTGGAGCTCGTACTTCTCCTTGAGCCCGCGCAGGATCGAGATGGTGTCCTCGACCGTCGGCTCGCCGATCATCACCGGCTGGAAACGGCGTTCGAGCGCCGCGTCCTTCTCGACGTACTTGCGATATTCGTTGAGCGTCGTCGCGCCGATGCAGTGGAGCTCGCCGCGCGCCAGCGCCGGCTTCAAGAGGTTGGAGGCGTCCATCGAGCCTTCCGACGCACCGGCGCCGACGAGCGTGTGCATCTCGTCGATGAACAGCACGACGTCCGAGCCTTCCGAGCGCACCTCGTCGAGGACGCCCTTCAACCGCTCCTCGAACTCGCCGCGATATTTCGCCCCGGCGATCAGCGCCCCCATGTCGAGCGACATCAAGCGCTTGTCCTTGAGGCCGTCGGGAACGTCGCCATTGGCGATGCGCAGCGCCAGCCCCTCGACGACGGCGGTCTTGCCGACACCAGGCTCGCCGATCAGCACCGGGTTGTTCTTGGTGCGCCGCGCCAGCACCTGGATGGTGCGGCGGATTTCCTCGTCGCGGCCGATGACGGGGTCGAGCTTGCCGTCGCGCGCCGCCTGCGTCAGGTCGCGGGCGTATTTGCCGAGCGCGTCCATCGCCGCTTCGGCACCGGGGCTGTTGGCCGTGCGGCCCTTGCGCAGCGTCTCGATCGCCGTGTTGAGCGCCTGCGCCGTAACGCCGGCGGCGGCCATCGCCTTGCCCGCGGCGGTCCCGGTGGCGAGGCTCAAGGCGGTCAGCAAGCGCTCGACGGTGACGAACGAATCCTTGGCCTTGGTCGCCAGCTGCTCGGCGCTGTCAAGGACGCGGACAGTATCATTGTCCCAGCTCAGCGCCTGGGCGCCGCCGCCCGACACCTGGGCGATCTTGGCGAGCGCTTGATCGACCTGGGCGACAGCGACTTGCGGCTGGCCGCCGGCGGCGCGGATCAACCCCGCCGCCATGCCTTCCTCATCCTCCAGCAGCGCCTTCAGCAGATGCTCGGGCGCGACGCGCTGGTGGTTCATGCGGATGGCGACGGTCTGCGCCGATTGCAGAAAGCCCTTGGCGCGGTCGGAGAATTTTTCGATGTTCATCGGCGGCGATACTCCTGTTGCGGCCGATATGGTGTTGCTGATGGGCAACACAAGGGCGGGCATGCCGGCACTTCAGCCGCGGAAGTTGACCAAGTTGACCGTTTCGACCGGAGTCGGACGCCGGTCCCGGCTCGCGGCGACCGGTCCTCCGGTCGCGATCGGGTCCTAGCAAAAACCGATCCTGTAGGACAGGCTAGAGCGGCTTTCACGGTTGTTGAATCGCCGTCATCGCCCTTCGGGCGACCGCTTCG
>LJHX01000156.1 GCA_001295935.1 alpha proteobacterium AAP81b
CGCCGTTGAGCGTTGTGCCCGCCAGGCTGATGCTGCCGCCGGTCGCCGACAGGTTGAGGGCGCGGACGACGCCGGCATCGACGGCGTTGCCACTGTTCGAGGTGATGACAAGCCCGGCGCTGCCGGCCAGGCTGCCGGCAGTCGACGTCAGGCCGACGAGCCCGGTGGCGGCGAGCGTGCCATTGCCGAGGTCGAGGCTTGCCGCCGTCGCGGTCAGGTCGCCCTGGGTATTGCCGGTGCCGGCGGTGACATTGCCGCCGAGCGTGATGCTGCCCGCCGCGGCGCTGAGCGCGATATCGTCGCCGGCGCTGAGCGCGCCGGTGATGCCGAGATCGCCGGCGGTCGCGGTCAGGCTGAGATCGGTGCCGGCGGTCAGCGTCGTCGCGTCGAGGTTGCCGACGGTCGCGGTCAGGCCGATGCTGCCATCGGCCGCCAGCGCGCCCGCATTGATCTCGCCGGTATCGGCGGTGATGCTGATGCTGCCATCGGTGGTGATCGAACCGGCAAAGTCGCCGCTGGTCAGGGTCAGGGTGAAATCGTCGATGAGCGTCGCCGTGCCGAGGGTGACATCGGTGGTGGCGGTGTTGCCGGCAAAGGTCAGCGCCCGGGCATTGACGGTGCCGAGGGTCACGGCGAAGGCCGCGGCCGGCGTGGTGACCTGTACCGCCGAACTTGTGCCATTGGCGCCGCCGTTGAGTGTCGTGCCGGCCAGGGCGATGTTGCCGCCGGTCGCCGCCAGGCTGAGCGCGCGCACCAGGCCGGCATCGGCGAGGTTGCCGCTGTTCGAGGTCAGCACCAGCCCGGCGGTGCCGCTGAGGTTGCCGGCGGTGGTGGTCAGGCTGACGGCGCCCGCGGCGCTCTGGGCGACGCTGCCGAGCGTCAGGCTGCGCGCCGAGACGGTGTAGTCACCGCCGGCGACGACCGGCCCCAGCACGCTGGCGGCGCCGGGGGTCTGGATGTCGATTGTGCCGCCGGCGCGCAGGCCGTCGCCGCTCACATCGTTGCGCGCGATGACGGTCGCCGTCGCAGCTTCTCCGCCCGTGCCGGCGGTGATGTCGAGCGTGCCGGCGGTGGCGGTGACGCCGATGATGTCGATGCCTTGCGTCGCTTCCAGGCTGACGTTGCGCGCCGCGCGGCTGGCCTCGGGGTCGGCGGCGGCGCTATTGCCGAGCTGGATGGTCTGGCCGCTGAGCGTCAGGTCGCTGTTCGCGCCGCCGGCAACGAAGGTCGCCCCCTGCAAGGTCGTGAGCAAGCGGCCGGCGGCGCCCGGCGAAAGCCCGCTGATATTGTTGGTGGCGGTAATCGAGATGCTGCCGGCGGTGGTCTCCAGCCGGCCGATGCGCACGCCCTGGACATTGGTCAGCGACGTCAGGCTGAAGCTTTCGGTCAACAGGCCGTCGACGAGGCGGAAGGAACCGGCGGTGGTACCGGCGGCCTGGCCGGCCGACGTGAAGACCAGCCCGCGGGCGCGAACGGTGCCGAGCTGCGATTCCTGGGCGGCGGCATTGGGAACATTGACGAAGACGCGCGACTGGCGGGCGAGACCGCCCTGCAGGTTCGAACTGGTCGCCGACAGCAGCTGGCTGCCGGTGTTGATGGTGATGGCGCGGATGTCGCCGGCATCGGCGAGGCTGGTGCCGCCGGCCTGTTCGTTGGAGCGCAGGACGATGCCGCCCGACAGGGCGATGGTCTGCGCGCCGCCGGTCAGCGCGATGGCGCCCGAGGCGCGAATCGTGCCGGGCCCGGTCAGCTGCATGCCCTGGTCCGAGATCAGGGTGAGATCGCCCTGGTCGTCGGTGGCGCCGGCGCGGTTGCTGCCGGTCAGCGCGATGTTCGTCGCGGCATCGAGCAGGATGTCGTCACCGGCGTTGAGCCCGGCGGCGGTGATCTGTCCGGCCGTGGCGGTGAGGGTGAGATCGCCGCCGGCGGTCAGCGCGCTGGTTTCGATATCGCCGGTGTCGGCGGTGATGCTGATGCTGCCGTCGGTGTCGATGGCGCCGGCGAAGTCGCCGCTGGTCAGCGTCAGGCTGAAGCTGTCGACGAGCGTCGCGCTGCCGATGGTGACATCGGTGGCGGCGGTGCCGGCGCCGATGCTGAGCGTCCGCGCGTTGACGGTGCCGAGGGTGACGACCGAGGCCGCCGCCGGCGGGGTGACAAGGACCGACGAGCGCGTGCCATCGGCGCCGCCGTTGAGGGTGGTGCCGGCAAGGCTGATGCTGCCGCCGGTGGCCGACAGGCCGAGCGCGCGTACCACACCGGCATCGACGGCGTTGCCGCTGTTCGAGGTGATGACGAGTCCGCTGCTGCCGGCGAGGCTGCCGGCGGTCGCGGTCAAATTGACGAAGCCGCTGGCAGCGAGCGTGTCATTGCCAAGCACCAGGCTCTCGGCGGTGGCGGAGAGGTTGCCCTGGGCGGTGGTCGTGCCGGCGGTGACATTGTCGCCGAGGGTGATGCTGCCATTGGCGGCGCTGAGCACGACATCGTCGCCGGCGTTGAGGGCCGTAGTCGTGACAAGGTTGCCGGCGGCGCTGGTCAGGCGGATGTCGCCGGTGGCGGTGACGGTCTCGGCGGTAAAATCGTTGGTCGCGGTCAGCGTTGTATCGAAGTTGCTGCCCGGGTTGCCGAAGCCGGCGCGCGCTTCGTCGATGTCGAGGGTGACCCCAGTGGCGGTGACCGCCTGCGACGCGGCGAGGCGGGTCGAGGTGACGCTGCCGGCGTCGGCGGCGATGGTGATGCCGCCGCCCGTAACGGTGACGCGGCCGTTGAAGTCGCCGCTGGTCAGGGTGAGGCCGAAGCTGTTGACGAGTGTTGCGCTGCCGATGGTGACATCGGTGGCGGCGGTGCCGGCGCCGATGCTCAAGGTGCGGGCGTTGACGGCGCCGAGGGTGACGACAGAAGCGGCGGCCGGCGGCGTGACGAGCACCGACGACCGCGTGCCATCGGCGCCGCCGTTGAGCGTCGTGCCGGCAAGGTTGATGCTGCCGCCGGTCGCCGACAGGCCGAGGGCGCGGCCGA
>LJHX01000157.1 GCA_001295935.1 alpha proteobacterium AAP81b
GGCTTCGGCGCGCGCCGCCGCGCTCGCCGCGCGCTCGCCGGCCAGGGGCCGCGCCCACAGCAACCAGCCGATGAGCAGCGCCAGCAGCGCGCCGCCGACCCCCGCCAGCACAACTTCGACCGCCACACGCCCTCCGCCCGGAACAAGACCGGAACATCTAGCGGCATTCGCCGGCAAACGAAAGCCCCCGCCGCCTAGCCGAGGCCCCTGAGCAATGCCTGCGCACCCGATTCAGCCAGCGCCGGCACATCGGCGCCAGGGGCATGGCCGTCGATCGCCAATTGGCCCAGGCCATGCGCGAAGGCCCACAGCTGCAGCGCCACCGCCGCCGGTTCGGCATCGCCCAATTGCCCGGCGGCGCGCGCCGCGGCGACGAGCGCGGCGAGGCTTGCCGCCGGCGCCGCGGCGCTTTTCGCCAGGTCGGCGTGCGGACGCCCGGCGAGTTCGGGGCTCGCCATCAGCCGGTAGAGCGCCGGATTGTCGATGACGAAGCCGACATAGTTGCGCGCCCCCGCCACCAGCCGCGCGATCGGATCGTCGGGTGCCGCCGCCAGCGCCGCGAGCTTTTCGGCATAAAGCCGGTCGTACCCCGCCGCGGCGACCGCGGCGACCAGCGCGGCGCGGTCCTTGAAGTGGTGATAGGGCGCCATCGCGCTGACCCCGGCGGCGCGCGCCACGGCGCGCAGCGACAAGGCCGCAACGCCGCCCGTTTCGAGCAGCGCCAGTGCCGCGTCGAGCAGCGCGGCGCGCAGATCGCCGTGATGATAGGCGGGGGCCGACATGGCTCCGGCCTAGCTTGACGCGGCGGCAAAGCCAACTTATGCAGTGTAAAGTTTACATTGCATAGATCGGACTTCCCATGAATATCGTGATGACCGGCGCCACCGCCGGGATCGGCCGTGACGCCGCGATGCGGCTGCTGGCGCGGCCCGGCACGCGGCTGATCGTCGGCGCGCGCGGTTCCGGCGCCCCGGCCCCCGCCGGCGCCGAGACCCTGCCGCTCGACCTTGCCAGTCTCGCCAGCGCCCGCGCCTTCGTCGCCGCGGTCGAAGCGGCACTCGGCGACACGCCGATCGACGCGCTCGTCCTCAACGCCGGTGGCCAGCGCCCGCACAATGGCTTGCGCACGCCCGACGGCATCGAGGAAACCTTCGCCGCCAATCATCTGTCGCATTACCTCATCGCCCGCGCGCTGCTGCCACGCCTCGCCGACGGCGGCCGACTGGTGATCACGACGAGCGACACCCATGACCCCGCCGAAAAGGCACCCGTGCCGCCGCCGCGCCACGGCGACGCCATGAAACTCGCCCATCCCGAGACCGACCTGCCGATCGAGACCGGCGCCACCGCCGGCCTGCGCGCCTATTCGAGTTCCAAGCTCGCCAACATGCTGACCGTCCGCGCCCTGGCGGCATTGCCCCAGGTTGCGGCGCGCCGCCTGACGGTGCTCGCCTACAACCCCGGCCTCACCGCCGGCACCGGCCTCGTCCGCCACCAGCCCTGGGCGGTGCGCGCGCTCGTCTGGCCGCTGCTGCCGCTGCTGCGGCCTTTCGTCGGCTTCATGAACAGCCTCGCTGCCGCCGGCGGCGCGCTCGCCGCGCTGGCAACGACGGAGATCCCGCCGCCCGGGCGGGTCTATGCCTCGCTGCGCAAGGGCAAGCTGACATGGCCCGACCCTTCGGAACTGGCCTGCGATGACGCGGTTGTGGCGAGGATGTGGAACGACAGCGCGGTGCTGGCGGGGTTTGCCTGACCGCAGCGGGCCTGTCCTACACGCGCGATTCGGCGTATGCGCGAGATGCTCTTTGACATTGTCGAAACTTGTCCGGACGTAGCGCGCCAGGCGGCGACGGAAAGGCGCCAGAAACCGGCCGAAACAGTAAAGTTAGTCAACTTCCAGCGGTAGAATTCGGCAAAAGCGACAAGGTTTCGCGCGGGCGATGCCGCGCCCTTCGACCGCATGGGGGGCAAAGCGCCGCCATCACCGCTAGAGCGGTTTTCACGGTTGTTGGATCGCCGGCACGGCGGCGATTTTGGTTCGTG
>LJHX01000158.1 GCA_001295935.1 alpha proteobacterium AAP81b
CGGCACGGTGCGCAAGGCGCCCGCCGGCGGTCGCGGCGCCCGCCAGCGCGACGCCGCCACCGGCCGCCCGAGCGGGGCGCGTGCCGGCGCTCCGGGAAGGGGCAAGAAGCTGGCACTCCTCGAAACCATTCGTGCCGCGGCGCCATGGCAGCGGCTGCGCGCGCATGACGCTGGCCGCCTCGCCATCCGCCGTGATGATCTTCACGTCCGCCGCAACGTCGCGCGCACCCCGGCAAGCACGGTCTTCGCCGTCGATGCCTCGGGGTCGGCGGCGTTCGCGCGCCTCGCCGAAGCCAAGGGCGCCGTCGAGCTGCTGCTCGCCGAGGCCTATGTGAAGCGCGCCGAAGTCGCTTTGGTGGCGTTCCGCGGGGAGGGCGCGACCCTGGCGCTGCCGCCGACGCGTTCGCTGACGCGCGCCCGCCGCGAGCTTGCCGCCCTCGCCGGCGGCGGCGGCACGCCGATCGCTGCGGGGCTCGACATGGCACGCGAGGTGGCGACGCGCGAGCGGGCGCGCGGCCGTTCGCCGGTCGTCGTCGTGCTGACCGACGGCCGCGCCAATATCGGCCCGGAGGGCACCATCCCGCAGGACGCCGCGCTGGCCAGCGCACGCGCACTGGCGGCAAGCGGGTTGCCGACGGTGTTCATCGATTGCGGCACCCGCCCGCGCCCCGAAGCCCGCGCCCTCGCCGACGCAATGGCGGCACGCTATGCCGCGTTGCCACGGCTCGGCGCCGAAAGCCTTGCCGCCATGATCAAGGCCGCGGCATGAGCGCCCCCAATTGGAACACCGACGGCCGCGACTGGCCGCACCGTGACAATTCGATGTTCGTCGCGGCGGGCGGCGTCAAATGGCACGTCCAGGTGATGGGCGAGGCGGGGACGCCGGTGGTGTTGCTGCTCCATGGCACTGGTGCTGCCAGCCACAGCTGGCGCGATGTCGCGCCGCTGCTCGCCCGCGATTTCACCGTGGTGATTCCCGATCTGCCCGGCCATGGCTTTTCGAGCCCGCTGCTGCGGCTATCGCTGCCGGCAGTGGCCGGCGCGCTGGCGGCGCTGATGGACCGCCTCGGCCTCGAACCGGCGCTGACCGTCGGCCACAGCGCCGGCGCGGCGATCGCCCTCACTATGGCGACGCGCGCGGCGGCGCCGCGGGCGATTGTCAGCCTGGGCGGCGCCATCCTGCCGTTTCCGGGGGTGGCGGGGTCGCTGTTTCCGACCCTTGCCAAATGGATTTTCGTCAATCCCTTCGTGCCGCAGCTGGTCGCGGCGCGCGCTCGCGGCGAGGGCGAAGTCGCCGCGTATATGAAGCGTGTCTCGGGATCGACGATCGACGCCTATGGCACCTCGCTCTACGCGCGGCTGTTCGCTACCTCGGGCCATGTCCGTGGCGCGCTGGCGCTCATGGCGGGGTGGGACCTGGCGGCGCTCGAACGCGAGCTCGACAAGGTGACGGCGCCGGTCCTCCTCCTCCACGGCGAGCATGACCGCACCATTCCCGCCAAGACGGCGCCCAAGGTCGCGGGGCGGCTCGCCGACGCGCGCTTCGAGATCCTGCCCGGCCTCGGCCATCTCGCGCATGAGGAAGATCCCGCCGGCCATGCCGCGCGCATTCGCGCTTTCGCGGTGGCGACGGGGGTGCTCGCCGCGGGCACCTGACGGCCGCGCTGACCGGTCAGCCGAGCCGCCGGTCGATGCGCGCCAGCCCGGCCCGATCGATCGGCGCGCCGTGCTGCACGGCATGGGCGAGAGCGCGCAGGATCTGGAAGGCCTGGGCGAAGAGATGTTCGACCGCCGCCGACAGTTCCGGGGCGAATTCCAGGCTGTCGGCCGTTGGCATGTCGAGCCGCCCCGCTGCGACCAGTTCGTCGAGGAGCCGGTTGATGTGGATGCGCGACACGCCGAGGCGGGTCGCCAGCCACCGGCGCGACAGGGGCGCCCGGTCGAGCAGCGCGGCGCCGCCCGCCGGCTGCTGCTCTATCATCACGAACAGGAACCTGAGGCCGATATCGCGCGCCAGGAACGGCGCCACCCGCGCATAATCGGCAAGCAGCGCCGGCCCGAAGGGCGGCGCCCTCCCCGTGCGCCGCGCCGCGTTGCGCCACATCAGCCCCATCAGCAGATATTGGCCAAGCGCGCGCAAGGTGGCGCGGTCACCACGCGCGATCGGCGCGAGATCGGGCCAGGTGACGGCCAGCGCGCCATAGAAGTGCCGCACCAGCCGGCGGATCGCCTGCCAGAGTGGCCGCCGCAGCAGCACCGGCTGCGCCGCGGCGCGCCCCGGCAGCAGCGGCGTGAGATGGCCGGCGGCGCGGGCGCGCGCCAGGAAGTCCTGCGCCGCGGCGCGCGAGGCGAAGCCGGTCGCCTCGGCCAGCCGCACGAACTCGCCGCCGGTGACGCCGATGTCGCGGGTGGCGAGCGCCGCGATCAGCGCGGCGAGGGCGACGCGGTCGCGGTTGCGCGACAGCCAGAAGCCGAAAGCGTCGAGATCGGCAACGAGCGCGAAGGTCGCGGCGATGTGGCGATGGATGGCTGCGCGCAGGTGCGGCGTGCCGGCCAGCGCCGCGACGGCGTCGGGGGCGATCAGGGCAAGGGCGCCGGCGGCGCTGGCGGTGGGCGGGAGCACGGCGGCCTGTTCGTTGCGATGCCAGGCTCATCGCACATTGCCGGCACCGTGTCGCCCGGCGCCCCTGTACATTTCCAGCGAAAATCACATTTCTGTTCAGATTGGCGGGCGCGCGCGCCGCCGGCATCCCTTCGCCCATGCGCCGTACGGCGGTGAAGCCCCGCCGCGGGGTGCCGGCCGACGCTGCCATGGGGTGATGACATGCGAAAAATGGCGCTTCTCGGGTTGCTGGCCTTCAGCGATGTCGGCACCAGTGCGGCCAAGATCGTGCGCTGCCCCGACGGCGATTGCTATTCCTGCCCGGCCGACAGCTGGACCCCCAACAACATCACGCCCTGCATGCAGGCGACGCCCGGCTATTATGTGCCGCCCAATGTCCCGGTGAACAACCCGCCGATCCCGGCGCCCCCCGGCAGCTATGTTCCGGGCTATGGCGCCACCAGCGCGACCCTCGCGTCGCCCGGCTATTATGTCGCAGGTAGCGCGCAGAGCGCCCAGACCCCGGCCACCGCCGGCTATTATGTGCCGGGCAGGGGCGCTACTGCTCCGATCAAGGCGTCGCTCGGCTATTATGTCGATGGACCCGTCGCAACCGCCCAGAAGGCGGCACCGCCCGGATCCTATGTGCCGACGACTGGCGCCACGGCGCCGCTGCTGGCGGATCGCGGCTATTATGTGCCGACCGCCGGCCAGTCCGCGCCGACCGCGGCGGCCCCCGGATCCTATGTCTCGACGCGCGGCGCGACGGCGGCGACGCTGGCCGTGCCCGGCTATTTCGCGGCGGGGCCGGCGGCGACCGGCCAGACCATCGCGCCGGCGGGCAGCTATGTGCCGACCGCCGGGGCCAAGGCGCCGATCCTTGCGACGCCCGGCTATTATGTCGCCAGCCCCGGCCAGACGCAACCGACCCCGGCGGCACCGGGCAGCTATGTGCGGGACAGCGGCGCCACCAGCGCCACGCTCGCCCGCAAAGGCTATTATGTGCCCGGGCCCGCTGCCACCACGGAGCTTGCAGCGCCGCGCGGCACCTTCGTCGCCACCGAGGGCGCCACCGCGCCGGTGCCGGCGCCGCCCGGCACCTTTACCGCCATCGGCGGGCTGCCGTTCGTCAGCTCGTGCGGCCCTGTCCTCGAAAGCTATGGCGGCGCCTCGGCCTGCCGACAGGTCGACAACATGTTCGCCTTCATCCCGCTGGTGGCGCCGAAGACCGCGATCGACACGACGGCGCAGGACTTCGGCACCCTGACGCTGCTCGACCGCGCCAGCCGGCCGCTGTCGATCCGCAACATCGCTGCCTTCGATGTCGTCGGCGAGCATCTGACGACGCTCAGCCTGCTGTCGTACAGCATCGAGGGCAGCGACGCCTTCAGCCTCGCCGGCTTCGTCCCCGGCATGACGCTGGAACAGGGCGAGCAGGCGCTGTTCCAGCTCATCTTCCGGCCGCTGACCGCCGGGCCACATCATGGCTGGCTGACCTTCCTCACCGACGAGCAGGCGGGTTTCGGCAAGGCTGGCAAGACTTTCCGGATCGAGCTGTCGGGCGTCGGCGAGGCGACGGTGCTGCCGCCGGGCGTCGTCCCCGAGCCGGCGGGCTGGGCGCTGCCGACAGGCGGCTTCGGCCTGGTCGGCGCGGGACTGCGGCGGCGTCGGGCGGCGTCGCCGGTGCAGGTCCGCTGACGGGCCGGGGGCGGTGGACGGCGGCGGGCGGGTTGCGCTAGCCTGCCGCGGCAGTCCCGGGGGGAGCGACGCCTTGCCGATACCGACACCCGCCTGCCACCGCCGACTGGCGGTGGCGCCATGAACCCGAAATGGTTCGGCATTATCGAGATGGTGGTCAGCTTTGGGGTCGTTTTCGCGCTGCTCGGCTGGCAATATTGGTCGCTGCGCGATCGCGGCGACAAGGACTAGCCGCGCTTCGCCAAGGTCGCCCTCCCTCCCGCCGGTCATGCCAGCGCACGCTGGCATCCAGCCGCGCCGTGAGGAGCGTTCGTCGGCACTGAAGCCACCGCCGCCGCTTCAGCCCCGGAAGGCGCCGCCAGACGCCACGGCTGGG
>LJHX01000159.1 GCA_001295935.1 alpha proteobacterium AAP81b
ACCCCCACCCCAACCCTCCCCACTCTCGGTTCGCTGCGCTCACCGGGGGGGAGGGGGGCAGAAGATTGGCGATTGCATCGCCGCCGTCACCGCCTAACCATCGTGCCATGCGGCCCGACCCCCAAGACCCAGCCCCCGCCATCACCGCGCCACCGCTGCCCGCCGCCGTCCCGCGCGGCCTGTGCACCGATTGCGGCATCTCGCGCACCGCCAGCCCGAAGGACTGCGGCACCGCCTGCCAGTTCATCAAGCCCGACTATGCCAGCGCCGAAACCCGCCTCCACGGCCGCCCGCGCGACACCGGCAACGACGAACTCTTCTTCGGTCCCTTCCAGCGCCTGGTGAAGGCGTCGCTCAACCGCCCGCTGCCCGGCGCACAATGGACCGGCATCACCACCCGCCTCGCCGAGCGGCTGCTCGAAACCGGCGCCGTCACCGCGGTGCTGACCATGGCGCCTGACGCGGCCGACAAATGGAAGCCCGTCCCCGTCATCGTCACGGCGCCCGACGGCATGGCGCAGGTGCGCGGCATGCGCATGGGCCATGCGCCGCTGCTGGCGCTGCTCGAACCGGCGCGCGCCGCCGGCCACAGCCGCATCGCCGTCATCGGCATCCCCTGCCAGGTCCATGCGCTGCGGGCGATCGAGGCGAAACTCGGCTTCGAAAGCATCACCGTCATCGGCACGCCGTGCTCCGACAATACGACGACAGCCAATTTCCACCGCTTCCTGGCGCTGCTCAGCGACAAGCCCGAGACCATCACCTATCTCGAATTCCGCGCCGATTATCATGTCGAGCTGCGCTTCAGCGACGGCCGGGTGCAGGCGATCCCCTTCCTGATGCTGCCGCTCGCCGATCTGCCGGGGGACTTCTTCCCGCTGACCTGCCGCACCTGCGTCGACTATACCAATGCGCTCGCCGACATCACCGTCGGCTATATGGCCGGCGAGGGCGAACAATGGCTGATCGTCCGCAACGCCCGCGGCGCCGCGCTGCTCGATCTCCTCGGCGACGAAGTCCGCCTGTCCGCCCCGCGCAGCGCCGGCAAGCGCGCCGCGGCGGTCAAGGGCTTCCTCGCCAACACCGAGCGTGCCGCCGGCGGCCTGCCCCTGCGCCGCATGCCGATGTGGCTGCGCCCGATTATCGGCTGGCTGATGCCGAAAGTCGGCCCCAAGGGCCTCGAATTCGCCCGCGCCCGCGTCGATATGAAGGCGATCGAGACGGTGCTCCACCTCCGCCGCGAACGCCCGCGCATGATGAAGGCGATGATCCCGCCGCACGTCTGGACTTTGGTCGAGAAATACGGCCTGACCGCTCGCGAAGGTGAACGCTGACTGCCCCTATCAATCAAGAAAAATGCCTCCGGCTGCGGGCTCCCAGCGAAACAGGCGCGCGAAGACTCGTCGCGGACACATGGAGATAAGTCGCGCGCGCTTGTTTCGCTGGGTATCCGCGGCCAGGGGCTGAGCCCCTGGACGTACTTTCCATTAGGCCTGTACTGTTGAGACCTGAGGTCGGACCCAACAAAAGCGGGTCAAGGGGCTCAGCCCCTTGCCGCCGGAGGCCCACTTTTCTTCCATAGCCTATCCATACCGCGAATTGGAAGCCGGTTGCCGCTCGCCGCCAGCCTGCTACCAATATCGGAATAATCCGTGGGGAGTTGAAAATGCGGGCGAATTGGTTGGCGGGCGTCGCCACGCTGGCGCTGCTCGGCGCAGCCGCAGGGTCGGCGCAGCCGGCGAGCACGGCGCCGGCAACCGGCGTCGAGGCCTATTTCGGCGGCCTCAAGTGGCGCAACATCGGCCCGGCGCGTGGCGGGCGCTCGATTTCGGCGGTCGGCAGCGTCGCGCGACCCAATGAGTACTGGTTCGCCGCGACCGGCGGCGGCCTGTGGAAGAGCGTCGATGGCGGCGTGTCGTGGCAGCCGATGACCGACGGCAAGACCGACACCGCGGCCTTCGGCGGGGTCGCGGTGTGCGAGGCCAATCCCGATATCGTCTACGCCACCACCGGCGAGGCGCAGCTGCGCGGCAACGTCCTGCCCGGCAATGGCGTCTGGAAGACCAGCGACGGCGGCAAGACCTGGGCGAAGGTCGGCCTCGCCGCGGTGCAGAATTTCAGCCGCGTCCGCATCCATCCCAAGGATTGCGACAGCGTCCTCGTCGCCGGCTTCGGCCATTATGGCGCCGAAAATCCCGATCGCGGCGTCTTCCGGACGAAGGACGGCGGCAAGACCTGGGCGAAAACGCTCTATCGCGACGCCAGGACCGGCGCGGTCGATATCAGCATCGATCCCAGGAACCCGAACATCGTCTATGCCGCGCTCTGGGAAGCCTGGCGCAAGCCCTGGGGCATGTCGAGCGGCGGCCCCGGCAGCGGCCTGTTCAAAAGCGACGACGGCGGCAGCAGCTGGACCGAGATCAGCCGCGCCCCGGGCCTGCCCAGGGACGGCCTGCTCGGCAAGATCGGCGTCAGCGTGTCCCCCGCCGACGCGACGCGCGTCTATGCCATCATCGAGCATGAGGCGGCCGGCGGCGTCTATGCCAGCAGCGATGGCGGCAAGAGCTGGGAAAAGCGCAGCGACAGCCGCGACCTGCGCCAGCGCGCCTTCTATTATACGCGCATCCAGGCCGATCCGAAGGACAAGGATCGCGTCTATGTGACCAACGTCAACTTCTATCGCTCGGATGACGGCGGCAAGACCTTCCCCAAGAAGATCAAGGTGCCCCACGGCGACAACCACGATCTGTGGATCGCCGCCGACAACAACCAGCGGATGATCGAGGCCAATGACGGCGGCGCCAATGTCAGCGTCAATGGCGGCACCAGCTGGACGCGGCAGGACTTTTCCACCGCGCAGATCTACCGCCTGTCGCTGACCGCGCATCAGCCGGCGCTCGCCTGCGGCGGCCAGCAGGACAACAGCACGATCTGCGTGGCCGTGCGCGGCCACCGCCATGAGAATGTCCTTGGCGGCGCCTACGGTATCGCGGTGGGCGGCGGCGAAAGCGGCTATGTCGCCCCCGATCCGCGCAACCCCAATATCTTCTACGCCGGCAGCTATGGCGGCCTGCTGACACGCTACGATCATTCGACCGGGCTCCGCCGCGCCATCAACGTGCGGCCCGACAATCCGATGGGCTATTCGGCGGGCGACATCGCCGAGCGCTTCCAATGGACCTTCCCGATCGTCTTCGATCCGCACGATCCGGCCACGCTTTACGTGACCTCGCAGCACGTCTGGCGCAGCCGCGACGAGGGCCAGCGCTGGGAAAAGATCAGCCCCGATCTGACCGCCCATGATCCGGCAACGCTGGGGCCCTCGGGCGGCCCGATCACCCGCGACCAGACCGGTGTCGAAACCTATGCCACCATCTTCGCGCTGGCGCCGTCGCGGCGCGAGCCCGGCGTCATCTGGGCCGGCAGCGACGATGGCCTGGTGCACATCACCCGCGATGGCGGCGCCAGCTGGACCAACATCACCCCGCCGGCGATGCCCAAATTCGCCAAGATCACCACGATCGAGGACAGTCCCCACAGCCCGGGCACGGCATATGTGGTGGCGCACCGCTTCCTGCTCGACGATTTCGCCCCCATCGGTTTCAGGACGACCGATTACGGCAAGAGCTGGGCGCCGATCACCGCCGGGCTGCCGGCCGACGAGATGCTGCGCTCGATCCGCGAGGACACCATTCGCCCCGGCCTCGTCTATCTCGCCACCGAACGCGGCGTGCGCGTCAGCTTCGATGGCGGCACCGCCTGGCACAAGCTGCAGGCCAATCTGCCCGATGTGCAGGTCGCCGATCTCGCCGTTTCGGGTCAGGATCTGGTGATCGCCACGCACGGCCGCGGCTTCTGGGTGATGGACAATGCCGGGCTGCTGCGCCAGCTCTCGGCCGGCCTCAAGCCCGAAACCCGGCTGTTCGCCCCGGCGCCGGCGCAGCGCGGGCTCGATCCCGGCGTGGCGATCGACTACCACCTCGCCGCGGCCCCCAGGTCGCTCGCCATCGAGATCCTCGATGCCGCCGGCACGCCGATCCAGCACTTCGACGGCAAGGCCGAGGAACCCAAGAAGGACGCGGCCAAGCCCGACGCGGCGGCCACCCCCGCCGCCAGCGACGATGACGACGAGGACGATGGTCCGCCCAAGAAGCCGACCGCCAGGATGAAGCCGGGGATGAACCGCTTCACCTGGAACATGCGCCACCCCGGCTATACCAGCTTTGACGGGATGATCTTCTGGGCGGCGGCCAACCGCGGCGTCGCGGCGCTGCCCGGCAGCTATCGCGCGCGGCTGATCGTCGACGGCAAGGCGTTCGAGCAGCCCTTCACCATCGGCGCCGATCCGCGCGTCAAGGCGACCCCCGCCGACCTGAAGGCGCGCTTCGACCTCGCCCAGGCGGTGACGACGCGGGTCAGCGACGCCAACAATGCCGTCCTGCTGGTCCGCGGCATCCGCGCCCAGGCCGATGCGCTCGGCAAGGCAGCAAAGCCAGTGCCGGCGGCGGTCCCCGCACTGATGGCGCGGCTGTCGGCGATCGAGGCCGAGATCCACCAGGTCAGGATCCAGAGCCGGCAGGACCCGCTCAACTATCCGATCAAGCTCAACAACAAGCTCGCGGCGCTGATCGGCACCATCGAAAGCGCCGAAGCCCCCCCCACCGACAGCGCCCGCGCGGTCTTCGCCGAGCTTTCGGCCGGGCTCGACGTGCAACTGAAGGCGCTGGAGGCGGCGCTGGCCGAAGACCTGCCGGCCACCAACGCAGCCCTGAAGGCCGCCGGCCTCGCCCCGCTGGCGAAGAGGCCGCTGCCGCCGGGCGACAACAAGCCGGCAGCGGCGGGCGACGCGGAGGGCGAAGAGAAAGCTTGGTGAAGCCCGCCGACACAGAGCAGAAAAAGGGGTCTCCGGCGGTCAGGGGCCTGAGCCCCTCGACCCAATTTTGTTGAGACCGTATGTTCGCGGCAGAAGGGCGGCGCCAACCAGACTGAGCCCAGGGGCGCAGCCCTTGGCCGCCGGAAGCTCTCCTGCGCCGGCACAAGCTTGCCGTACCGCCAATGGCCTTGCAAAAAAGCACCGCTCCGGCCGAAGCCGGAGCGACGAAGGGGCGTCGGGGAAGGTTCGGCGTCAACGCGGGCAGGAAATCACATTGCCGTTGGCGTCGGTGCAGGTCGCGGTGCGAACCGGGCGACCATTGGCCGAATTGATCGTCGTCGAGCCGGTATAGCTGTTGCCGGCAGCGTTGGTGGCGGTGGTGTTGGTCGTGCCGGTGCGGGTGCCATCGGCGGCGATGGCAAGGTCGCTCTGGCCCGAAGCGCTGCCGCGCGCGCCGCTGGCGCCGAAACCGCCCTGGCGGGTGGCCGAGCCGTCAGTGTTGACCGTTGTCGTCGACGCGCGCGCGCCGCGCGCCCCGCCGGTCGTGGCAAAGGCGCCGCCGCTGGCCGCGGTCACGCCGCCTTCGGTGTTGCGGACGGCGCCGGCGCCGCGCACATAGCCGCCGTTGGCACCGCCGCCGGCGGCGACGACGCCATTCTGGCCGCGGACGCGGGCCCGGTTGGGGGCCGCATCGACGATCGTCGCGGTGAGCATGGCGGTGCCGGCGAGCACCACGGCGGCGAGGCGCAGCGTGTGGTGGGTGGCGGTCGGGTTGGTCATCATTCGCTCCTGTCGGGTCTGGATGAACGGGCGTGTCCATCGCTGCGGCGGTTTTGCACCGCGGCCGGTTTCACGATTGTGCCGCTGCGGCGCCCAAGGGTTACAGATCGTTACGCCGCAGCACTGACGGCAGCGCCGGCGACGATCGGGCCTTGCCGAAACAGTCGCCATGGCGGAACGAAACGTTCGGAAGAGGGGTGATCGATGGCTGCCACCGCCAATGCCGACGCCGGTTGCGGCACCGGTTCCGGCCAACGCGCCGACACCCGCGCGCGGCGCATCATCGTCGTCGACGACGATGCCGAACTGCGCGCGCTGCTGCAGCGCTTCCTTGGTGAACATGGCTTTGCCGTGCGCAGCGTCGCCGACGGCGCCGGCCTGACGGCCATGCTGGCGCGCGAACCCGCCGATGCGATCGTCCTCGATCTGATGATGCCGGGCGAGGATGGTCTTGCCATCTGTCGCCGGCTGCGCGCGCTGGGCGACGACACGCCGATCCTGATGCTGACCGCCCGCGGCGATCCCCATGATCGCATCCTGGGCCTCGAAATGGGCGCCGACGACTATCTCGCCAAGCCGTTCACCCCGCGCGAACTCGTCGCCCGGCTGGCGGCGATCCTGCGCCGCACCGCGCCGCGCGCCGCCGGCCAGCGTGACGCGGTGATCGGCTTCGGTCCCTTCCGGTTGAACCTATCGGCGATGACGCTCGATCGCGACGGCGTCGCGGTGGCGCTGTCGTCGCACGAATTCGCCCTGCTGGCGGCGCTGGCGTCGGGCCAGGGCCGGCCGTTGACGCGAGCGCATCTCATCGATCGCGCCCTCGGCCGCGATGCCGAGGTGACCGACCGCGCCATCGATGTCCAGGTGGTGCGCCTGCGCCGCGCACTCGGCGAGGACCCGGCGGCGCCGCGCTGGATCCGCACGGTGCGCGGCATCGGTTACAGCCTCGCCGAGGCGCGACGGCTGGACGACGATCGATGCTGAAGACCCTACACGGTCGCAGCCTGGCGCTGCTCGTGGCGGTGGTGCTGATCGGGCAAATGCTGGCGCTGGTGCTTGCCGGCGTGCTGGTCGTGCGGCCGCAGATCGAGCGCGTGGCGGCGATCATGGCCAACAATCTGGCGGCGATCACCGTCACCATGGCGGCGCTGCCGCCCGCCGAAAGGACGGTGTTGATCGGCCGGATCAACGCCACCGGCGCGCTGCGCATCCTGCCCGGCGACATCGACCCGCCCGAGGACCGCGACCTGTCCTCGCTTCTCGAGGTGGCGTTCCTGCGCGCCTTTGCCCGGGCGATGGCGTCGGATCAGGTGGTGATCCGCTACAGTGGCGGCAACGGGCAGGTCTGGGTGCGCGCGCCGATGGGCGGCGCTTTCTATTGGATTTCCTACGATCGCCCCGATGGCGTCAGCCCGGCAGGGGCCTTGCTTGCCTCGGTGGCGACCGCCGTGCTGCTGGCGCTCGGCATGGGTTTCCTCTTGCAGCGCCGGATCGGCGTGCCGCTGCGCCGGCTTGCCGACGCCGCCGATGCGGTGCGCGGCGATTCGGTGCCGGCGCCGCTGGCAACGGATGGCCCGCTGGAAATTGCCGCGGTGGCGGGGTCGTTCAACCGCATGGCGCAGCGGCTGCACGATTTCGAGGCAAACCGCGCGCTGCTGCTGGCGGGGATCAGCCACGATCTGCGCACCCCCCTGGCCAAGATCCGCCTGGCGCTGGCGCTCGGCCGCGGCGTCGAACCCGAAGTTGCCACGCTTGTCGATACGCAGTTCGACAAGCTCGATGCGATGCTGGGCCAGTTTCTCGACTTCGGCCGCTGGATGGATGGCGAACCCGTCGAACAACGCGACATCGTTGCCGAGGTGCGCGCGGCGGTTGCCGAGATCGATCCCGACCTCGCCGCGACGATAGCGGCGCCGCCTCTGGTGATGGCGGTGCGGCCGATGGCGCTGCGTCGCGGAATCGTCAATATGCTCGGCAATGCCCGGCGGCATGGCGCGCCGCCGATCGACGTCACGATTGCCGTGGACGCGGCGGCGGTGGCGATCAGCATCGACGATCGCGGTCCGGGCGTTGCCGAGGCGCTGTTGCCGGGGCTGGCGGTGCCGTTCGTCCATGGCGGCGCCAGCGGCAGCACCGGGCTTGGCCTCGCCATCGTTCGGCATGTCGCCATTGCCCATGGCGGCCGGCTGGTGCTGGCCAATCGCGACGGCGGCGGCTTTCGCCAGCAGCTGGTGTTGCGGCGCGATTGATCGCGGCATCGCGGGTTGCGAGCCGTGATATCGAAGCTCGCGGTGTAAAACGGATCAGAGAAAAGGGGGGCCTCCGGCGGCCAGGGCCTGAGGCCCTGGACCGACTTTTGTTGGTGCCGGCTTTATGCTGCAAAAGCAGCGCCTTAATGAAAGTGGGTCAAGGGGCTCAGCCCCCGATCATCCGAAGGGGCCGCCGGAGGCAAAACTTCCTTCTCGACCGCCCCCAGCAACGCCTCCCCCGCCGCCAGCCGCCGGATATTCTCGGCCAGCCGCTCGAACACCCGGCGCGGGGTGTCGGCGCTGCTCCAGGAGAGGTGGGGGGTCACCCGGGCGCGGGGGTGGCCGATCAGCCAATGGCCGTCGGGGAGGGGCTCGGGATCGGTGACGTCGAGGCTGGCCCAGAGGCGGCCCTTTTCGAACTCGGCCTTGAGCGCCGCGTCGTCGATGATGGCGCCGCGCGCGACGTTGACGATATGGGCGTCGGTCTTCATCCGCGCCAGGAAGGCGGCATCGATCAGCCCGCGCGTCGTGTCGCCGATCGGCGCCGCGATCACCAGATGGTCCGACCGGCCGGCGAGCGTCGCCAGATCGACGAGGCTGACATTGGGATCGGGCGACGGCGCGGCCGAGGCGCGGGTGGCGATGATCGTCATGTCGAACGCCGCGGCATAGCGCGCGACGCGCTGGGCGATCTGGCCGAGGCCGAGCAGCCCGAGGGTGCGACCGGCGAGGCTGCCCAGCGGCTTGTCCATCATCATGTCGCGCGTCGGCCAGCTCTGGCCGGCCTTGAGCACCGTCTCGGGCAGGCGCTTGGCGTGGCTGAGCATCGCCGCCAGGGCATATTCGGCGATCGGAATGGCGGTGGTGCCCGAGCAGGTGGCGACGCGCGGCGCCTCGAACAGCCAGTCGGGATAATCGTCGATGCCGGCCGAGGCGATCTGGACGAGCTTGACCTGGCCGGGCCAGCCGGCGGGGCGGGGCACGCCGGCGACGCCACGGGAATCGCCCTCGCCGTGGAGGACGAACAGCACATCGGCATCGGTCGGCAGATCCCAGCGGCTTTCGAGCGGGATATGCTCGGCGCTGGTGACGCCGGGCTGGGCGGCGATCATCGCCGACATTGGCGGGGCGAATTGGTGGACGACGCGCATGGGGACCCCCTGGTGGTTTCGGCCACCCTATCGCCGCCGGCGCGCCCGCGCCAACCTCGCCATCTTGTGGCAGCCGTGCCGCGCCGGCTAAGGCGTTGCGACACCATAGGGGACTGAACGCCAATGCCGACCATCATCGTCACCACCCGCGACGGCGCCGAACACGCGCTGCCCGCCAATGCCGGCATGTCGGTGATGGAGATCATCAAGGACGGCGGCATCGACGAGCTGCTGGCGCTGTGCGGCGGCAATTGTTCATGCGCCACCTGCCATGTCCATGTCGCTGCCGATTGGCTGGCGGCGGTCGGCGCGCCGGGTGCCGATGAGGATGATCTGCTCGGCTCGTCGGACCATCGCACCGCGGCGTCGCGGTTGTCGTGCCAGATCGCCTTCACCCCGGCGCTCGACGGCCTGCGCGTCGCGATCGCGCCGGAAGATTGAGCCCATGCTGACCGGCGCCGTCGCCGCCGCCTTCGCGAAGCAGGCGGACTTCTGCCGGCGGTTCGCGGCGCCCTTCACGGCGCGCACGTGCGAGGCGGCGGCGGTCGCGTTGGACGAGGGCAGCGCGATGGGGCGGCGCGTGCAGGCCTGGCCGGGCGAGGCCTTCGCCGACGCGCTGATGATGCGGGTGACGGGCGGCTTCCACTGGCTGGTGCGCGCCGGCGAGGCGCCCGAACTGGCGCCGCTCTACCCGCCGGCGGTGCTGCCTGAAGTTGGGGCGCTGGCGGCGGCGATCAATGCGCTGCTCGCCGACCGGGCGCGCGACGCCTTTCTCGCCGCCTGGCTCGACAGCCCGCCGCAGACCAATGAGGTCGCGCGCTCGGGGGTGCTCTACCCCGGCATGATGGCGATCGCCGCCGCCACCGGCCTGCCGCTGCGGCTCTTTGAATTGGGCGCCTCGGCGGGGCTCAACCTCAACATGGATCGCTTCGGCTATCGATTGGGGGATCTCGCCGCCGGGGAGCCGGGGTCGCCGGTGGCAATTGCACCGCAGTGGACCGGGCCGGCACCACCGGTCGCTGACGTGCGGGTCACGGCGCGCGCCGGGGTCGACATCAACCCCCTCGATATCACCGATCCCGCCACCGCGGCGCGGCTGCTCGCCTTTGTCTGGCCCGACCAGCCCGAGCGGCTGGCGCGCGCCGAAGCCGCCATCGCCATCGCCGCCGCGCACCCGCCGGCGCTGGCGCGCGAGGATGCCGCTGCCTGGGTGGAGCGCAATGTCGCGCTGGCGCCGGGCAGCGTCGCGGTCGTCTATCATTCGATCGCCGCGCAATATTTCCCCGCCGAAACGCGCGCCCGCATCGCCGCGCACATGGCGACGACGGGTGCCGCGGCGTCGGCGGCGGCACCGCTTGCCTGGCTGCGCTACGAGATGGACGATCCTGCCGTTGCCGAGCTGCCGACCCTGCGGCTGACGCTCTGGGCCGGCGGCGCCCCCGACGAGCCCTTGCTGGCGCGCGCCCATCCCCACGGTACTTTCGTGCAGTGGCAGTGAGGCGGGGACAGTGAGGCTGGTGCTGGCGTCGGCCAGCCCGCGCCGTGTCGAGCTGCTTGCCCGCCTCGGCGTCGTCCCCGACGCGATCGACCCCGCCGACATCGACGAATCCCCCGGCAAGGCCGAACTGCCGCGCCCCCATGCCGAACGGCTGGCGGCGGCCAAGGCGCGCGCGGTGGCGGCCCGCCACCCGGGGGCGCTGGTGCTCGCCGCCGATACCGTCGTCGCCGCCGGCCGCCGCATCCTGCCCAAGGCCGAGGACGAGGCGACCGCCCGCCAGTGCCTGTCGCTGCTGTCCGGCCGGCGCCACCGCGTGTTCACCGGCGTCGCGGTCGTGTCGCCCGAGGGCGGGCTGCGGGCGCGGCTGAGCGAAACCATCGTCACCTTCCACCGTCTCGTCGCCGCCGACATCGACGCGCTGATCGCCGCCGGTGACTGGCGCGGCAAGGCCGGCGGCTATGCCTTGCAGGGCGCCGCCGAGGCCTGGATCCGCGCCATCGCCGGCAGCTGGTCGGGGGTCGTCGGGCTGCCGCTCGCCGAAACGCGGCTGCTGTTGCGCGGTCTGGTGTGACGGTGACCCTGTTCGAAGCCGGGATCGGCGCCGACCGCGCTCTGGTGCTGGCTGACGGCGCGCCGGTCCAGGCGCATTTCGAGCGGCATGAGGGGGTGCGCGTCGGCTCGATCCATGGCGCGCGGCTGGTGAAACGGCTCGAACGCCGGGGCATCGTCGCCCTTGCCGGCGGAGAGGAGGCGCTGCTCCAGCCCCTGCCGGCAGTAACCGAGGGCAGCGTGCTGCGCGTCGAAGTCGTGCGCGAAGCCCTGCCCGAGGCCGGACGGCCGCGCCTGCCCAAGGTGCGTGCTGTTTTCGGGTTTCCGCCGCGCGCGGTCGGCGAACTCGCTGCCGGTCCCGATCTCAGGGCCCGCCTGCCAATGGTGACCCTGGTCGGCGGTCCCGGCCCGGATCGGCTGGAAGAGGCCGGCTGGGGTGAAGTGGTGGCGCTGGCGCAGTCCGGTCATCTCCCCTTTCCCGGCGGCCTGCTGACCATCACGCCGACGCCGGCGATGACGGTGATCGACGTCGATGGCCCTGGCGAACCGCTGGCGCTTGCCGAAGCCGCCGCCACAGCGGTGGCGCGGGCCCTGCGGCTGTTCGACATCGGCGGCGGCATCGTCGTGGATTTTCCGTCCTTGCAGGGCAGGGCGGCACGGACGCGGCTCGACGGTGTGCTGGCCGAGGCGCTGGCCGGGCTGGGTGCCCATGAGAGGACGGCAACCAACGGCTTCGGCCTCGTCCAGATTGTCCGGCCGCGGCTGCGTTCCAGCCTGATCGAGCAGGTGCGGGCGCCGGGGTTCGGCGCGCTCGAGCTGTTGCGCCGGGCCGCGCGCGAGGCGCCAGGGCCATGCAGCCTGATCCTGCACCCGCGCGAAGCGGCCTGGCTGGCGACGCGGCCGGCGCTGACCGATGCTCTGGCGTGCGTTCGGGGCGGCGCCGTTGGCTTGCGCGCCGATCCGGCGATGGCCATAGCGGCGGGCGATGTCGTCCCCGGTCAAACCCCTGGCCTCTAAGCCGTGTGCCTATTGCGGCGAGCGCCCGCGTGCCGCGGCTTTCGGCGCCTTCTGCTCGGCGGGTTGCCAGGATCGCGACCTGTTGAAATGGCTGGGTGAAGCCTATGTCGTTCCCGCCGGCAGCAACGCCGACGAGCTTGGCGAAAACACAAGCGACGATCCTGGCATGACAGGTCTGGACAGCCGGGGCTGAGAGCGGCTAAGGGGCGCGTCTCGCCGCCGAACGTTTGCGTTTTGGCCCGCGCGCCCGGGTAGCTCAGGGGTAGAGCAGGGGATTGAAAATCCCCGTGTCGGTGGTTCAAATCCGCCCCCGGGCACCATTCCCAGACATCCGACAATTCGCAGCCGCGGGGCACCGCGCCTCTGGCGTTGCATCGCACTTCTGGCGTTGCATCGCGCTTTTGGCGGTGCATGCCACTTTGTCGCGGCAGCGCTGCCGCATCGCCGTACAAACAAAAAGGGCGGGTCTTGCGACCCGCCCTTCGTGTTTGGCGATGCCGTCCGGGCCTAGAAGCGGACGTTGACCTGCATCGTGTAGCGGCGGCCCAGCGCGTCATAGGTCGACGGGAAGGTATTGCCGCTGTTGAACGAGGTCGAACCGGCGCCGGCGCCAACCTGCGGTGGCTGGTTGTTGGTCAGATTGGCCACCGTGAAGGTCAAGGTGACCTTTTCGCTGGCATGGAAACGGGCCGAAAGATCGAAGTAATCATAGGCCGGGATCCGACGGAAGTCCACCTGCTGACCGGCGAGAATGGAATTCACGCCCGGGACGTTGGTAAGCGTGCCAGCGAAGTAAACCGCCTGGTTCGCGGCGTCATCGGGTTCCTGGATGAAGCCCGAGATATGGCGCCAGACGAGCGAGAGATCGACCCAATCGAAGCCCAGGGTGGTGCGCAGTGACGACTGGAACTTCGGCTGCAACGACCCGGTGAACGAGCAGTTGACCGAATAGTAACCGACGCACTCCCGGTCGAAGCCGGTCAGCGACGTCACGTCGGCGTTGAACGTCTGGCTGAGGGTCCAGTTGGCATTGCCGGTGATGCCGAGCTTGGCAAAACCGATGTCGCGCGAATAGGCCACCGTCAGGTCGATACCGTCGGTCTTGATCAGGCCGAGGTTCGAGTTGGCGGCGAAGAGGCCGGGCGTCGTTGCAGGATCGCCATCGAGCGTGCCGGTCACGGGGTTGCGACGAATGTTGGCGCAGGCGGGGTTGTTGGGATCGATGTTGGTGTATGGCGGCGCGCCGAAGCACGACGCGATGATGTCACCCGGCAGCGGGGTCGATACCGCGTCCTTCACCCGGATATTGTAGTAATCCACGGTAACGGCGAGGCCCGAGAGCTGTGGCGGCGTGAAGACTGCGCCGACGGTCCAGGTGAAGGCGGTTTCAGGCCGCAGGTTCAGGTTGCCGCCCGAGGTCAGATTGGCCTGGCTGGCAGTCGGGTTGGTGATGGCGCCGATGGTATTGGCCGGAGCCCCCTGGGCGATACAAACGGCGCGCAAATTGGCATTGTTGACGGGGTTCTGCTCGGCGCAGGGATCGACGCCAAGGTTGGTCAGGCCGGTGTTCTGCGGTGCAAAAAGTTCGGCGATGTTCGGCGCACGGACGGCCTTCGAATAATTGCCGCGGATCTTGTAGCCTTCGAACAGTTCCCAGCTACCGCCGGCCTTCCAGGTGAAGGTGTCGTAGCCGCGGTTGCCGGCGTTCTTCAGGTTGTAGCTCGAATAACGTGCCCCGGCTTCGATCGTCAGGTTCTGGAAGAAGGGCTTGTCCTGAACGATCGGGGCGTTGATTTCGCCATAGACTTCGGTGACGTTGTAGCCGCCGGTGATATCCGGCGCGGCGCCGCCGGCGCCGCCGAGTTCACCCGCCGTCTGCGCCAACAGGTCGGACCGCTGCGAAGCGAAATAATCGCGATATTCGACACCGATGGCGAAGCCGATCGCGTCCGTCGCGAAGGGAACGGCAACGCCGAAATCCCCCGAGACAAGGCCGCGCAGCTGGGCGAGGCTGGTGCGGTTGGCGGTCGTCGAGGCTACGCGCAGGAAATTGGCGCCGGCTTGGCTAATCGTCCCGGCGGGGCCGAACCAGTCGATCCCGACGCAGCCGCTGGCGGTGTTCTGGCAGACCGGATTGGCGCGGGTGCCATCGACCAGGAACGACTGGCGGGCGCGGGTCGTCGAGACATAGTTCTGCAGGGTCTGGATGTTCTCGCTCTCACCGTACGAGCCCGACACGTCCCAATCGACCGTGTTGGTGATCTTGCCCTTCAGGCCGGCACGATAATCGAACACCGTGGTCGTGAAGCTGCTGATACGCGGGCCGACTTCGGTGGTGCGACGACCGACGTTGGTGGTGATTTCACGGTAGCGCGAATCGCTGCGGCCGGTGGCGAGCGCGGCGGCGTCGCAAGTCGCCTGGTCGAAGCGCGGCGTGTAACCACGTACTTGGCCCGCCGCGGCTGGCGGCGCAATATTGGCGGCGCAGAATTGGTTGCGCAGACCGGCGGGCAGGAAGGGGTTGTTCAGGTTGATGGTGACCGACGACCCGAAGACACCCGACGGCGCGATAATGGTATCGACCTGGTTCTTCGAGAACAGCCCGCGCGTGTAGAATTGCAGCGCATCGGAAACGTCATACTTGGCGGCGGCGTAGATGTTGAAGCGCTTGAACGGGGTCAGAAAGATGTTGTACGGGTTGAAGTTGAAGGCGGCATAAGCGTTGCCACCGCCAGGAAGCACGCGGCCATCAGCAGCCTGCGAAAAAGCGCGGGCATAACCGAGCGCCGGATCATATTGCAGGTTGCCGTCGTTGACCGCACCATTGGTGTTCGGACGGCCGGTGGTGGTATCGAACGGACGCGTGCCCGAGAAGCGCGACGGAACCGAGGTGTTCGAGCCGCCGCCGACGAGGCCGGACAGGGTATCGACGTTGTCCGCCGAGAAATCGCGCGCGCCCTGATAGACCGGCTCGACGGTCTGATAGCCGAGCGACAGGACGGCGTTGCCCTTGCCATCGGCGAAATTGCCGCCGACGGTCAGGTCGGCGCGGAAGCTGCGACCGTCGCCCGCCTCATTAAGGCCGTTGGCGATCGTCAGGTCGACGCCCGAGAAATCCTGCTTGGTGATGAAGTTGACGACACCCGAGATGGCGTCGGCACCATAGGTGGTGACGGCGGCGCCGGTCGAGGTCGCGACGTTCTGGACGAGAGCGAGCGGGATGTTGTTCAAGTCGACGCGGCCGACGGTGTTCGACGGGACGATGCGGTTGCCGTCGAGCAGGACGATGTTGCGGAAGTTGCCGATGCCGCGAAGATCGACGAACGAGGCGCCGCCGTTGCCGTTGTTGACCGCCGAACCGATGCTCGGGACGACGCCGGGCAGGTCGCGAAGCACTTCTTCGGCGACGTTCGAGCCCTTGAGCGCGATCGTCTCGGCCGAGGTGACGGTGACCGGGGTCGACGAGATCAGGTTGGGGTTCTTGATCAGCGAGCCGGTGACGACAATGTTGCCTTCATCGGCGTCGTCAGCGGCGGCGGTCTGCGTCGCAGGCTGCGCCCACGCGGCAGTCGGCGCGACGAGCGCCAGCACGAAAGTCGCGGCACCGCCCAAAAGGGCAGCCCGGTTGAGCGAGGTCTTCGCAGCGATCACAGACAGATCCTTCACCTGGTTATGGTTGTGCGATGTCACGACAGGGGAAGCGCCCCCCAGGCGGCGCCATGGCCGAACCCGAGTGATGCCCCCTATCGCGATACCCCTGCCCCTCAGCAGCGCACCGCTTCAGCCCTAAGGCCTAGCACCTTATGTCCGTTATCGGACTGTGACCTGTAAAGTCCCAAGCGGGAGGCGAGCGTCATTCCCGAACATGAGTGTTGCGCGGCGGCAACAATGACGCGCCCGCAATCAGGTTGCTCGCCCGCGGCGCCGGATCAATTGGGCTCGAACGCAGCGCCCCCGGCACGCGCGGCGTCAAGCACCGCGACATAGTCGCGCAAAAGGTCGCGCTCGCTGGCGCCGAGATGCGGGTTCCAGGTGTCGAGGATCAGCACGGCGCGCAATGCGTCCGAGTCGTTGACCGCTTCATGTTCGATGGTGTCATCGAAAACAATGGCTTCGCCGGGCTGCCAGGCCCGCCACTCGCTGCCGACGCGGAAGGCGCAGGCGTCGGGAACGATCAGCGGCAGGTGGACGATGCTGCGGATGTTGGTGGCGCCCGTGTGCGGCGGAATGCGCGTGCGCGGCTTCAAGAGCGAGAAGAACGCCACCGGCCCACGCCCCGGGCAGTCGAACAGCGGCAGGCGATCGAGCAGCGCCGCGGTCTGCGGGCAACGCGCCCGCACCGCCGGTTGCGGCACGCCATGCTTGACGAGGAACTGCGCCGCCCAGGCGTCATTGTGATTGAGCGGCGCCCATTGGTTGACCGGCGTGCCGGGCGGATAGGCGACATAGGGGGCAAAGCCCTCGCCACCCTCGGCAAGCAGCGCCTCGAGTTCGGCGCGGATGACGGGGGTCGCGGCTTCGAGGTCGGCGAGCCAGGGGAAATGCCGGCGGTCGAAGAACTGCTCGGCGGGCAGATAGGGATAGTGCAGCACCAGCGGCTGGTGGACATAGACGCGGCGGCGGCCGAGGCCGATCTCGACGCAATGGGCAAAGCGCATCGCGCTGGCTGGGTCGGCGGCTTCGACGGCGGCGCCGAGTTCGGCTTCAAGGCGCGCGGCGAGCGCATCGGTATGCGCCTCCACCGCGGCGCGGGCATGGGCAAGGCCGGCGGCAAAGCCGGGGGCGTGTGCCGCCGCCGGATCGACCGCGGCAAGCAGGCGGCGGTACATTTCGAGCGCCGCCAACGCCTCCCCACGGGTTTCGAGCAGGCGGCCCTTGGCGAGCAGCGCGTGCGGCAGATAGGGTTCGAGATCGAGGGCGCGATCGAGCGCCGCGGCTTCGGCGGCGGCGTCGCCGAGCAGGTTGAGCGCCGTTGCCAGATTGTACCAGAGCAGCGCCGCGCCCGGATCGGCGTCGGCCGCCTGGCGCAGCAGCGTGGCGGCGCGCGCCGGATCGCCGGCATTGAGCGCGGCGACGCCGGCGCTGTTGAGGGCGCGGGGGTCGGCTTTGGTCATGGCAATTGTCCCAGCAGCAGCGCCGGATCGAGGCGCGTGGTGCCCCAGGTGACGCTCCAGTGCAGATGCGGCCCGGTGGCGCGGCCGGTGGCGCCGACGGCGCCGATGGTCTCGCCCGCCGCCACATATTGGCCGGGCACGACGTCGATCCGCGCGAGGTGCAGCAGCGCCGACACCAGCCCGAGGCCGTGGTCGATCATCACCAGATTGCCTTCGAGCGTGAAGGGCCCATCGGCGAGGCGGACGATGCCGGCGGCGGGCGCGCGCGCCGGGCTGCCGGCGGCGGCGCCGAGGTCGAGGCCGCTGTGCGGCGCCTGGGGTTCGTTGCCCAAGATGCGCTGCGAGCCGAAGACGCCGGTCACCGCGCCGTCGGCGGGGGCGGTGAAGCGCGCCGCCCAGCCGTCGGCATCGTGCGGGTGAGCGACGGCGCCGGCGCGGACGGCGGTGATGCGCGCGACCTCGGCGGGGCGGCGGCTGTCATATTCGGTTTGCGGCACCGGGCGCGCGGCGAGGCCGGGGAGGTTTTCGACCCGCCATTGCCGCGGCGCGATGGTGATCGCCTCGCCGGTTTCGCCGTCGGTATCGAACCAGCCGAGCCAGGCTTCGCCCAGCTGGTCGCGGCCGATGCCGATGATCCAGCGGCCCTGCGCGTCGGTCGGCACCGGGCGGCCGTCGAGCGTCAGCCCGTCGGCGCCCGCCGGCAGTTGCCCGCGCAAGGTGCCGCCCTGCGCGACAGCCGCCAGGGCGATCGCCGCCGCGAGCCAGCTCAAAGCAGCCCCTTCGCCTTCATTTCGCGATAGCGGCGATTGGCGGCGGCGGCGTCGGCATAGGCTTCCTGCAGCTCATGGCTCCAATAGCGCAGCGCCGGCAGCGCGATGCGCTTGGCGGTGACGGCGCAGGTGACGAAGGCGCCGGGCTGGACGACGTGATAGCTGCCGGACAGGTAGCGCAGCTTGGCGGGGCGGCCGAGGGTATCGAGCATCAGAACAGGCTTTCCTGCTGCGGGCGCGCCGGGGTTCGTCCGGCGCGCGCCGGCACGACATCGGTATCGCCATCGGCGAAGCGGATCGTCAAGCGCGGTGCGCGTGCGGCGGCGGCACTGCCGGCGATCAGATGGCCGTCGGGGGCGAGCACCAGCGCATAGCCGCGCGCCAGCACCTGCTCGGGGCCGAGGCTGGCGAGCAGGCGCCCGGCTTCGCCGAGGCGGGCCCGCGACGTGGCTGCGGCATTGGTCAGGAGATAGGGCCGCAAGGCCCCGGCGCGGGCATCGAGACGGCCGCGCGCCCGTGCCGTCAGATGGCGCGCGGCGGCGGTGAGCGCGGCGCTGCTGCCGGCAAGGCGGCCGGCGGCGGTATCGTAGCGGCGGCGGATCAGCGTCGGGCGCAGCGCCGCGCTGGCGCCGGTGAAGCG
>LJHX01000016.1 GCA_001295935.1 alpha proteobacterium AAP81b
CTCACCGCCAAGCCGGCGGCGAAGCCAAAAGCCCGCCCCGCCGCGACCGCGCCGAAGCGCGCCGCCGCGCCCGCCGCCGCCCCCGCCGCGGCACCGGCGCCAGCAGTGCTGCCCGAAACCGAGGAACTCGCCCAGCTGCGCAAGGCCTTTCGCGTCGCCTTCCCGATCTACGAGGTGATGCGCACCCGCGCGCTGCAACTCGGCAAGGCGCAGGAAGCTTCGGGCGTCGCCAATCTCGTCAATTTCATCCTGCCGCGGCTGACGCTTGCCGACGCGACCAGCCGCGAGATCACCACGCCCAACAACGATACGCTCTATGGCAGCGCCTGGCTCGATCTCGCCGGCGGGCCGGTGATCCTGACCGTGCCCAGCCTTGGCCAGCGCTACAATTCGGCGGCGCTGATGAGCCTGACCACCGACAATATCGCGATCCTCGGCACGCGCTCGGGCGCCGGTCGCTATGCGCTCGTCGGGCCAGGCTACAACGGCCCGACCCCCGACGGCACCCAGCTGGTGCGCATGCCGACCAACGACGCCTGGCTGCTGATCCGCGTGCTCGTCACCGACCGTGACGATGTTGCGGCGGCGGCCGCGGCGCTGCGCGAATTCAAGCTCGAATCGCTGCCCGACAATAAGCCGGCGGTGCCGGTTGCCAATGCAGCGCCCGCCAACCCCGACGCCAGGACCTTCCTTGCCGTCGTCAACGAAGCGATCGAACGCAGCCAGGACAATGCCGCGCTGATCGCCCGCACCCATGCCTTCTACAAACAGGGGATGACCGGGCCCGAATCGGCCTTTTCGCCCGAAACGCTGGCGCTGTGGGAGCAAGCGCTGCCGCAGTTCCGTGCCGAGCTTAAGGGCGGCCTCGCCGCCGCCGGCGATGTCATCGAGGGGTGGAACTACCCCAAGGCGGGAGTCGGCGATTTCGGCGAGGACGACGATCTGCGGTCGCTGATCGCGCTGGGCGGGCTCGCCGCGCTGCCGCGGATCGAGGCGGTCTATCTGTCGGCGCGCACCGATGCCGCCGGCGCGCCGCTCGACGGCAGCAAGTCGTGGCGGGTGCGGATTCCGGCCAAGCCGCCGGTCGGCGCCTTCTGGTCGCTGACCATGTACGAAGCCGACAAGGACGGCCGGCTGTTCTTCGTCGCCAACGACCTCGATCGCTTCGCCGTCAGCAGCCAATCGCAGCATTTGCGCGCCGAGCGCGACGGCAGCTACGAGATCTTCGTCCAGGCCAGCCGGCCGACCGGCGAGCGCGTCGTCAACTGGCTGCCGGCACCCAAGGGGCGTTTCGTGCTGGTCTGGCGCGGCTATCTGCCGGGGCAGTCGCTGCTCGACGGCAGCTTCCGCCTGCCACCGGTGGCCGAGGGCGAGCTGATCCCGTGACCTTGCCCGATCATGCGACGCTGCTGGCAAGGGTCGGGCCGGCGCGGGCGCGTTGGGGGGGCAGGGTGCGGCCGGCGCGCGAGCCGGTCGGGCCGGGCGAGGAATCGGTGTGGGACTATCCGCGGCCGCCGCTGGTGCGTCGCGGCGACGAACGCCTGCGCGTCGTCCTCGATGGCGCCGTGATCGCGGCGACCGACCGCCCGATCTGGGTCTGCGAGACCGCCGGCGCGCCGGTGCCCTATTTCGCCCCGGCCGACGTCGCCGCGACGCTCGTTGCCAACGCCAATCTCAGCCTGTGCGAATGGAAGGGCGTCGCCGTCGGCCATGACCTGCTGCTGCCCGGCGGCGGCCGGGTCCGCGACGCCGCCTGGACCTACCCCGACCCGCTCGACGACCTCGGCTGCGGTTTTGCCGCGCTCGCCGGGCATTTCGCCTTCTATCCGGCCAAGTTCGCCTGCTTCGTCGGCGACGAGCGCGCGCGGCCGCAGCCCGGCGGCTTTTACGGCGGCTGGGTGACGGAGCGGATCAAGGGCCCGATCAAGGGTGGCCCCGGCACCGGCCATTGGTAATCGCGCTCAGTCGGACTCTGCGACGGTCTCGGCGCCTCCCTCCGACGGACCGAAAAGATCGGGTCGCCGACGCCGCAGCGCGCCGAAGAAGCGCTGATGGCCGCGGTGCAGCTCGGTCCAGTAAATGCACCGCCCATCGGAATCGCTGACGAAGGCATAATCGGCCCAGGTGCCGCCAATGGCGACAATTTCATCCCACCCCAGGCGCCGTCGGCCAAGGCCCATATAGGGCCCCCAGGCCTGGCTCGGCCCGGCAACGCCGTCGTCGTCCCAGACGAGGTCGAGGCGTGACGACAGGCCGGGAAGCACGCCGAAGGCCCCGAACACCGCCAGCGCCAGCACCAGCCCGCCGACAACGAGCGAGCCCTCGCACGCCGCCATCGCGCCGACAAAAATCAACAGCGGCACCGCTGCCAGCGCCGCCCAGACCATGCGGCGGTCGATCGTCGAACGTCCGGTCATGCCCACCCCCCGGTTTGCCATCGCCGGCGCCTATAGTATCGCATCGGCATGACAGTCGACGCCGCCGCCCGCCCCGGCAAGCACATCCTCCTCGATCTGCTCGCCTCCGAGGGCGTCGAGCTGATCTTCGGTAATCCCGGCACTACCGAATTGCCGCTGATGGACGCGCTCGTCGTCGAGGATCGCATCCGCTATATCCTCGGCCTCAACGAAGTCGTCGTTATGGGGATGGCCGATGGCTATACGCAGGCGACCGGGCGGCTGGCGGTGTGCAATCTCCATGCCGCCCCCGGCCTCGGCAACGCCATGGGCATGCTCTACAATGCGGCGAAGGCCGGGGCGCCGATCCTGGTCACCGCCGGCCAGCAGGACATGAGCATCCGGCTGACCGAGCCGCTGCTGTGGGACGATCTCGCGACCATGGCGCGGCCCTTGTGCAAATGGTCTTTCGAGGTCGCGTCGCTGGCGGAACTGCCACGCGCCATCCGTCGCGCCGCGAAAGTGGCGCTGACCGCGCCGACCGGCCCGGTGTTCCTGTCGATCCCCGGCGATGTGCTGACCACGACGGCGCCCGCCGATCTCGACATGCTCGCCCCGACCCGCATCGGTGGCCGGCTGCGCGGCGATGTCGTTGCCATCGCGGCGGCGGCTGACCTGATTCGCGCCGCGCAAAGCCCGGTGATCTTCGCCGGCGATCATGTCGCCAAGTCAGACGCGCATGACGAACTGGCGGCCTTCGCCGAAGCCATTGGCGCCCCCGTCTATCTCGAAGGCATGGCCAACACCGCGGCCTTTCCGTCGAACCACCGCCTCTATGCCGGCACGGTGGCGCGGATGACGCCGGCGCTGCGCGCGGTGATGGAAAAGCATGACCTGCTGGTCTCGATCGGCGCCGATCTGCTGACCCAGAGCCAGGCGACCGGGGTGGAGGCGCTGGCGCCGGGGACGCGCGTCGTCCATCTCGACGACGAACCCTGGCAGATCGGCAAGAATTTCGCCGCCACCGCCGCCATCCAGGGCGACGCCAAGGCGACCCTGCCCGAACTGACGGCGCTGGTGGCAGGCTGCGGCGCGCATCGCAGCGACGCCATCGCCGCCGATCTGGCCACGGCGCGCGCCGCGCTGCTCGCTCGCGCCGACGCGATGGCCGGCGAAATGCCGCTGCAACCGATGCCGGTGCTCAAGCTGATCGGCGAATTGCTGCCCGAAAACGCCATCGTCATCGAGGAATTGCTGTCGAGCGGCATGAACACCGTTCGTCACCTCGTTCCTGCCGTCCGCCCGGACAGCTGGTTCGGCATGCGCGGCGGCGGCATCGGTGTCGCGATTCCGCAGGCCGCCGGCATCCAGCTCGCCAATCCTGGCCGCCCGGTGGTGGTGCTGAGCGGCGACGGCAGCGCCATGTACAGCGCGGCGGCGCTATGGACGCTCGCGCACTACAAGCTGCCGGTCGTCGTCGTCATCTTCAACAACCGTGGCTATCGCATCCTCAAGCAGCGCACCCGCGCCATCGGCGACCATAGCGCGCGGACAGACACCTATCTCGCCATGGACATCGAGGACCCGGAAATCGACTTTCTGGCGCTGGCGACAGCGCATGGGGTGGCCGGGGTGCGGGCCGAGACGCTGGCGGAAGTCCGCGACGCGTTCACCGCCGCGCTGGCGGCGGGCGCCCCGACGCTCATCGAAATCATCGTCGCCCGCGAGATCTGACCGCCACCGCCGCCGGCGTCTCCGCCATCGGGATTAATCCCTTTGGCCGATGCGGCGGCGGGCGCGATGGGCGATGAAGCTGCAACCGCTGCCGCCGGCATTGGCGATGGCGAGGGAGGCAGTGTCATGGCGATCGTCGGCGTTGGAAATGATTTTCTCGTCAACACGGGGACGCTGTACCTGCAGACGGGGGCGAGCCTTGCCAGCCTTGCCGGCGGCGGCTTTGTCGTCACCTGGGAGGATAGCAGCGGCCGGCCCGACGACGAGGGCGGCTATGCCATCCGTGCGCAGCGCTATGATTCTGCCGGCAACCCCACCGGCGCGGAGTTTCTGGTCAATACGACGACGGCCGAAAGCCAGGATGGACCTGCCGTCACCGGCCTTGCCGACGGTGGTTTTGTCATCACCTGGACCGATTACAGCCAATCGTCGGAGGATTTTCCGGGCGGCGACATCAAGGGGCAGGTTTTCGATGCCGATGGCAACACTGTCAGCGGCGAGTTCCTCGTCAATGCGGAAACATTCTACAGTCAAGGCAACCCCGCCATCGCCAGCCTTGCCGATGGCGGCTTCGTCGTCAGCTGGATCGACAACAGCGCCATTTTCGACGGCGTCAGTGGCAGTGACATCAAGGCGCGCGTCTTCGACGACATTGGCAACGCCGCCAGTGACGAGTTCCTCGTCAATACCGAAACCGTCTCCGATCAATACGGCCCGACGGTCACCGGGCTTGCCGATGGCCGCTTCGTCATCGGCTGGGCGAGCTTTCCGACCTCGCCCGGCTTCAACGAGTACGAGAACATCAAGGCGCGAATTTTCGAAGCGGATGGCTATGCCGCCGATGACGAGTTCCTCGTCAACACCGAAACTGCCAATCTCCAAACCTTTCCCACCATCACCGCCCTCACCAATGGCGGTTTCGTCATTGGCTGGGAAGATAACAGCCAGACGCTCGGCGACAGCAGCGGCAGCAGCATCAAGGCGCAGGTCTATGCCGCCGATGGCAGCCGCGTCGGGTCCGAATTCCTGGTCAATACCACGACCGCAGAGCATCAGTTCCAACCCGCCATCGCGGGCCTGGCCAGCGGTGGGTTCCTGGCAGCCTGGACGGACTTCAGCGGCGATAACAACTTCATCCTCGCCCAGTATTTTGCCGCCGATGGCACGCCGATCGGTGACGAAGTCTCGGTTCCTACCGGCTTCGACCGTGGCTTCCAGCTACACCCCGCCATTGCCGGCCTGAGCAATGGCGGCTTCGTCGTCGGGTGGCAGGATGGCGACACCACCCGAAGCTTCGATCAAAGCAACGTCTTTGCGCGGGTGTTCCGGGTCGATCTGCCCGCCACGGCGCCGGTGATCGTCTCCGATGGCGGCGGCGCCACCGCGAGCGTCGGCATCCTCGAAAACAGCACGGCGGTGACGGTCGTCAGCGCCACCGACGTCAACCCCGGCACGACGATCGAATATCGGATCGTCGGCGGCGACGACGCCGATCGCTTCGAGATCAATGCCACTTCCGGCGCGCTGCGCTTCCGCACCGCGCCGGATTTCGAGGCGCCGGGCGATGTCGGCGCCAACAATGTCTACGACGTGATCGTCCGCGCCAGCGACGGCGCGCTCAACGACGATCAGGCGATCGCGGTGACGGTCAACGACCAGTTTGACGCCAATGACCTGCCGCCGATCATCACGTCGAACGGCGGCGGCGCGACGGCGGGCATTTTCGTCGAGGAGAACCAGACACTGGTGACCCGGGTGGCCGCCACCGACGCCGATGTCTACCTGATCCCACGCACCTACAGCATCGCCGGCGGCGATGATGCCGCGCTGTTTAAGATCGACGCCGCCAGCGGCGAGCTGCGCTTCCTGGTGGCGCCGGACTTCGAGGCGCCGGGCGATGCCGGCGGCGACAATGTCTATGACGTGACCGTCCGCGCCAGCGACGGCGTGTTCAGCGACGATCAGGCGATCGCCATTACCATCACCGATGTCGATGAACGCGCCCCCTTCGTGCCGGCGGGCGGCGAGTTTCTGGTCAACACCGAAACCCTGCGATCCCAGGGCGGTGCGACGATTGCCGCGCTGAACAATGGCGGGTTCGTTGTCGCCTGGGAGGACGGGAGCCGCTTGTCTGGCGTCGGCACGGCCCCCGACCAGGACATCCGGGCGCAGTTGTTCGACAGCAACGGCAACCGGGTCGGCGGCGAGTTCATCGTCAACACCGAGACGGCCAGTCCTCAGGTTCTCCCGCGCATCACCGCGCTCGCCGATGGCGTCTTTGTGGCGACCTGGGCTGATTTCAGCGGCACGCTCGGTGACGACAGCAACACCAGCATCAAGGCACAGATCTTTGCCGCCAACGGCAACCGGGTCGGCAGCGAATTCCTGGTCAATTCGGAGACCGAAGATCGGCAGTACAATCCGGTGATCACCGGCCTTTCCGGCGGCGGCTTCGTGGTCAGCTGGTATCATTCCAGTGGCGACATCGAGGACGGCGCCGTCAAGGCGCAGTTGTTCGGCGCCGGCGGCGAGCGGCTGGGCGGCGAGTTCCTGGTCAACACCAACCAGGTTGAAGATCAATCGACTCCGGCCGCGACCGGCCTCGCCGATGGCAGGTTCGTCATCGTCTGGAACGACGCCAGCCGTATCGGCGGCGACACCGACTCCCTCGGCGTCAAGGCACAGATTTTCGATGCGAACGGCAACAAGCTGGGCGGCGAGTTCCTCGTCAACACGGCAACCGGCAGGGACCAGCGCGATGCCAGCGTCACCGGCCTTGCCGATGGCGGCTTTCTGGTGACCTGGAATGACGACAGCGGCACGCTCGGCGATGACAGCTTCCGCAGCATCAAGGCGCAGCGCTTCGATGCCAGCGGCGACAGAGTCGGCAGCGAATTCCTCGTCAATACCCAGAAGGACGGTTTTCAGAGCGGTTCCACGTCGACCGCACTCGACGATGGCGGCTTCGTCATCACCTGGACCGATAACAGCGGCACACTCGGTGACGCCAGCGAATCGAGCATCAAGGCTCAGGTCTATGCCGCAGATGGCAGCAAGGTCGGCACCGAATTCCTCGTCAACAGCGAGACAAACCGGATACAAGCCGGCGGGCAGATCGCGACCCTTGCCGATGGCGCCCTTGTGGTCGCCTGGAGCGACCTCAGCGGCAATCTCGGCGATACCAGCTTGTTCGGCGTCGCAGCGCGGCTCTTCCGGCCGGTCGATCTGGTCGACAGCCCGCCCGTCATCACCTCGAACGGCGGCGGCGCCACCGCATCGGTCAACCTCGCCGAGAACCAGACCGCGGTGACGACCGTCATCGCGACCGATCCCGACGCGGGAACGTCGATCAGCTATGGCATCGTCGGCGGCGACGACGCCGGCCGGTTCGAGATCGACGCCATCACCGGCGCGCTGCGCTTCCTCGCGGCGCCCGACTTCGAGGCGCCCGGCGATGTCGGCGGAAACAATGTCTATGACGTTGTTGTGCGCGCCACCGGCGGCGGGCTGTCGGACGAGCAGGCCATCGCGGTGACCGTCACCGGTGTCGATGACAACGCCCCCGTCATCACCTCGAACGGCGGCGGCGCCACCGCCGCGCTCAACGTCGCCGAAAACCAGACCGCGGTGACGACCGTCGCCGCGACCGACGCCGATGCGGGAACGACGATCAGCTATGGCATCGTCGGCGGCGACGATGCCGGCCGGTTCGGGATCGACGCTGCCACCGGCGCGCTGCGCTTCCTCGCCGCGCCCGACTTCGAGGCGCCGGGCGATGTCGGCGGAAACAACGTCTATGACGTGGTCGTGCGCGCCAGCGGCGGCGGACTGTCGGACGATCAGGCCATCGCGGTCACCGTCACCGATGTCGGCGACAGCGGCACGAACCGCGGAACCCCGGGCAATGACACGATCGACGGCACCGCCGGCCCGGACAGCATCGACGGCGGCGCCGGCAACGATCGCCTTGACGGCGGCGACGGCACCGATACCGCCAGCTATGCCAGCGCCGGCAGCGGTGTCACCGTCAATCTTGGCTTCCGCTTTGCCCAGAACACCCAGGGCGCCGGCACCGATACGCTCAGCAACTTCGAAAATCTGTCGGGCTCGGCGTTCGGCGACAGCCTGACCGGCGACACCGCGGGCAATGTCGTCGATGGCGGCGGCGGCAACGACCGGGTGCTCGGCGCGCGCGGCAATGACACGCTGATCGGCGGCGGGGGCGACGACATCTTGCAGGGCGGGGTCGATGCCGATGTTTTCCTGTTCGATGCTGTGTCGGACGGCGCGGTCGATATCGTCACCGACCTTTACCGCAGCGAGGGCGACACGATCCAGTTCGGCGCCGGCATCACGGTCACCGGCGCTCGGGTCAGCTTCCTGTCGACCGCCGAGGTCGTCGACGGCTTTGCCGTCAACAACAGCGCCCGGGCGCTCGATCTCGTCATCACCCTCGAATCGGCCGACGGCACCCAGACCGTCCATATCCTCGACGCCTATGGCTTCGGCAGCAACGATTACTGGGAAGGCGTGCTGGGCCTTGACCTCACCTATCCGCGCCCCCTGCCGAGCGCCAGCGAGTTTGCGATCATCAGTTGATGCGGCACGGGTGACCGCGCCGCCGGGACGACGGCCGTCCCGGTGTCACGGCCGCGTTGCAAACCAGATGATGTGGTGCGGCCCCTTGCCGGTCTCGCGCGCCCGCACCTTGACTTCCTCGACGGCGAACCCCGCGCGTTCCAGCCGCCGCGCAAAGCGCGGATCGGGCGCCGCCGACCATACCGCCAGCACGCCCCCCGGCCGCAGCGCCTCGCGCGCCGCCGCCAGCCCGGTGCGCGCATAGATCGCGCCATTGTCGTCGCGCACCAGCCCGTCGGGGCCATTGTCGACATCGAGCAGGATCGCGTCATAGACACCGCGCGCCTTGCCGATCAGGATCGCGACATCGCCGATCGCTACCTGCACCCGGGGGTCGTCGAGGCAGCCGGCGGTCAATGCCGCCATCGGCCCGCGCGCCCATGCGATGACCTCGGGCACCAGCTCGGCGACCGTCACCCGCGCGTCCGGCCCCAGCAGGCCGAGGGCGCGGCGCAGGGTGAAGCCCATGCCATAGCCGCCGATCAGATAGTGCGGCTCGGGCCGGTCCTCGAGCCGCTCCCACGCCAATGCCGCGAGCGCCTCCTCGGACCCGCGCATCCTGCTGCTCATCAGCTCGTTGCGATCGAGGACGATCATGAAGTCCTCGCCGCGGCGGAACAGCTTCAGTTCGCCACCGCCCGGAATGGCGGCGGTAGCCAGATGTTCACGGGGGGTCATCGATCAGGCCCCTCGGGCAGGGCGGCACTGCCGCGGGAGCCACCGCGTTAGCGCGTTTCGGCGGCGCTGCCACGCCGATTCACCGCGTCACGCCGCCTCGATGAAATCGGCGAGCACCGCGTTGAACGCCGCGGGCATCTCGAAATAGGGCGAGTGGCCGCTACCGGCAAAGACATGCATCCGGGCGGCGCGGAACGCCGGCACCAGCCCGGCGAGCGATGCCGGCGGCCAGATCGCGTCATGCTCGCCGGCGAGCAGCAACACGGGGCATTGCACTTCGGCGAGGCGCGCCACCGGCACCAGCACGTCGGGGGCAAAGACCAGCGCGCCGAGCGTCGGATCGAGCGGCGGGTTGCCGGCGGTAATCAGGTCGTAGAGCGCGCCGGCGGCGGGCTGGGCGACGCGGAAGGCCTCGGGCAGCGCCAGCGCCGAGGGGCCGCGCGTGCCCATCTGCTCGCGCGCCGCGGCGAAGGCGGCGAGCGCCGGCGGATGCGCGATGCCCGCCATGGTGCAGCACAGCACCAGCCGTTCGACGCGATCGGGGTGCGCCAGCGCGAGCCGCAGCGCCGACCAGCCACCGAGCGACTGGCCGACGACGGTGGCGCGGGCGACCCCCGCGGCATCGAGCGCCGCCGCGCCCGCGGCGGCGAAATGGTCGGCGAAAGTCGCAGCGTCGGGCGCCACCGAGCGGCCGAACCCCGGCAGGTCATAGGCGATGACGCGGTGGCGGGGCGCGAAGGCGCGGAACTGCGCGTCCCAGGCGCCGACATTGCCGCCGGCGCCATGAATGAACAACAGGCCGGGGCCGTCGCCGGCGGCGATGACGTTGAGATCGCTCATGGGGCTCACGCCGCCCGCCGATGCCGGCCGCGGCGGCTCAAAACGCCCCCGCCGGGCCGGGGAAGACCACCGGGCTCATCGTCCTGCCGGGGCCGAGCGCCGCGACGCCGAAGAACCAGCTGTCGATGTCGATGCCCTTGAGCGTCAGGCTGGTGGCGTCGGCGGGGGCGTCGCGATGTTCCTGCCACTGCGCCGCGGTCGTGTGCCGCCACCAGACGCGATAGCCGGTGGCGCCCGGCACGGCCTGCCATTTCAACACGGTGTCGGGCGACACCTGGCCCTCGATCGTCACGCCCCTGGGCGGCGCCGGCGCCGTCGCCAGTGCCGCCAGGGCGCGGACGTTGAGATCGGTGACCTTGGCCAGATAGGCGAAGTCGACGCCGTCGAGCAGGTCGCCATAGCGCCGCCCGGCCTCGGTGCGGACATTCTGGTGCTGGCGGTCGTAATTTTCCTGGCGCTCGGTGATGCGGACGGCGGGATAGCCCGCCTCGAGCATCGGCGTCTGGTCGCCGCCGCGGCCGAAGCGGTCGGTGCGCCAGACCTGCTCGACCGCCAGCGCCGGCGCCGCCAGCGCGGCGATGAAGCGCGACAGGTTGCGCGACGACGAATCGACCTCGCCGCCATTGTAGCGCCGGCGGCCGGCCTGCTCGGGGGTCTCGACTGCCTTGGTGCCTTCCGAGAAGACCCGCACGGTGCGGTCGTCCTTCGCCCCCGACGAGCCCGTGGAATTGCCGACGATATCGTTGTTGAGCACCGCCTCGACCTGCCAGCCCCTCGCCTTGGCGGTGTCGGCAAGGATCTTGCCGCCGAGCAGCCCCTGTTCCTCGCCCGACAGCACCGCATAGACGATCGTCGCGGCGAACTTCTGCTTCGACAGCAGCCGCGCCGCCTCGATCACCGCGGCGGTGCCCGAGCCATCGTCATTGGCGCCTGGCGCATCGCCCCTGGCGTCGAGCGGGTCGGAATTGCGGCTGTCGATATGCGCCGACATGATGATGATGCGGTCGGGGTCGGTGGTGCCCTTCTGGATGGCGAGGACGTCGACGACCTCGGCAGGCACCGGCACCCGCGCGCTGGTCATCATCTTGGCCGGCAGGTCGATGGTCAGGCAGCCGCCGCAATCGCGCGAGATCGCTTCGAAGCGGCGCTGGGCGTAGCGGCGGGCGGCGCCGATGCCGCGGGTTTCCGAACTGGTGTCGGAGAGGGTGTGGCGGGTGCCGAAGCCGACGAGCGCGGTGATCGTCGTCTTGAGTTCGGTGGGGGATGCGGGGGGTGGCGGCGCGGCGACGGCGGGGGCGGCGAGCAGCAAGGCGGCGAGGAGGATGCGCATCTGTGCTGGCTGCCATGTCGAAGGACGGGGGGCAAGGGTTCGGCTAGCAGGCGCGGCCGGCGGCAGAGCCGCCGAGTCCGCTTGGTCGCTTGAATACAGAAACGGAAGAGCGCGGCAAAGCCGCGCCGTCGGACGGGTTCGCCTGGCTCGAGGTCCGGCGCCCCGCCGGCCGCGCTTGCGCGAGTCGGCTTGCTTCAGAAATTCGCTGCGCAAATTTCCTCCAGCGCGCCGCCGCGCCGCGCGTCACTTCCTGAAAAAACGCCTTTGATTCATCGGCATCGGCGCCGTCTTCTCGCGGAAGACGATCCGGCCCTTGTCGAGGTCGTAGGGCGTCATTTCGACATGGACGCGGTCGCCGACGATCGAGCGGATGCGGTTCTTGCGCATCTTGCCGGCGGTATAGGCGATGATTTCATGTTCGTTTTCGAGACGGACGCGGAAACGACCGTCGGGCAGGATCTCGGTGATCTCGCCTTCGATCTTGATGATTTCTTCCTTCGGCATCCGGCTCAGGCCCCGATCATGCCGGGGAGGGTCGTGTCAAACGCCTGCAAAGCCGAATTCCTGCCAAAGGCCATAAATCATCCCTGTCCTGTTCCGAAAACGCCGCGCGTGCCCAAAAGGCCCGGGACGCGATGCGCCCATGACAGCGCCGCGCATGTGCGACTTTCGGCCTGAAAAAGCAAGGCCCGCGCGCCCCCTGCCCCTTCGCCTTTGCGTCGCGGCGCGTTAAGCGGCGCGGCAACAGGAGCCTGCACCCATGAAAACCCGCGCCGCCGTCGCCTTTGCCGCCAACCAGCCGCTCGAAATCGTCGAAGTCGATCTCGAAGGGCCCAAGGCCGGCGAGGTGCTCGTCGAGATCATGGCGACGGGCATCTGCCACACCGACGCCTATACGCTCGAGGGCAAGGACAGCGAGGGCCTGTTCCCGTCGATCCTCGGCCATGAAGGCGCCGGCATCGTCCGCGAGGTCGGGCCGGGGGTGACCTCGGTCGCGCCGGGCGATCACGTCATCCCGCTCTACACCCCCGAATGCCGCCAGTGTAAATCGTGCCTCAGCGGCAAGACCAATTTGTGCACCGCCATCCGGGCGACGCAGGGCAAGGGCGTGATGCCCGACGGCACCAGCCGCTTCAGCTACCGCGGGCAGCCGATCTTCCACTATATGGGCTGCTCGACCTTTTCCAACTTCACCGTGCTCCCCGAGATCGCGGTGGCGAAGATCCGGCCCGACGCGCCCTTTGACAAGGCGTGCTACATCGGCTGCGGCGTCACCACCGGCGTCGGCGCGGTGGTCAAGACGGCGAAGGTCGAACCCGGCGCGCGCGCCATCGTCTTCGGGCTCGGCGGCATCGGCCTCAACGTCATCCAGGGGCTGCGGCTGGTCGGCGCCGACCAGATCGTCGGCGTCGATCTCAACCCCGCCAAGGCCGAATGGGGCCGGCGTTTCGGCATGACCGATTTCGTCAATCCCAAGGACGTCAGCGGCGATCTCGTCGCGCATCTCGTCGCGCTGACCGACGGTGGCGCCGACTACACCTTCGATTGCACCGGCAACACCGACGTCATGCGCACCGCGCTCGAAGCCTGCCACCGCGGCTGGGGGGAGAGCATCGTCATCGGCGTCGCCGAGGCGGGGCGAGAGATCGCCACCCGGCCCTTCCAGCTGGTGACGGGGCGCGTCTGGAAGGGCTCGGCCTTCGGCGGGGCGCGCGGGCGCACCGACGTTCCGAAGATCGTCGACTGGTACATGGGCGGCAAGATCGAGATCGACCCGATGATCACCCATGTCCTTGATCTGGAGGACATCAATCGCGCCTTCGACCTGATGCACAGCGGCGAATCGATCCGCTCGGTGGTGGTCTATTGATGGAGACGCTGTCATCGGGGGCCTGCCACGGCGGGCGGCAGAGCTTCCACAGCCATGCCAGCGCCGCCACGCAAACGGCAATGCGCTTCGGCGTCTTCACGCCGCCGGGCGAAGGCCCCTTCCCCATCCTCTGGTGCCTGGCGGGCCTGACCTGCACCGAGGAGACTTTCGCGATCAAGGCGGGCGCCCAGCGGCTGGCGGCGGAATTGGGCCTGATGCTCGTCACCCCCGACACCTCGCCACGCGGCGAGGGCGTCGCCGACGATCCGGCCTATGACATGGGCAAGGGCGCCGGCTTCTACCTCGACGCGACCGAGGCCCCCTGGGCGCCGCATTTCCGCATGGCGAGCTGGCTGATCGACGAACTGCCGGGGGTGATCGCGGCGAACTGGGCTGCCGACATGGGCCGCCAGTCGATCACCGGGCACAGCATGGGCGGCCATGGCGCGCTGACCCTGGCGCTGCAGCACCCCGGCCGCTTCCGTAGCGTTTCGGCCTTCGCGCCGATCGTCGCGCCGAGCGCGGTGCCCTGGGGGCAGAAGGCGCTGCCCTTGTATCTCGGCGACGATCCCGCGGCGTGGGCGGCGCACGACGCCTGCGCGCTGATCGCCGGCGGCGCGCGGGTCGAGGAGCTACTCGTCGATCAGGGGCTGGCCGACAATTTCCTCGCCAGCCAGTTGCAGCCCGAACGCCTCGAAGCCGCCTGCGCCGCCGCCGGCATCGCGCTGACGCTGCGCCGCCACGCCGGCTATGATCACGGCTATTGGTTCATCCAGAGTTTCATTAGTGACCATCTGCGCTGGCATCGGGAGCGGCTCGGCTGAGGCGGAAGTTGTCTAAGTTTACGGTTTCGGCCGGTTTTGCGCGGCGGTCGGTGGCGCGCGGAAGTCTACCGAAGTTCAGTCGTCCGACGATGAGAAAGAGCGTGTTTGAGGTGAGTCAAATGCGACTGTTTTCGTCCGGGCCGTATAGCCTGTTTGGGCCTTGTAGGACAGGGGGAGCCGAGCAGCCAGATGTCCGCTGTTTGCCGCAATCCGGAATTGCCGTGACAGCGCACTGATCTATTTGTAGACTGGTGCACTGTCTCGCATTTACACTATCACCGATTTCCCAAATGGGCTATTCAACCAACGGAAACCTAGGCATAAGCGTTGGGTACGGTAGGTAAATGCCTCCCCTGCATGCAAGTGATGCGGTTGTGAAGAAAATCCTTCTAATAGGGCTACTCCTCACCGCGCAGTCCTCTTTATTTGTAGTAATGGTTTTCTATCCGACGTTAGGAACCCGATGGGTTGTAGTCCCTAGCCCCTTCTCTATAGCATTGTTATTGATATCGCGATGCACAAACTGCGGAACACCCTTTCGAGACGATCGGATAAATAGCAAGTTTAAGGCATTTAGATTCTACGACGTTTGTATTGTTCATGATTGTCCAATATGCCATAAAACTATGTATTGAATATATCTGCTTCAAGCTGTATATGTTTACCGCAGAAACGACGGCGACAGAACTATGGTGACAGCGTACCAGTATTTTGCGAGCGACCTGCTGCGATAGTGTAGACCTCTCGGTCACGACTGCTTCCCTCTCCCGCTTGCGGGAGAGGGGTGTGTCCCTCAGAAGCTGCTCAACTCCACCCCTACCGCGGCACAATCCGGATAAATATCCGGCTTGCGCGTCGACACCCGCACCGCCGTCACCCCGTCCCGCGCCGCGATCAAATCGTAGATTTCGTGCGCCACCGTTTCCTGCAGGTTGAAGCGCCGGCCGGCGACGAGCGCTAGAACCGACGAGCGCAGCACGTCGTAGTTCCACGCCGACGCCACGGTGTCGCAGCGCGGGAAATGCGTCGGTGCCAGCCAGACCTCGATGTTGACGCGCAGGCGCTGCGGCGTGCCGATTTCGAAATCGTGGAAGCCGATATCGACCGGCAGGTCGAAATCCTCGAGCAGGATCTTGTGGCTTTTCGCCGCCAGCGCGCGCGGCACCAGGCCGTGCAGCACGGGGGTTTCGGTCAGGACATCGGTCGTCATTCGGTCACCATGTAAGCCACGTCACGCGGCAGGCCGAGCAGGCGCTGGCCGCCATCGAGGACGAGCGTCTGGGCGTTGAAGGTCGGCGTGGCAATGGCGAAGCGCAAGGCCGCGACGATATCGCCAACCGTCACGCCGACCCCGAGCGGGTTCATGCCGTGCACCGCGTCGAAATTCTCGCGGCTCTGCGGCCCGCTGACGAGCGTCACCGCCGGGGCGATGCCGATGCAGCGCAGCCGCGGGGCATAGCGGCGGGCGATGAGCTCGGTCAGCCCGCCGAGGCCGATCTTCGACAGCGTGTAGGTGAAATAATCGGGGTTGAGGCTGGCGAGCTTGGCGTCGAGCAAATTGACCACCAAGGCGGGCGCGTCGGCCGCCGGCAGCGCCGCGGCGAAGGCGCGGGCGAGCAGCGCCGGGGCGCGCAAATTGATCGCCATATGGCGGTCGAAGGTTTCGGCGGTGAAATCCTCGATCGCGTCATAATCGAAGCGCGACGCCGAATTGACCAGCAGCGCCAGCGGCGGCGCGCCGGCGGCGACGAAGCGGCAAGCGGCGGCGATAATGGTCTCGGCGGCGGCGGGGTCAGCGAGATCGGCGGCGACGACGGCCGCGCGGCCGAGCTCGGCGGCGAGGGCTTCGGCATCGGCGACCGAGCTGTTGCAATGGATGACGACGTGCCAGCCATCGGCGGCGAGCGCGCGGACGAGCGCCGCGCCGATGCGCTTGGCACCGCCGGTAACGATCGCTGTGCCGGGGGAAGTCGGGTTCATTGTTGCGCGGCGTTAAAACGCCGCCGCTGCCACGACAAGTGTGGCGCATCGGCGCCGCGAAACGATCTTCCGCCGGTGGCGCCGGCTGGCTATCCTCGCGACATCAAGGGGGGATGCAATGCCGGAACTTTCTGAACACCATCTCGGCTATGATGCGGCGCAGCTCGGCTTTCCGTCGATCGCCGCCTGTCGCGCCATCGTGCTGCAGACGCCGACGGGGCTGTTCGGCGTGCACGTCGCCTCGGCACATACCAATGCCGCGGCGCGCGCCGCCGAGTTCGCGCAGTTCGTCACCAATCACACCCCGACGGCGCCGGCGGCGGCGACCTATCTCTTCGTCGTGGCCTATACCGAAAAACCGATCACCGGCTATGATGAGGGCAGGATGCTGACGCAGTGGAAGGCGGAAGCCAAGGCTTTCGCCGATGCGCTGGTCGGTTTCACCGGCCGCCGCATGGGCTACAGCCTGTCCCCCGCCAATGGCGCCATGTCATCCTATGTGCGCTACACCCACAATGTCGGGATGGCGACGATCGAGACCGCGGCGTGGGACGATCATGCCGCGTATCTCGTTCGCGGTTCGCATACGCCGACCGCCAACTGGACCTGGCGCGGCCAGCAGGTGCCGCGCAACATCATCACCGCGGTCAACATCCCCGGCGGCAGCCTGAAGCGGGTCAACCCACAGTCGCTGGATTAGCGCACCGCGGCCAGCGCCGGGCGCAGAGGGGCGATCGTGCCATCGGATGCCAACGGCTTGAGATCGAGCAGCCGCATCAGCAGCGGGTAGATATCGACATTGTCGAAGCTGCGCAGCCTTGTGCCGGCGCGGAAGGCCGGGCCGTTGGCGACGAACGCCGCCGCCATGTCGGGCAGCGCCGGATCATAGCCGTGCATGCCGGCGAGCGGGCCGGCGTCGGGCTTGGCGGGGTCGGCGAAGATCAGCCAGCCGGGGGCGGCGAGGCAGACGAGCGGCGGCACGCGCGGGTTGGCGCCATAGTGAAGGGCTTTCGGCAGCTCGCCCTTGCGATAGCAGCGCATGTGGTCGTGGGGCTTGCGCAGCGCCGCTTCGACCACCGCCGCCTGGCCGTCGGCCGGGACGATCGCCGCCACCGCGCCGCCGGCGACGAGGCGATAGCTGCCCGCCGGCAGCAGGTCGGCGAGCAGCACCGTGCGCTCGCGCGCCACCGCCGCCATGCCGTGATCGGCGACGAGGACGATGTTGGCGGCGAGGGCTTTCGCGCGGAGCCCGGCGACGAGGTCGCCGATGCGGGCGTCGACCTCGGCGATCGCCGTATTCACCTGCGGCGAGTCGGGGCCGAAGGCGTGCCCGTCGTGGTCGACGCTGTCGAAATACAAAGCCACCAGCCCCGGGCGCTGCAGCTGGCCGAGCCAGGCGAGGACCTGGGTAACGCGCGCCGGGTTGGGCAGCGCCGCGTCGAAGGTCAGCCATTGCCGCGGGCGAACGCCGTGGATCGCCGCTTCGGAGCCCGGCCAGAACATCGTCGCCGTCGGGATGCCAGCGTTTTCGGCGGTGACCCAGATCGGCTCGGCAGCATCCCACCAGCGGCGATCGGTGACGGCGTCGCGGTTCGACAGCGCGAATTTGCCGAGCGCCGGGTCCTCCATATTGTTGTTGACGATGCCGTGGCGATCCGGCCGCAGCCCGGTGACCAGGGTGTAGTGGTTGGGGAAGGTCAGCGACGGGAAGCTCGGCCGCATCGCCGCGCGCGCGCCGCCGGCGGCGAGCGCGGCGATGTTGGGGGTGATGCCGCGGTCGAGATAATCGGCGCGCAGGCCATCGACCGAGATCAGGATCAGCGGCGGACGCGGCTCGGATGTCGCCAGCCTTGTGTTGGGCGTGCAGGCGGCGAGGAGCAGCAGCAACAGGGGCAGCAGGCGCATCATCATCGGCGGCACGATAGGGGCGGGTTGTGACAAGCTGAAGGGGGTGCGCGGCGTGGAGAGGTGCCGCATGAGCG